>JAYGDB010000205.1:0-48615 GCA_046583095.1 Myxococcota bacterium | reverse complement strand
GTCGAGACCGGCCTGGTTCAAGATCTCGAGGTTCGGGAGTTCGAACGAATCGGTGACCAGCAAGTCCCGCTTCCGGAAGACGAAGCAGAGCACGGACTCTCCCGTGGAGTCCTCGGGAGCCCGAATCCCGGGTTTGAACGTCATGTCGCCCACGCGCAGACGGTAACTCCTGAACGAGAGTGCGGCGCGAGCTGCGCTGGGGAAAGCCTGCGAGCCCGCGTGCTTTCGGTGCGAGGCCTCCGCCGCGCCCGCCGATGGAGGGCGCCAGGCGCTAGCGGCCCGCGGCATCACCAGTAAGAAGAAGGGCCACCCTCGAGAGGGTGGCCCTTCCGTTACACGGTTGTGTCAGGCTGATGGATTACTTGCGCATCCGCCTGCGACCGATGACCGCGAGGCCAACGGCACCAGAGACGAGCAACAGTATGGTGCCCGGCTCGGGGACGAACTCGAAATGAGCGATACCCGCACCCGGGATGATTCCTGAGATCGCCGAGGTGTTGATCCGCAGGGGTGCGACCACCGTCACTCGCCCCGCCACCGAACTCGCGGCCGAAGCCAGGTTGTTGGTGCCGGAGATCGTCACGGTGTGGTTCTCGTACGCGAGGCCGCCCGAGATGGAGGCATAGCCACCGTTGGTCGAGGGAGTCATCGCCGTCTCGTTCGACGTCGGCTGCAGGGTAAACGCAACGCCCTGGATATTGCCGCGAGCCGGGATTGTGATGATGTTCCCCGTGACAGCGGTGATCACCCACGCGTTTGTGATGAAGGGACCGTTCTCGACCGTGATGTTTTGACCGATCAGCGTCACCATCGTCGTTTCGCCCATATTTCCGCCGAGCTTATTGAGCGGCACCGGCAGCAAGATTGCGCCGTTGAGAGCGTGAATGACGGTCTGACCGTTCATCCGCCAGAGGCCGCCAAACCCGGGGCCGACCACTCCGCCGCCACCGAGCTGATTGGAGGCGACCTGGAAGCCATCCTGCAGCAGATGGGGGCTCCCGTTGTTGACGGTGACCTTCAGGTTCGAAATCAGCGGAACGCCCGTAAAGAGCGAGGTGCCCGGACCGAAGTTGACGGTCGACCACGCAGTGCCGGCGATCGCGATGTTATGACCGGTCGAGATTCCGAGGATGCTGCCAACGCCGAGCGTGATCACGCTCTGGGTGCCCGTGAGAGCACTGATCGTGATCGCAGGGAGACCGCCAAGCAGCAGGCTCAGCGTACTGTTCGGCGGATCGAACTCGCCCGCCTGAGCCGAACCCGTGAGTCCTAATAGGAGGCCGGCTGTTGCCAATAGAACAATGAGCTTTCGCATGGTTTTTAAACCACCTTTTTGAGTGTCCTACGCGTGCCTCGGGCAGCACCGAAGACTCTCTCCGGTCCACTCCGAACGCACGCGTTCCGGTCTGAATACCTGCAATGCCGGTGCCAGCTCCAGGCTGAAGAAGATATTTGTAAGTGTCTGTATCGACAGTGCTTTTTTGTCTCGTGATCTGCGGGATCCAAGCCTCTTCGGAAATTTGGGAACGACTTTTCCTCTTTTCGAGAAACCGCTGCCCAATGTGTCCGTCGCCTCCTGGAGGGGTCGGCAGTTCAGGCACGTAAGTACAGCACAGCGACGGCCGACGATACCCCTCGGGGCAGGGGTCTTGGAGCTACCGTCCCGGGTACGCCATGAGTCGTTGGACGCCTCTCACCCGTTGCCTGTTGATCTTCGTTCCCGTTGCTTGCCTCGGCGTGAACCTGCTGCTCCCACGCCTGCCAGCGCAGCCCCAGCAGATCACGTCTCTCGACTACACGGGCACATGGCTCCGCCGGATCGCCCACGAAGACTCCTGGAAGCCTATGCGGCTGGCGCGGGACTGGCTGTCTGAGCCGCGGGAGGAACTGCTGTATCAGGAGATCTTCTTCGACCGGGGAGTGAAGTTTCAGTATCCCCCGACGAGCGTTCTCTTTCTCGACGGGCTGCGCGGCATTGGCGGCAAGCGGTGGGTCTCGAACGAGGCGCTGAACGGGATTTCCTGGGTGGCGGTCTTGCTCACGGTGCTGGTCTCGAGCCGGATCCTCGTCCGCTCGGCTGGCGGGCCTCCCGTCGATCGCGGGCTGCGGATTGCGCTCGGGCTGCTCGCCGGGGCGACTTTCTACCCGTTGGTGTTTGGCTTCTACCTCGGCCAGGTGCAGACGTGGATCAACGCGCTGGTGGCGGGTCTGGTCCTGGCGTGGCTGGTCGGACGCCAGGCGACGGCTGGCGCGATCTCGGGAGTGATCTGTCTCATCAAGCCCCAACTCGGCTTGCTGGTCGTGTGGGCGCTGCTGCGACGCCGGTACCGCTTCGCGGCCGGCTGGTCGGTCGTGGTCGGCATTGCTGGCCTCGTCTCCCTCGGCCTCTACGGGTTGTCGAATCACATCGACTACCTCGGGGTGCTGTCGTACCTCGGGCAGCACGGCGAGAGCTTCAACCACAACCAGTCGGTGAACGGTCTCGCCCACCGCTTGCTGGGGAACGGCAATAACCGAGAGTGGGCGAACGCCTTTCCTCCCTTCGACGGCCGCGTCTATGCAGCGACCCTGGCAGCCTCGCTCCTCTTGATCGCAGGCGCTCTGTTTCATCGCAGGCGCGATACAGCACCGGAAGTCGATCTTTCCATCCTGATCGTGAGCGTGACGATCGCCTCGCCGATCGTCTGGACGCACCACTACGGCGTGTTCCTCCCACTCTTCGCCTTGACTCTTCCGGTAGTGCTCGAGACGAGCCGAGGGCGACGGCTGAATCTCGCCGTGCTCGCGGTTTCCTACCTGCTCGTGGCGAACAACTACCGGGTGGTGAATCGGCTATTCGCCGAGACCTCCGTCAATTTCGTGCAGTCCTACGTGTTCTTCGGCGGTTTGCTCTTCCTGGGCTTGCTGTATCGACTACGGGCTCCGGCGGAGCGGTCGCCTCCCCGGTCGGCCTGAATTCCGCGCCGGTTGACGACGGTCGGAACGGTTTATTGGCCGCGACTTCCTAGCCGGGTTGTCAAGCACGAAGGACCGGGGGTAGAATGATCTGACGATCCGTCAGATTCTTCGAATTCAACGGGAGCAGCCCGCATGGACGCGAATGACATGATCCTCGTCAGCGTGGACGACCACGTCGTCGAGCCCCCGACCATGTTCGACCAGCACTTGCCCGAGAAGTGGAAGGCGCGGGCTCCGCGGGTCGTCCGCAAGCCGAACGGCACGGACGTCTGGCTGTTCGAGGGAGACCAGCTTCCCAACATCGGTTTGAATGCTGTCGTGGGTCGTCGGCCCGAGGAGTACGGCGTCGAGCCCACCTCGTACGACCAGATGCGGCCGGGCTGCTTCGACATCCACGAGCGCATCCGCGACATGAACGTGAACGGCGTGCTTGCCTCCATGTGCTTCCCGTCGTTCCCCGCCTTCTGCGGGCAACTCTGGGCACGGCAGCCCGACAAGGAGCTCGCCCGCGTCATGAGCCAGGCCTACAACGACTGGCACGTCGACGAGTGGTGCGGCAGCTACCCGGGCCGCTTCATCCCACTGGGCGTTCCCCAGATCTGGGATCCGCAGCTGATGGCGGAAGAGGTCCGCCGGCTCGCGAAGAAGGGCTGCCACGCGGTCACTTTCACCGACAACCCGACGAAGCTCGGTCTACCGAGCCTGCACGACGAGCACTGGAAGCCCTTCTGGGAAGCGTGCTGCGATGAAGGCACGGTGATCTGCATCCACATCGGGTCGTCCTCGGGGATGGTGTTCACGTCGATGGATTCGCCCGTCGACGTGATGATCCACACGACCCCGATCAGCATCGTGAGCTGTGCGGCCGATCTGCTGTGGTCGCCGGTGCTGCGCAAGTATCCGGACCTCAAGTTCGCGCTCTCCGAGGGCGGCATCGGCTGGGTGCCGTACTTCCTCGAGCGAGCCGACTACGTGTACGAGCACCACAAGTACTGGACGAATCAGGATTTCGGAGATCTGAAGCCCTCCGACGTCTTCCGTCGCAACATCGTGACCTGCTTCATCGACGATGTTGCGGGTGTGAAGAACCGACACGACGTCGGCATCGACACCATCACATGGGAGTGCGACTACCCGCATTCGGACACCACCTGGCCGAACGCCCCCGAGCGTCTCTGGAAGAGCCTCGAGGGCGTTCCGGAGGCGGAGATCCACCAGATGACCCACGAGAACGCGATCAAGTTCTTCCAGCTGGACTCGTTCTCGCACCGGTCGAAGGAGAAGTGCACGGCCGGAGCCCTGCGCGCCGAGTCGCCGGACGTGGATCTCAGCCTGAAGAGTGCCGGCGGCAAGCCCGCACGTGAGGGGGGTGGCCACGTGACCTCCCAGGACATCACGCAGCAACTCGCCCAGGCGTTTGCGGAGCCGCTGCCGGACGCCTGAGAGAGTCGGTCGCGGGAGACACATCGCCAGCGGGGTGGGTCGGCGCTTCCGGGACGATTCGGACGGGTCCCGCTGGCGTCTCTGTTGCCGGACATCCGCTGACTCCTACCCTCTGCGGCAGCGCTGTGAGGAGGTGTCGTGCTCGGCGAGAGGTTGAACAGCCAATGAGCCATTTCGAAACTGCCGACGGCCTCTCACTCTACGCAGAGGCCCACGGCGAAGGCCCGCCGATCGTGTTTTCGTGCGCGTTCTCCACCAGCCACGAGAACTGGCGCCCGCAGGTGGAGCCACTCGTGCAGGCGGGCCACCGCGTGATCCTCTGGGACTACCGCGGTCACGGTCTCTCGAACGCTCCCCATGATCCCGCCGCCTACACGATGGACAAGGTGGTCGATGATCTCGGGCGCCTGCTGGAGTGGGGGGCAGGTGGCCAACCGGCAGTGCTGGCGGGACTCTCCTTCGGCGGTCTCGCCTCGCTTCACTACAGCGCCAGGCAGCTCGCCTCGGTTCGTGGGCTCGTCCTGGTTGCAACGGGTCCGGGCTTCAAGAACGCCGAAGCGGCGGCGAAGTGGCAGGCTCGCGCGGATCGCTCTGCGGGTTTCATCGAGACGAAGGGCTTCGAGGCCTTCGTGCACGGCAAGGCCGGTCCCACCTGCATCGGGCGCGATCCGGAACTCCCCGCGGCTCGAGCTGCCGGCCAGGCGATCATCGCCCAGGACTCGGTGGCGGTGGGCCTGTTCGGAAGGAATATCACGGGACCGGCGCCGTCGGTGATCGACGAGCTCGCTGGCATCGAGGTCCCGGCGCTGGTCGTCGTCGGGGAAGACGATCCGGGCTTCCACCAGGCCGCGGAGGTGATGGCCGCCAAGCTTCCCCAGGCGCGCAGCGTTCGGGTGAAGGGCGGCGGTCATATCTTGAACATCGAGGTGGCGGACGACTTCAACGCGATGCTGGTTGATTTCCTATCGGCGCTCTGAGCGCCCTCGCGGGGTGACCGCCGCAACTTCCCGCGGGCTGCCGGGTTGGAGATAGAGGTGGAGGCAAGGCTTGAGCGGCTCGCGAAACGCAGCGCCCGGGGCCGGCAGGGGCTCCGCGGCGATCAGGATGCCGGTGCCCGCGGCCCGGAAGGCTCCCGCGGCGGCGAAGGCTGCGAAGGCGGCGAAACAGACGAGGACATCGAGCTGATGCTGGCGCTCGGCCGTGGTGATGACGCGGCCTTCGACGTTCTCTTCTCTCGCTGGGGGGGTCGGCTGGTCGGCTACTTGCAGCGCATGGTGTCCGATCTCGCGACCGCGGAGGAGCTGGCACAGGAGGCGTTCCTGCGTGTCTATCGTGCCCGCGAAGGCTACGCAGCCGCGTCCCGCTTCTCGACCTGGCTCTACCGGATCGCGACGAACCTCGCGCTGAACGAGCTGCGGCGGCCGGCGCGCAGGCGTCCCCACGCGAGTACCGACGATGAGGAGGCGCCGCTCACACTCGTGTCTCCGGGTCCGGGACCGGAGTCCTCCGCGGAGGCACGGTTGGCCGTCGGTGATCTCTCCACGGAGCTCGAGCGGCTGCCGGAACGCCAGCGAATGGCCCTGTGGCTGTCTGCCGTGGAAGGACAATCGTACGCGGAGGTCGCCGAGGCGCTGGGCACGACGGACAAGTCGGTGAAGTCTCTCGTGCACCGTGCCCGTTCGACGCTGGCCGCTCGCTTGACTCCAGGAGAGGGAAGATGACAGACGACGACGTGAACCTGGACGAGGACCTGTCGGCGCTGCTCGACGGAGAGTTGTCTCCGCAGCGGGAGTCCGAGCTCCGGGCGCGGATGGTCGGGGAGCCCGCCCTGGCCGCCCGCTTGGCCGAGCTCGAACGGGTCGATCTCGCACTGCGTGCGATGCCAGCGGAAGCCCCGTCCCCTGAGCTACGCGCATCCCTGCGCGCGAAGCTCGAGGCGGCGGCAACGGCACCGGCCGACAACCCGCGATCCGTCACGCATCCCCGACGCTTGCTACCGAGCTGGGCCGGCGGGACACTCGCGGCGGCGGCGGCGGCGCTCGCGCTCTACCTGGCCGTCTCGAGCGGCAACGATTCTATCCTCGACGCGGAGCCCGCTCGAATCGCAGACGTTCTCGCGAGCGCGACGGACGAGGAAATCGGGATCGCCCTCGAGTTCGAGACCCTGGCCGATCTCGAAGTCATCGAAGATCTCGAGCTTCTCGAGCTGATGGTCGAGCTCGAAGAAGAGGAGGCCGAGCAGGGCTGAATGTTGCGGTTTGTTTTGATCACGATTGCGTTGCTTGTGGCCCTGAGTCCGGTGCCCGTCGGTGCCGAGCCACCGGTACAGCAAGACCAGGAGCAGATGCAGCGTCGCCAGCAGGTGCAGCGTGGCCAAGAGGTGAAGAGGCGCTCTGGCGGCAAGTGGAGCGCCGACGAGCGCCGCGAGATTCGCATCGAGCGGACAGCCCGACGCGGTGAGCTCCGGAGACGGCGCGAGCGGATCCGCGGCGAGGCTCTCGCGCTACCGCCCCGCCAGCGCCGCGAACTGATCGAGAAGCTCCGGAGCATCCAGAAGCTGCCCAAGGCCGAGCAGCGCGCGCTACGCAAGCGCTACCAGATGCTGCACGAGCGGACTGGCGAGGAGCGCGAAAAACTGCACGAGAACGTCCGGCGTTGGAACGAGATGTCCGCGGAGCGTCGCCAACGGATGCGGAAGCTCGAGCGACGTCTGCGCGCGCTCCCCGATCACGACCGCGGGATTCTCATCGAGAAGCTCGAGCGTGGCCGCCGCGGTGGCCGCCCCCCGCGGCACTGACCGCGCTTCCCGACAACGAGGAGTCTCAGTCGTTGGCGGCCGGCGTTGCGGCACCGTGCTCGCGCGCGTAGGCAAGCAGGTCCCCGAGGCCGTGCTTGAAGTGACGTGCCTCGAATCCGTCGCGTTGCATCAGCTCGGCGAGGTGTGCGCTCTTGAGGCCGAACTCGCAGTAGATGACGTAGCGGGCGTCCTTCGGCATGGACGGGTAAGCGCCCAGGGCGGTCGCGAAGTCGAGGAAGAGCGCGTCGGGGTAATGCCAGGCCTGGTAGGCGGCCTTCGAGCGGAGATCGAGGACCGTGGCGTCGCCCGGGATCTCGTGGGCTTCGAGATCCGGAACGTCGAGGGCGTCGAGGTCGAGCGCCCGCAGGTCGAAGACACTGCGCTCCGCCACCGCGCGCTCGAGCAGGCCGGCATCGAGTCGTGTCTCCTCGGACTGGATGCTTGCGAGTCGTGCTGCGGTGGCGGGTTTGCTCGGCACCATCGCGCAGTACTCACCGACCTGCTTGGAGAGCTCGTAGGTTCCGATCTTGCGCGCGATTTCGAGGATCTCGTTCTTGTTGAACCCGACGAGGGGTCGCAGGATCGGAAGCCTCGTTGCCTCGGAGATCGTTGCGATGTTGCGTAGGGTCTGGGAGGACACCTGGCCCACCGCGTCGCCCGTAATGATGGCAGCTGCGTCCCGCTCGCGCGCCACCTGCTCGGCCGCGCGCAGCATCAGGCGCTTCAGCACCACTTGCCAGTAGCGCTGGGAGACGTTCGCCTGCAGGTCGCGGGTGACCGCGTCGAAGTCCACCGCGTGCAGATGCGGGCGACTGCCGTACGACCAGTCTCGAGCGAGCACCTTCAGGACGCGTACGGCCTCGAGTTGGTGGGCGCGTCCGCCGAGGTTGCAGAGCAGATAGTCGACGTCGACGCCGCGCTTGAGCATCAGCCAGGCGGCGACCGCCGAGTCGAAGCCACCCGACGCCAGTACCAGCGCGTGGCCCTCGACGCCGAGGGGCAAGCCACCCGGTCCGGCTCGGCGCTCGCTGAAGAGAAAGGCCTCGCCGGCCAGCACTTCGATGTGGACGGTTACCTCGGGATTCGTGAGATCCACGCGCGCCGCAAGCGGCGCAAGCTCGGCTCCCAGCGCGCGCTCGAGTTCCTGGCCCGCAATCGGGATGTGGGCCCGGTCGCCGACTCGGTGCACCCGCACCGCGAAACGGCGGTCCCGCACGGCCTCGCGGAAGAGTTCACAGCCCGCCGCCACCAGATCCTGCAGGCTCGACCACTCCCACCGCTCAGCCAACGCAATCGATTGGACGCCTTGGACACGAGCCAGGGGCATCGGATCGATGACTTCGCTCGTCTCGATCACGATCCGGTCGCGGGTCCTTTGTACCGTGGAACTCCCACGGGCTTCGCCCAGCGCGTCCTTGAGGTTGTGGGTCAGCCGGGTTGTGAAGCGCCGACGGGTCGCCCGCGCCTTGGTGGTGAGGTCGCCGCTGTAGCGGATGAGGATGCGAGATCCGGTGCCCGGCATGTCGGGAGGATAGACTGGTCGCCGTGAGGTGCTTGGATCTCGCTCTCGTCTGCGTGATCGGCGCGGCCTGCGCGGCGGCGCCGGCGGATCCCGCGTTGCCCCATCTGCACGAGGCCGAGGCAGCCCTGGCAGAGGGCAGTCCGGTGGCTGCCGCAGAGTCCTATCAGCGGGCCCTGGACGCGGCCCCCGGAGACCTGCGCGCACTGCGGGGGCTGCTCGAGGCCCAGTTGACCGCGAGAAACAGCGACGCGGCGCTTGCGGCGCTCGGGGCTCTCGAGGCCCGCACCCCCGAGCGGGTGGATCCCTGCCCGGTGCTGGCTCTGGCAGTGGACGGATTTGCGGCGTCTCGGGAGAGGCTGGCACGTCGAGCTGTCGCAGTCGGCTGTCTCGGCGCGCCGGGCTGGCTTGCGCGGGTGCTCATGAGCAAGGCCGTTGCCGGAGACCGTGCGGCTGCAGTCGCGTTTGTCCTGGAGGCCATCGAACTCGACCCGAGCGACCCGACCCGCTTCCGGTTTGCGGCCGAGTTGCTGATCGGTGCTGGGCGGGTGGAGGATTCGATCGCGTTGCTCACCGCAGGCCTCGTGCGTCACCCGGAAGATCGCGCGTTGAACGATCTGATGGTTCGAGCCCTCTCGATTCGCTAATTACGACGGTTGATCGAAGACCTACCCAACCGGAGTGTGACAATGAGTGAAGATCGCCGCCGGCGCGTAGCCCTCGTCGGGGCTACCGGAGTCGCGGGCCAACAATTTCTCGTCTCGCTCGCAGACCATCCCTGGTTCGAGTTGACGACTCTGGCGGCCAGTCCCCGCAGCGCGGGCAAGACGTTCACCGATGCGATTGCGACACCGGGCGGGTCGATTCAATGGGGCTGCGAGGAGCCGCTGCCCGAGCAGTTCGCCGATCGCGTGGTTGTCGATGCGGCTGAGCTCGACCTCGAGGGGCTCGATCTCGTCTTCACGGCCGTCGAGAGCGACGCCGCAAACGATCTCGAGCCGCAGTTTGCCGCCCACCTGCCGGTGGTCTCGACTGCCTCTGCGTTTCGCTACGAGAATGACGTCCCGATCATGCTCCCAGGGGTCAACATCGACCACGCCAAGATCGTGAAGCGCCAGCAGCAGGACCGGGGCTGGAAGGGCTTCGTGGTCCCGATCCCGAATTGCACGACCACGGGGCTCGCGATGGCGCTCGCGCCCCTGGTGCGGCGCTTCGGCGTGAGCCAGGTCGTGGCGACGTCCCTGCAGGCTCTGTCGGGCGCGGGTCGCAAGCCGGGCGTCCTGGGGCTGGACATCCTCGACAACGTCATCCCGTTCGTGCCTGGTGAAGAGGAGAAGGTCCAGACGGAGACCGCCAAGATTCTGGGCCGGCTCGAGGGAAACGAAATCATCCCGCTGGACATCACGGTTTCGGCCACCTGTACCCGTGTGCAGGTTCGGGACGGTCACACGGTCTGCGCATCGGTGTCGCTCGACCAGCCGGCTACGATCGAGGAGGTAAAGGAGGCCTTCCGCGCGTTCGGGTCCGAGTTCTGCGCCCTGGGCTTGCCCAGCGCACCGCGGGAACTGATCTGTGTGACGGAGGATCCATTCCATCCGCAGCCCAAGGCCGATAGGGGTCGGGGTGACGGGATGACCACGAGCATCGGGCGCGTGCGGGAGGACACAGTCCTCCCGAACGGTGTGAAGTTCGTGCTGTTGTCTCACAACACGAAGATGGGAGCTGCAAAAGGGGCCGTCCTCACCGCAGAAATCCTGCTGGAGCAGGGCCTGATCTGAGAACGGGATTTTCCGGGGATGCTTGCGGCGTTGTGTAGGAACGCCCACTATCTGCCGCCTAAGGGCGCTCAAACGCCGTGGGTGCCCCCGGGGCGCGACCTTTCGCGCCTTGTGAGACGAAATGGGGGAACGATGACGCGACGAATTTCGACCCAGTTCGCAGCCGGAATGGCTGTCCTGGCCTTGACAGCGTTCGGTTGCACGACGACCTCGGGAGACGACGCGGACACCGATGCGGTCAGCGAGTTCACGCAGGCCGATCAGGACGAGGTGCTCGCCGATGAGACGACCGGGTCCGACATGGCGAGTCTCGAGACCATTTATTTCGAGTTCGATCGGTCCACCGTCGGCAGCGATGCGCGTCCCCTGCTGCGGGGGAACGGCGACAAGATGCGACGCACAGGGGGTGCGGTGCGTCTCGAGGGCTACTGCGACGAGCGCGGTGACGAGGAGTACAACCTGGCCCTCGGCGAGCGGCGGGCGAACTCCGTGAAGCAGTACCTCGAGAACCTCGGCGTAGACAGCTCGCAGATGCGGACGCTCTCCTACGGCGAGGCCAAGCCGGCCGTTGCCGGTCACACGGAAGATGCCTGGCGCTACAACCGCCGGGTCGAGTTCCACGCCCGCAAGTAGAGGGGCGGCAGGCCAGCAACCAGATCCAGAGGCGGGTTCGGGGTAATCCCGAACCCGCCTTTTTCGTGATAGCGTCGTTCCGGTACAGACTTGGAGCCCCTCATGCCCGATTCGAACACCGCGCACGGCGGTCAGCTTGCCGCGCGTGCCCTCAAGCAGGCCGGAGTCGAGGTCATTTTCACTCTCGCCGGTGGCCACATCATGCCCCTCTACGAGGGCTGCATGGACGAGGGCATTCGTATCATCGACGTCCGCCACGAGCAGGCGGCCGTCCACGCGGCCGACTCCTGGGCTCGCTGCAACCCCGGCAAGATCGGCGTGGCCGCCATCACCGCGGGGCCGGGTGTGACGGATGGCGTGACCGGGGTCGCGAACGCCTGGCGAGCCAACTCGCCGATTCTCGTATTTGGCGGCCAGGGTCCGTTCAACGCCATGCGGCGCGGCAGCCTCCAGGAGATGGACCACATCGGCGTGATGCGGCCCATCACCAAGTACGCCGACGCCTGCTACGAGAGCTACCGGATCCCCGAGTACATCGAGCTCGCGATCCGACACGCGGTATCGGGAACCCCCGGCCCCGCGTTCCTGGAGATCCCGATGGACATCTTCATGGGTCAGGTGCCGTGGGAAAAGGCACCCATCCCGAAGATCCGGACCCAGGCGCCTCGACTCTCGCCGGACCTGGCCGAAGTTCGGGAGGCCGTCGCGGCCCTCGCCAAGGCCGAGCGACCGATGATGATGGCGGGCACCAGCGTCAAGTGGTCGGGCGCCTCCAAGGTGATGAACGAGTTCATTGCCGAGACCCACATTCCTACCTACACGAACGGGATGGGGCGCGGGACCGTACCGCCGGACTCCCCCGAATTCCTGAACCGCTCCCGCCGCCACGCGCTGAAGCAGATCGACTGCATCGTCCTGGCGGGAACAATTCTCGACTTCCGGATGCGCTTCGGCGCGTCGATTCCCGCGGATGCGACCATCATCCAGCTCGACATGGACGCGATCCTGATGGGCATGAACCGACAGACCGACATCCCGCTCGTCGGCAATCTCGCGTGCTCGTTCGAGCTGCTCTCCCAGGAGATGAAGAACCAGGGCGTGAAGCTCGACTACACGTCCTGGCGCGACAATCTGCGAGAGATCGAGAACGAAGCGGAGGCCAAGGTTCAGGCGGCCCTCAACAGCGACGAGTCGCCTGTCGATCCCCAGCGGATGTGCCGCGAGGTTCGGGACTGGCTCGACACGCTCGGCGAACCGATCGTGATCGGGGACGGCGGCGACATCGTTGCGACCGCCGCGAAGATCATCCCCGTGAAGAGTGAAGGTGCGTGGATGGATCCGGGCCCGCTCGGCACCCTGGGCGTCGGCATGCCGTTCGCGCTCGCTGCGCAGCTCGCGCATCCCGACAAGCGCGTGGTGATTATCTACGGAGATGGCTCCTTCGGGCTGAACGGCTTCGAGTTTGACACGGCTGTTCGCTTCGGCCTGCCGATCATCGGCGTCGTTGGCAATGACGCTGCGTGGGGGCAGATGATGCGGCCCCAAGGTGCGATGATCGGCTGGGACAAGCTGGACGGCACGCTGCTCAACCCGACTCGCTACGACAAGGTCGTGGAGGCCCTGGGAGGTTACGGCGAACTCGTCGAAAGCCCCGAGGAGCTTCGCCCCGCCCTCGAGCGGGCCGCCGCATCCGGCAAGCCGGCGTGCATCAACGTGATGATTCGGCAGGATCGCGAGTTCAAGGGCGGGATCTACGTCTAGAGTTTCGCTGTTGCGCTCGCGCCACCACGATGCTGCTGTGCTGGGTCTCGACGCGGGCGCGCTCGAGCCGTTCGTTACCGCGATCGGTCCGCTGGCCGTCGTCGATCTCGAGACAACCGGTCTCCCAGCGGACAAGCACGCCGAGATCATCGAGATCGGGATCGTGCTGCTCGATCCCGGTAGCACGTCGATGCGCACGCTGGACGGACTCGTCCGGCCCGAGCGGCCTCTGCCCCTGGTCGTCGAGCGCCTGACGCGGCTGACGGACGCGGATCTCGCCTCGGCGCCGAGCATTGGCGAGGTGAGCGCTGGGGTCTCGGGTGTTCTGGCCGGACGAACGATCATCGCCCACAACGCGGCCTTCGAGCGCCACTTCCTGGCAGGCCAGGTGGACTCAGCACTGGCGAGTGCGCGCTACCTCGACACCCAGGATCTCCTATCCGTCACGCATCCCGACACGCCGGACCTGCGGCTCGAGTCATTCGCGCGTCTGCTGCTCGGGACCGACGAGAGTCACCGCGCGCTCGACGATGCGCTCGACACGGCGCGCGTCATCTCTCGCATCGCGACCTTTGCTCGGGCCGGCGAACGCCGCTACGGCGTCGCAAGGCGTTGCCTCGAGCGGTTTTCGCCCGAGTCACCGTGGCTGCAGCTGATCGCGGGCACGCCCGACCCCTTCGACGCGCCCTCCCGGGAGACGGGCGAGCAGCGGCGAGTGGACCCCTTCGAGTACATCGAGATCGGCTCGAGCGCGGAAGAGCCGGTGCCGTTCGACGAGGACGCCATCGCCGATGCGCTTGCCGACGTGGAGCGAGGCCGGCGCTATCTCGCGGGTTACCGCGTCCGCGCCGAGCAGATCGAACTGGCCCGACGCTTCGCCCGCAACCTCGCCCACGGCGGAACGCTGCTGCTCGAGGGCGGCACGGGTGTCGGAAAGTCGTTCGCCTATCTCGCTGCCGCGATTCCCTTCGTGCTCGGTCGCGGCGACGAGAAGCGCGAGCCGCTGGTCGTCTCGACCCGCACGAAGCTTCTTCAGGACCAGCTGCTCCACAAGGACATTGCCGCCGCCGCGCGCTTCCTCGGCTATCCGGAGCTGCGTGCGCTGTCGATCAAGGGGCGCGCAAACTACCTCTGCGAGCGTCGCTTGAAGGACGTACTGGCCGAGGGCGGAGACGACAGCCTGCTGGCCGAGGACCGTCTCGCGTATGCGATGTTGCTCGCCTGCGCACGCACGCGACCCCACGGAGAGGTCGGCACGTTGCCGGGCGCCTTCTTCTTTCGCCAGCCTGCGCTTCGCGACATGCTGCGGCGATCCGTTGCCTACCGGGCCGAGCAGTGCTCCCGAGAGGAGTGCGGCCACCAGTCGGAGTGTCCGTTCGGTCGCCGCCGCGCGGCCCTCGCCAAGGCCGATCTGATCGTTGCGAACCACGACCTGCTGCTTCGCTGGCCCCACGACTATCCGAACTTCCGCAATGTCGTCATCGACGAGGGACACGAGCTTGCCGGCGTTGCCGACGAGGTCTTCGCGACGACCGTCCGCCCCGCGGACCTCCTCGAGCGCGTCAACGAGTTGTTCCCAGCACCTCGCCCGGGCACCCGAGGAAGCGCCCGTAGCGGCAAAGGATCGCGCGAGGGACCGTCGCGCCACGATCCCATGTCTGCGGGTTGGCGCCGCGACTTGCGACAGGACCTGACCGCGCTCGGGCATTCGCTCTCCGAGCACGCGGGAGACTACGGGGAGTTCGATCTGCCCGTCGCGGCAGGCGATCTATTGCCGGCGGCCACCGAGCTAGCGCTTCGCACGGCAGACCGCCTGCTCGAGATCGCCGATGCGGCCGAAGCGCAAGAAGGCGCCCGGTCCCGCGAGCGAGGCGAGACGGGTGACCCTGCGAGCGAGAACGAACGCACGACCAGCGACCTGCGCGCCGCCGCCGAGGCGCTGCGCATCGCCTTCGGGGAGGAGTCCGCGGATGCGGTCTCGTCGTTCGAAGATCTCGAGCATCCCTACGACCGCTGGACGCTTGCGATTCGCGCCGTGTCGCCCGCGAAGCCCTTCCACGAAAGCTTCCTGCTTCGGCTCGATTCCGCGTCGATCGTGTCGGCGAGTCTGTTCGTCGGCGGGGACGCGTTCGCGGCGCTCGGCGAACTCGAGATCGAGGAGCGCGCGCGAGAACGCGTCTCGAAGGTGTCGGTGGAGAGCCCGTTCCCGTACCCGGACCACATGCGAGTGGTGGCGCTCGAAGGCGGCTACGACCTCGTCGAGCAGACCGCCGAGGTGCTCGCCCTGCTCGCCCGCCGGCTCGGCGGTCGCAGCCTCGGGCTCTTCACCAGCCTGCGGCGCATGAACCAGGTCGCCGAGCGGCTCTCTCAGCTGTTGCGCGGCGAGGGTATCGAGATCCTCATGCCGCGACGAGCCAGCGACGATCCGCGGGCCCTGGTGGAGCGTTTCGCCCGGGCCCGGGGCGGCGCGGTGCTGCTCGGCGCTCGGGCATTCTGGCAGGGCATCGATCTGCCGGGTCCCGCCCTCGAAGCCGTCGTCATCGAGAAGCTGCCGTTCGAAGTTCCCACCGAACTGCGCCGGCGACGGGAGCGTCGAATCCGGGGCGAGGGTTTCGACCCCTTCGAGCGATTCTCGCTCGGGAAGATGCTGCTGCACTTGAAGCAGATGACCGGCCGCCTGATCCGCACCGAGGAGGATCGGGGCATCGTCGTGATCGTCGAGGGACGGACGGATCGGCGCTACTTCGCGAACCTCACGGACGCCCTCCCCGTCGGGGTCGACGTGCGCGTGGTGCCGGCGGGAGATTGCGGTGAGGAGCTCCTGAAAATTGTCGAGGAGATCCGACTAGGCGATCCCGGCTTGACGTGATGTGACTCTGAGTCATACTCCCCGCCCCGGTCGGCGCCCCGCGAGCGAGGGGCTTTTGCAGTAACTTCGCAACGACCCCCTAGACAATCGAGTAGCCTTGCCGGCGCACCCGATGTCGCGTCGCATACGCAGGAGCCGGGTGGATCCCCCTGCGGGGCAGGCTGCGAGGAGTTTTGAGTTGGCGCGTGATTTTCCCAACGATAGCTGGGCGTTGATCTTGGGCGGGTCCAGTGGATTCGGTCTCGCCACGGCGCAGAAGCTCGCCGAGAACGGCATGAACCTCTTGATCGTGCACCGCGATCGCCGTGGTGCGATGAAGAAGATCGAGCCGGAGTTCGAGAAGATCCGCGGCCTGGGGCCGACGCTCAAGACCTGGAACGCAGACGCCATCAGTGCCGAGAAGCGCGACGAAATACTTGCGGAGATCACCGAGACGCTGGGTGACCGGGGTCGTGTCCGGGTGCTCCTCCACTCGATTGCCTTCGGCAACCTGAAGCTCATCGCTCCCGAAAAGCCGGCCCCTCGCACGGCGCCCGCCAGTCTCGCCCGGCGTCTGGGTGTGGACGCGGAGGCGCTGTCGGTGGCTGCAGACGAGCTGCTCGCCGAAGGCGAAGATGGCCTGCACACCCTGACGCACCCGCCCGAGTATCCCGACCGCTACCTCGACGAGGAAGACTTCGGGCGCACGATCCTCAGCATGGGGACGAGCCTGCTCGGCTGGGTCCAGGGCCTGTTCGGGCGCGGCCTGTTTGCCGATGACGTTCGCATCTTTGGCCTGACCAGTGAGGGGAACGAGGTGGCTTGGAAGGGCTACGCGGCCGTCTCTGCCGCGAAGGTCGCCCTCGAGTCCTTGGCTCGCTCGATCGCCACGGAGTTTGCACCCCATGGCATCCGCTGCAACATCATCCAGGCGGGCGTCACCGAGACCCCCGCTCTGGCTGCGATTCCGGGTAGTGACCAGCTCAAGGCCCAGGCGCGCCTCCGAAATCCCTGCGGCCGCCTGACTCTGCCGCGGGACGTCGCGAACGTCATCTATCTCCTCTCCCTCGAAGAAGCCGCTTGGATCAACGGTGAAGTGATCCGCGTCGACGGCGGTGAGCACATCTCTGGAGCCACGCGATGAGCGACGCCGTTCTTCCTGAGCTCCAGCTCCACGGTCTGGGCCACGCCCATCCCGAGAACGAGATCGACAACAAGTTCCTGGAGTCTCTCGACATCGGCACCTCGGACGAGTGGATCATGGAGCGCGTCGGGATCCGCTCCCGCCGCACGGCCATGTCCCTCGACTACATCCGCGAGACGAAGAACGAGGATCCGCGTGGTGCCATCGAGGCGTCCTACATCTCGAACGCCCAACTCGGTGCGCTCGCCGCGCAGATGGCCGTCGAGCGGGCGGGCGTCCGGATGTCAGACATCGGAATGTTGATTGGCGGCGGTTGTGCCCCGGACACCGTCTCCCCCGCGGAGGCCTGCAACATCTCCAAGGAACTCGACATTGACGTGCCGTCCTTCGATGTGAACTCGGCCTGCACGAGCTTCTTCGCGGGTCTGAACCTGCTCTCGATGATGCGGCCCGAAGCCCTACCCCCCTTCGTGCTGCTGGTCGCTGCTGACGTGATGACGCGCACCGTCGATTACAACGACCGGGCGTCGGCAGTGCTATGGGGAGACGGGTCGGCGGCGGCGGTGATCTCGACCCGGGAGCGGGCGATCGCGAAGGTGGTCGGTTGCGAGTTCGCGGGCAATCCCCTGGCCGCTGACCTGATCGTGGTGCCACGCCTCGGCCACTTCCTGCAGCAAGGTCGCAAGGTACAGATGTTCGCAATCAAGAAGACCGCGAGTTTCCTGACGGAGATCCGAGGGGAGTACGAGGACTCCGAGCGTAACTTCCACTTCATCGGCCACCAGGCCAATTTGCGGATGCTCGAGACCGTTTGCCGCCGTTGCGAGATTCCGGAAGACCGCCATCACTACAACGTGGACTGGTACGGAAACAGCGGCTCGTCGAGCTCCTCCTGCGTGGCCTCGATGAACTGGGAGAAATGGGGCCCGAGCGACGACCTCGCGATGGTGGGCGTGGGTTCTGGAGTCTCGTGGGCGCGGTACTTGGTGCGGTTCCAAGAGAATCAATGAAGAAGAAGCTCAGCTACGACGAGTTCAGGGCGCGGAGCCAGTTCGACAAGGCCGAGCTGCTCGCGTTCGCCTACGGCAGTCTCGTCGAGGACGCGCCTGCGGATTTTGTCGCGCGGCTACCGACGCCGCCGATGCTGATGCTTGACCGTGTGCTCGAGATCACTGCCAACAAGAGCAAGGGCCATATAGTGGCTGAGCGTGACGTCAACCTGGACGACTGGTTCTTCCAGTGTCACTTCGTGAGTGATCCGGTGCAGCCAGGCTGCCTGGGTCTCGACGGTGTTTGGCAGCTCCTCGGCTTCTACTGCAACTGGCGGGGCGGCCTCGGAACGGGCCGCGCGCTGGGCTGTGGTGAGGTCGATTTCTTCGGGCAGATCCGTCCCTACGACACCGTGGTGCGCTACGAGGTGGATGTCCGCCGCTACGCCGAGATCAAGCACGCGGGTGCTTGCATGGTGGTCGGCGACGCCCGGGTGATCGTGGACGACCAGGAGATCTACAGGATCGCCGGGGGCCGGGTCGGCCTGTTTCGGGACATCGCCTACGCGGACTTCCCCGTGGAGTCAGAGAACTCACACGGTGGCAGGATGGAGCGATGAGCGCAGACCCGACGCGTCCGGTTGCACTCGTGACCGGGGGAGGCACGGGAATCGGTTCCGCTTGCTGCCGCGCCCTGGCGGCAGAGGGCTTCCGGGTCGGTGTCCACTACCGGTCGAGCGAGGAGAAGGCACTGAAGCTCGTCGCCGAGTTGCCGGACGGCTTCGCGATTGCGGCTGATCTCTCGAACTCGGAGGAGGTCGATGCCCTCATCAAGCAACTCAAGCTAGACACCGGCGGGCAAGTGGACGTGCTGGTCAACAACGCCGGCTACAACGTCAACGCGCCGATGCTCACGATGAAGCTCGATGACTACGACGCCGTGGCGGATCTGGCGCGGGGTACATGGTACCTGACGAAGATGATCGTGAGGCGCTTCATGTTTCGGAAGGGCACCGGTCGCATCATCAACATCTCGAGCGTGGTGGGTCACACTGGCAACCCGGGCCAGATCCCGTACACGATGGCGAAGGCCGGGCTCGATGCCTTCACCAAGTCTCTCGCACAGGAGCTCGCCGGCAAGGAGATCCTGGTGAACTCGATTGCGCCCGGTTTCATCGATACCGAAATGACCGACGCGCTGCCCGACGAGGTGAAGACCGCAATCCTCTCGCGGATTCCGCAGGGCCGGATGGGAACGCCCGAAGAGGTCGCCGACGTGGTCGCCTTCCTCGCCACTCGCGGCGCCTACGTGAACGGCAGCGTGATCCACGTGAACGGGGGGATCTACGGTGGCTAGCGGCGTGGCCCTATCGCCCGCGGAGGTCCTCGCCCGGGTTCCCCAGCAGGAGCCCTTCCGCTTCATCGACGAGATCACCGAACTCGATGACGAGCACATCGTGGCTAGCTACCGCTTCCGCGAGGACGCGGACTTCTACCGCGGTCACTTTCCCGGCAACCCGATCACACCGGGGGTAATCCTCGTCGAGACCATGGCCCAAGCGGGGGTCGTGGCTCTCGGTCTTTACCTGTGTGCGCTCGAACGCTCGCCCGAAGAACTCGAGAAGCTCATCACGGTCTTCACGGATGCGAATGTAGAGTTCTCGGGCACCGTCAGTCCCGGGGAGCGGGTGACGACGGTTGGCCGGAAGACGTTCTTCCGGCGCCTCAAGCTGCGCTCGGAGGTGGAGATGAAGCTCGACGACGGCACCGTGGTGTGCTCGGGCGTCCTCTCGGGAATGGGAATTCCCAGATGAATCGCAAACGCGTCGTCGTTACGGGACTCGGCGTCATCGCGCCCAACGGAAACGGCACTCGTGACTTCGAGATGGCTCTGCGGAAGGGCCAGTCCGGCATCCGCTACCAGGAGGTCATGGAGGAGACCAAGTTCGCCTGTCGCGTCGCGGGCGTGCCGCAGGGTGCTGACGAGCTCGCCGAGGCGGCCTTCTCCGAGGATCTCCTGATGGTCATGAACATGAGCCATCGATACGCGGCTCTCGCCGCACTCGAGGCCTGGACGGACGCCGGCTTCGAAATGCCCGCCGCGGACGACGACCGCGTCAACTGGGACACCGGCGCGATCGTCGGCACCGGAGTGGGCGGCATGGACACGATGGGCGAGAAAGTCATTCCGTTGACGGACGCCGGCAAGCTCCGACGGCTTGGCTCGACGGCCGTCGAGCAGGTGATGGCGAGTGGCGTGTCGGCGCGAATCTCCGGCCTCTTCGCGCTCGGCAACCAGGTCACCACGAA
Source organism: Myxococcota bacterium (assembly GCA_046583095.1). Lineage (GTDB taxonomy): Bacteria > Myxococcota_A > UBA9160 > UBA9160 > UBA4427 > JAJDAN01. The sequence goes on along the minus strand of JAYGDB010000205.1, from coordinate 28,435 downwards.
CTCGAGCGCCTGCAGCACCGGCAACGAGGCGATCGCCATGGGGCTCGAGCGGATTCGCAGCGGGCTCGCTGACAAGATGCTCTGTGGGGGTGCGGAGGCGGCCAGTCACTACATCTGGTCGGGCTTCGACGCGATGCGCGTCCTCTGTCGCGACTTCAACGACGAGCCCGAGAAGGCGTCGCGCCCGCTATCGGCCTCGGCCGGGGGCTTCGTGCCGGGTTCGGGCGCGGGAATCCTGATGCTCGAGTCGCTCGAGAGCGCCGAGGCTCGGGGTGCCGAGATCCACGCGGAAGTGCTGGGAGCTGGGATCAACTGCGGGGGGCATCGGGGCGGCGGCAGCATGACGGCTCCGAATCTCGAGAGCGTCCAGCGATGCATCCAGCTCGCACTGTCGGATGCCGGCCTCGAGGCCTCCGAGGTCGATGCGGTCAACGGGCACCTGACCGCGACGCGCGCCGACCCGTCGGAGATCTCTTCCTGGGCGAAGGCCCTGGGTCGCGAGCCGGGCAACCTCCCCAAGGTTACCGCCACCAAGGGGTTGGTCGGCCATGCCCTGGGGGCCGCGGGCGCCCTGGAGTCCGTCGCGACGGTCTTGATGCTGCGGGGAGGGTTCCTGCATCCGTGTGTCAACTGCGAAGACGTCCACCCAGAGATCGAGCCCTTCGCGGCCGCCATTCCTCACACGCTCGAAGAGCCGGCTGACCTGAACGTGATCCTGAAAGCGGGTTTCGGCTTCGGCGATGTCAACTCGTGTCTAGCCTTTCGTAAATGGGATGCGGGAAGAGCTACCATCGAGCGACCTGTATAAGCCCATAGGAACGCTTGCAAGAGAGAGCAAACAGAGGGGGAAGAAGAGATGGAGCAGGGAGAAGTCTTCGAGCGCGTTGTGAAAATTCTCACCCCCTGGGTGAAGAACGACGAGGCTCTGGAATCTGTGTCCATGGGGACCAGCATCCTCGACGATCTGAAGGTCAACTCCGCCCGGCTCGTCGACGTCGTGATCGCCTTCGAGGATGATTTCAGCATCGAGATCGAGGACGAGGACGTCGATTCGGTGAACAGCGTCGGGGACGCGGTCAACCTGATCCTCGGGAAGCTCGGCTAGACGACTCGTCGTCACTCCCGGGCCTGGGCTTCAAGGTTCTCGTCCCATGGATCAACCTCGCCGATTGTCTATCGAGCACATCGTGCAGCGCGAGATCGGCCGTCTGCTCGCGCCGCTCTGGATCCCCATCGCGGTTTTCGTGATGCGGTTTGGCTGGGGCTATCGGATTCACGACTTGCCGGCGGTGCGCGCGAAGTACGCCGGGATCCGAGCAGCGTCGTCGAGTCCGCTGCTCATCTGTGCCAACCACCTCACGATGATCGACTCCTTCCTCGTAGCGTGGGCGCTGAGGCCCAGCTGGCGTTACTGCCTGCACTTCAACGAGCTGACTTGGAATGTCCCGGAGCGGAAGAACTTCGCGTCGAGTCTGCGCGAGCGGGTCTCGGCCTGGGTGATGAAGTGCATCCCGATCACGCGGGGAGGGCCGCGGGGCGAGGTGGCCGCGGTGCTCGAGCGGCTGATGGCTTTGACGCGGAACGGCGAGGTGGCTCTGATTTTTCCGGAGGGCAGGCGCAGTCGCAGCGGTCGGGTCGAGGTCGAAAACGCAGCCTGGGGGGTTGGGCGCATCGTGGGCGCGCTGCCCGAGTGCCGCGTGGTTTGCGTCTACCTGCGAGGGCGCAAGCAGGAGACGTGGAGCCAGGCGCCCGCAAGAGGCGACGTGCTCGACGTCGAGGTCGAATGCATCGAGCCCAAGTCGGATGCCAGGGGGTTGCGGCGCTCCCGTGACTTTTCGAGACAGATCGTCACGCAGCTCGCGAGCATGGAGAGGAAGTATTTCGATGGTCGGTAATGATGTCGTCGATCTGCGTGACCGGGAGGCGAAGCCGGGCACGCAGAGTCGCCGTTTCGACCAGCGGGTCTTCTGCGCGGAGGAGCGGGAGACGCTCGAGGACGCCCGCGATCGGCGTTGGAAGCTCTGGGCCGCGAAGGAGGCCGCCTACAAGGTGGCCGTAAAACAGGACCCGGCCACGATCTTCTCACCCTCCCGGTTCCGGGTCAGTCTCGAGGGAGAGGCGGAGACGGGGGTCGTGACGTGGGAGGCGGGCAGGGTTAGCGTGCGCGTGGCCGTCGAGGATGGCGCGGTACACGCGGTCGCGACGACGACCTCCAACCGCCTCATCACTGGGCTGGATCGTCTAGAGCCTCGGCGGCCATCGAGGCGGGAAGCGAAGGCATTGAGTCAAGCGGTGAGGAGTCTGGCCACGAGACGCCTCGCCGTTGCGCTCGGCGTTGACGAGAGCGCGATCGAGATCCGGAAGCAGGGCCGGATTCCGGAGATCTTCGTCGGGGGCGTGCGCGCTCCCGCCGATCTCTCGCTCTCCCATCATGGCGGGGTCGTCGGCTTCGCGTGCGAGATCCTCGAAGCCCGCCGGGCGGAGGTCACGGCAGGGTCGCTGGCCCACGAGAGCGCACTGTGAAGGGTCGCACGATCTGCAGGCTTGCCATCGTCAATCGCGGCGAGGCAGCGCTCCGATGCATCCGCGCCGTCAACGCGCTTGCCGCCCAGGATGGACGCGACATCCACGCAATCGCCCTCTACACGGATGTCGACCGCGACGCGCCGTTCGTGCGCCACGCGCACTTCGCCGTGGAGCTTCGATCCCCGAACGGTGCCGTTGCCGCCTACCTGGACCATGAGAACCTGCTCCGCGCCCTGCACGAGGCGCGTGCAGACGCGGTGTGGCCGGGCTGGGGCTTCGTGGCCGAGGACCCCGCCTTCGTGAGACGGCTGCAGGACGAGGGGATCACCTTCCTCGGTCCGAGCGCCGAGGCGATGCGAGCCCTCGGTGACAAGATCACGTCCAAGGAACTGGCGGAACGCAGCGGGGTTCCCGTGACGGCGTGGAGCAACGGGTTCGTCGCTGACGAAGAGGAAGCACTCCGCCAGGCCGATCGCATCGGCTACCCGATCGTCGTCAAGGCGACTGCGGGTGGTGGTGGCCGGGGTATCCGGATGGTGGAGGGCGCGGCTGAACTCCCCGAGGCCTTCCGCAGCGCCGCCGCCGAAGCGAAGTCTGCTTTCGGAGACGGTCGGCTGTTCATCGAGAAGAAGGTTTCGGGCGGCCGTCATATCGAGGTGCAGATTGCCGCCGACACCCAGGGCAACGTTCTCGCGCTCGGGTGTCGCGACTGCTCGGTCCAACGCAGGAACCAGAAGGTGCTCGAGGAGGCGCCGCCTCCCGCTCTCGATCCTGAGCTGAATGAGTCCATCCAAGCGGCGGCCGTGCGACTCGCGGGCTACGCGTCGTATGTGGGGGTCGGCACCGTCGAGTTCCTTGTCTCGCCGGAGGGTTTCTACTTCCTGGAGGTGAACCCGCGGCTGCAGGTCGAGCACGGCATCACCGAAGAAATCACGGGCCTCGATCTCGTGCAGCTGCAGATTCGGATCGCCGAGGGCGAGTCGATCAAGAACGTTCATCCGCTGGCGCACGGGGTTGCCATCGAGGCGCGGGTCAACGCCGAAGATCCGGACCAGGGGTTCCTGCCATCGCCTGGTCGGATCGTCCGCTTCGATCCGGGCCTGGGCCCGCGCGTGCGCGTGGATTCCGGTGTCGCGGTGGGCACCGCGGTGCCGCCTGATTTCGACTCGTTGATCGCCAAGGTGATCGCCACGGGCGCCACGCGCGAAGAGGCGCGGGCCCGGCTCTGCGTGGCCCTGAAGGACTTCGAGTTGGTGGTCCAAGGCGGTGCGACCAACAAGGGCTACCTGCTCGAAATCCTCGACAGCGACGACTACCGCGATGGAGCCGTCGATACCGGCTGGCTCGATCGCTGGAATGTCGAGCGTGCTCTGTTGCCCGCGGCTCGAGCCGACCTCTCCCCGGACGCTCTCGTCGCGGCTGCGATCCTCACCTACCAGCACATGCGCGGACAGGCCCGCGAGCACTTCTACGCGGACGCCACCGGCATTTCGGGGGAGCGCATCCCGCCGAACTCGGGCCAGCAGATCGATCTCACCCACGCGGGCGAGAGTTACCGGCTGATGGTCTACGCGATCGGCTCGTGGCGCTATCGGGTGCACCTCGACGGCTGCGTGATCGGCGCGATCTTGAAGCAAGAAGACGAGAACAGCGCCCGCCTCGAGATCGACGAACGCATCCACCGCATTCTCTACGACGCCAGCGAGGTCGGCATTCGCCTCGAGTGCGACGGCCACCCGTATCGCTTTGGGACACAGACCGCAGGGCAGGTGCGGGCGGGGACGCCGGCGATGGTCGTTGCCGTCCAGGTGAACGTCGGTGACCGGGTCGAGGCCGGGCAGCCGCTCGGCCTCCTCGAGGCGATGAAGATGGAGATCGCCTTCCAGGCGCCTGTCGGCGGAGTCGTCACCGAGGTGATGGTCCGACAAGGCCAGCAGGTCTCCGCCGGCGACGTCATGCTCACCATCGATCCCGGCTCCGATGGGGAGGTGAAAGACGACGCGTCCCCGGTGACGCGCCTGGCGCTGCCCGAGCAGCGGGATCCACTGGCTCTTCTCTTCCGGAACCACGAGGGAGATGCGCTTTCGGTGCCCGATCTCGTGGCCGCCGACCGGGCGGTCGCCGAGGGCCGGCTCGGAACCCGCGGCGGGTCAGCCTGGCAGGACGCGATGGGCGCGGTACGCGACGAGATCCGGCGCGTCCTGCTCGGCTATGACGCGAACCCCGCTCGCTGCCAGAGCCTGCTCGAGTTTCTCGAGGCGGAGTTGCCAGAGACCTTGTCGGCAGACGCCCGCTCCGAGTTGGCAGAGATCCGGCAAGAGCTGATCGCCTTCGCGGACGTCGAGTGTCTCTTCATTCGCGCGCCGCGAGCATCGGTGTCGGGTGGGCTCGGTCCATCGAACAACGCGCGGCTGCGGATGTACGTGCGGAGGATCCGCGCCGAGGGTGCCGGCATCGCCGAAGAGTTCCTGGCGCTCGTGAGAAAGGCGCTCTCGCACTACGGGGTCGCCGACCTCACCCAGACGGACGCCCTCGAACGGGCCGTCCTGCGGCTGTTGTCGACGCAGTTCGAGCCCGAAATGCGCTACCGCCTCGCGATGGGGATGCTCCGGCGGCTCACGGATCTTGCCGACGACGAGGTCGACTTCCAGGGGGACCGCGCCCTCCTCGGGGCTCTCGACGCGCTCATCGGGATGCGGGGCCTCGTCACCGACGCGCTGGCGGACGCGGCGATCGAGGCGCGCTACACGCTCTTCGAGCGGAGGGATGCCGAGCATCAGGCCGAGCAGAGTTCGAAGGCGCTGGAAGCCTGGCTCGACGAGGCCGAGCGCGCCCGGACGCGTCCGGATGCGAGCGTGCTTCTCGAGGTGGCCGCTGCCGCACGGCGGGTCTTCGACCGCGTCGGTCACTGGATCAAGGCGCGCGACCCGCAGAGTCTCGACATTGCGCTGGCCGCGTACGTGCAGCGCGTCTACCTACCCCACCGACCGCGGGGACACCGGTCGATCAAGGACGAGGACACCCCGATCCACTGCGTCGAATACCCCGACAAGGGCCTCGTACTCGCCGCGACAGCCGTGGAGAGCGAAATCAACCGCGTCGCCCAGCGCCTGTGTCGGACCGCGACAGGACTCGCCGAGCGGGGATCGCCGATCTTCGCCCTGGAGTTGCTGATCCCGGTCACGGAGGATCTCGACCGAGACAGCGTCGTCGCCGACCTGGGCCGCAGCCTCGGCGAGGCGGGCCTGCCGGCTCGCTTCACCCTGGATCTCCAGCAGGACGATGGTCAGAACGTCTACAAGACCTTCGCGCCGTCCGAGGTTGCGTCCGGGAAGCCGGTGTTGCGCGACGATCTATGGGATCTCCACCCGGAGACCGCCGAGCGCATCGATCTGGCGCGCTACGAGGCCTTCGATCTGGAGCGAATTCCGAGCGAGGAAGGCATCTACTGCTTCCACGGTCGCTCGCGGGATGTCGAGGGAGACGAGCGAATCTTCGTCCTGGCCGACGCCCGCGAGCGATTACCGTTCGCGGGTCCCCAACTCGAGCACCACGTCGCGGCGTTCGAGCGGGTATTCAACCGCGCGGCTCGCACGCTGCGCACGACCCTGCGCGAGCGCGACCCGCGTCGGGCCCTGCAGTGGAATCGGATCGCCCTCTTCGTGTCGGCCGAGCTCTACCTCGACGGCGACGCGGCCTCGGCAGTCTCCCGTCGCCTGGCGCCCGCGACCCGTCACCTGGGCCTCGACACGGTGCTCGTCCGACTCAACGTGAAGGACCCGAGTCAGCCCGATGAGCCGGCCCGCCAGGTGGAAATCGTGATCAGCGAGCCGACCGGCGACGAGATCCAACTCTCCTGGCGGGAGCCGCATCGAGAGCCCCTCAAGCCGGTCGGTGACTACGAACGCCGCGTCGTCGCAGCACGCCGCCGTCGCCTCGTCTATCCCTACGAGATCATCCGCATGCTTACCTCCGACCAGCGCGGGCTGGACGGAAACAGCGAGCGGGTCTCGATCGCCCAGGGAGTCTTCGAGGAATACGATCTCGATCCGGCGAGCGAGCGGCCCAAGGCAGTCTCGGTGGCGGGCCGTGAGCCGGGCGGCGCCCAGGCCGGGATCGTCTTCGGTGTCATTACAACGCCGACCGACAAGGTGCCCGAGGGCATGAAGCGCGTGCTCATCCTGTCGGACCCGACCATGGGGATGGGCTCCCTGTCGATTCCCGAGTGCGATCGACTCGTTGCGGCGATCGACCTGGCCGAGGAACTGTTGGTTCCGGTTGAGTGGCTGCCGGTCTCGAGTGGCGCGAAGATCGCCATGGACAGTGGTACCGAGAACCTGGACGCCACTGCGCGCGTCGTTCGCCGCATCGTCACGTACACCGAGGCGGGTGGAAGCATTCACCTGATCGTGCAGGGCATGAACGTAGGCGCCCAAAGCTACTTCGACGCCCTCTCGACGATGCTGATGCACACCCGGGGCGTCCTCATCATGACCCCACGCGCTTCGATGGTGTTGACCGGCGCCGCCGCCCTCGAGGCGTCGGGCTCGGTGTCCGCCGAGGACGAGGTGGCGATTGGCGGTTATGAGCAGATCATGGGTCCGAACGGCCAGGCCCAGTACTACGCGCGCAACCTCGCGGAAGCCTATCGGCTCCTCTACGACTGCTACCGCTACAGCTACGTGGTGCCGGGCGAGTCCCGGCCGCGCCCCTTCCCGACCACCGATCCGCCGGACCGCAATGTCTGTGATTCGGTGCTCGCACCCGAGGAGTCCTTCGACTTCGCGACGGTTGGCGAGATCTTCGACGACGCGACGAACCCGGGCCGCAAACGGCCGTTCTCGATGCGCTCCGTCATGTCGGCACTGATCGACCAGGACGGCGGTCACCTGGAGCGCTGGAAACAGATGGTGGCGGGCGAGACTTCGATCATTTGGGACGCGCACCTGGGCGGGCGGCCGATCACCTTGATTGGCATCGAGAGCCACGTGGTGCCGCGCGAGGGCTATCGCCCCTTCGATGGTCCCGAGAGCTGGACGGGGGGAACCCTGTTCCCGAACTCGTCGAAGAAGACCGCGCGCGCCATCAACGCCGCGAGTGGAAACCGACCGGTGGTGGTGCTCGCGAACCTCTCCGGCTTCGATGGGTCACCGGAGTCGCTCCGCAAGCTGCAACTCGAATACGGGGCCGAGATCGCCCGGGCGATCGTGAACTTCGAAGGTCCGATCCTGTTCCTGGTTGTGTCGCGCTACCACGGGGGCGCCTACGTGGTCTTCTCCCAGGAGCTGAACGACGGCCTCAAGGCGTCGGCGCTCTCCGGCTCGTACGCGTCGGTGATCGGCGGCGGCGCCGCGGCGAGCGTCGTCTTCAGGCGAGAGGTTCGGGCTCGCACCCTCGCGGACTCGCGCGTGGTCGAGAATCAGCGCGCTGCGCGCATCCATTCGAGTTCCGAGGCCCGCGAAGCGCTGGAATCGATTGTCGCCGAGGTGACCCTCGAGAAGCAGTCCGAGGTCGCCAAGGAGTTCGATGACGTTCACACCGTCGAACGTGCTGCCGCGGTTGGCTCCCTCGAAAAGATCATCTCCCCTGACGCCATGCGGGCGCACATCATCGCGGAGCTGGAGTCCGCGGACTCCTAGCAATCCGGGGCCGCGGAGGAGAGACCGGGTGACGACAGGGAACCAGCGCCAGCGGGGCGGCTCGCTCAGGGCATTCCGGTACGCGCTCGAGTATGCGGCCCTGTTGGTCGCCCGCGAGGTATTCCGGCACCTGCCTTGCGAACGAGCCGTCGCCCTCGGGGCAGGCCTCGGAGCCGCCTATGCGCGGCTCCGGGGGCCGCGCACCGGCCACGCAGCGATCAATCTCGCTCTCGCGTTCCCGGAATGGAGCGCGGCCGAGCGTCGGCGGGTGCTCGTCGCGAGTTTCGCGAACCTCGGCCGCTGCATCGCCGAGGTCTTCCTACTGCAGGGCTCGCACCGGGAGCGCTTGCTCGACGGTCTCACGATCGAGGGCCTCGAGAACTACGACGCCGCAAAGCGGGCCTCGGAATCCGGCGGGATGATCGTGCTGACGGCTCACTTCGGATCCTGGGAGCTGTGCGGTGCGGCGATGGCGCAGAGAGGCTATCCGCTCTCGGTGGTCCACCACGGCGTCGAGAACCCGCATCTCGACAAGATGGTGAGTGGCTGGCGCCGCGCTGCGAACCTGGAGGAGATTCGGCTGGGGAGGGCTGCGATGGGTGTCTTTCGCGGGCTCGCGAAGGGACGTGTCGTGACCCTGCTCCTGGATCAGAACGCCCGGCGTGAAGAAGGGCTCTTCGCACCCTTCTTCGGTCATCTCGTCCTCACCCGTTCGGCTCCGGCGATGATCGCGATGAACCGAGGGGTGCCGGTACTTCCCGTCTTCGTGTATCGCGTGGAGGGGACCTCTCGACATGTCGTGAAGATGTGCCCTCCCCTCGAGATGGAGCCGGGCGGCGAAGATCCGGACGCCGCCCTGACGCGGAACGTCGGCCGTATGAACGAGGCCATCGAGACGGCGATCCGCGCGGCTCCGGACCACTGGCTGTGGCCACACCGTCGCTTCAAGACCCGGCCGGAAGGGGACCCCTCGTTCTACCCGCGCTCTCGCCGCCGCCGCCGCGGCAGCAGCTAGCCATCGGCGAGGGTGCTCGGGGCCCGCGGGGGAGAGAATCGTCTCCGAACCGGGCCCAGAGCGACCCTGGATGCGCTTGATTGGAATCGAATCCGGGGTTGGATAGCTTCCCGTGCTGCACCCCCTCTTGCGAGTGAGACCTGTTTGAGCCTCCCTGACCCCGACTCCCCGTTGCAGGCACGCGTTGCCGAGAGCTTGGTTGCCGAAGCGGTTGCTTCGGGACGCTTGGAACGCGCGCCCGCCGAGCGCCTGGCCGCCAACCTGCGGGAGCAGGATGTTCGCGAGGCGGTGCTCGCGGGCGCCCACGAGAGCAAGATTCGGGGCTGGGGGGATGTCGTCACGGTCTCCCGCAACATCTTCATCCCGCTGACGAATCTCTGCCGGGATCGCTGCAGCTACTGCACCTTCGCGAAGCCTCCCGAGTCTCCCGAGGCGAAGACGTATACGGCCCCCGAGGTGGCCGAGGCCGTGCGCGGTGGCGTGCTGACCGGCTGTATCGAAGCGTTGATGTGCCTCGGCGACAAACCCGAGGTTGCCTACAAGTCGCATCGCGAGTGGCTCGCCTCACGCGGCTATGGCTCGACGACCGATCTCCTCGTCGAGGCCTGCCGGGTCGCCTTCGAAGGGGGCATGCTGCCCCACACGAACGCGGGAATCCTCGACGAGGAGGAGCTTGCGGCTCTTCGCCCCTGGAATGCGTCCATGGGACTGATGCTCGAGAGCACCAGCCCCCGCCTGCGTGGCAAGGGGATGCCCCACCAGCACTGCCCCGACAAGGATCCACAGGTCCGGATCCGCATGCACGAGCACGCGGGCGGGCAGAAGATTCCGTTCACGTCGGGGATGCTCCTCGGCATCGGCGAGAACGACGCCGAGCGCGTGGACACGCTACTCGTCATTCGCGACCTGCAGGACCGCTTCGGGCACATCCAGGAAGCGATCATCCAGCCCTTCCACCCGAAGCCGGGCACGCCGATGCGAGCGGCGTCTGCGCTACGCGACGAAGAGGTCGCTGGCTGGGTGGCACTGGCGCGCCTGATCCTCGGTCCCGACATGAGCGTGCAGGCTCCGCCGAACCTCGCCTCCGACGTATTGGAGCTGTTGCTACGTTCGGGCCTCAACGACTGGGGTGGGGTCTCCCCCGTCACCGTCGATTTCATCAATCCCGAGGCGCCGTGGCCGGCGCTTCGCGAACTTCGTCGCCGCACGGAAGCGGCGGGGCAGCGCCTGCTGGAACGCCTGCCCGTATATCCCGAAACCATCCAGCAATCCGAGTTCTTCGACCCACAGGTGTGGGAGAAGCTGCCGCACTTCGCCAACGACGCGGGCTACGCGCGGCAGGATGAGAGAGACAACCCCAGTCCCGAGAGGAGGCAGCGTGATGCTCGACGATCTTCATCCCCGTCTGAACGAGAACGTGAACCCGAGGATCGCCGCCATCCTCGACAGGACACTGGAAGGTAGAGAGCTCTCCAGCGAAGACGCGATCCTCCTGCTCGGCGCGGAGGCTGCCGACTTCCACCTCTTGCTTCGCGCAGCCGACTGGGCGCGTGAGCAGGACTGTGGCGACGATGTCTCCTACGTGGTTTGCCGCAACATCAATTTCACGAACGTCTGTTACGTGGGTTGCAGTTTCTGCGGCTTCGCGAGGCACAAGGACGACACCCTCGAGGCCTACGACCATCCGATGGAGGTCATCCTCGAGAAGTGCAGCAGCGCCATTGCCCGCGGTGCCAGCGAGGTCTGCATCCAGGGCGGAATCCATCCCAACAAGGATCACACCCACTACCACGAGATCCTGACGGCCATCAAGGGCGAGTTCCCCGACCTTCACATCCATGCCTATTCGCCGGAAGAAATCGATTTCGGGCACCGCACGAGCGGGATGGAACTCGACGAGTACCTGCAGTGGCTCGTGGATGCGGGCCTGGGAACGATGCCCGGCACCGCGGCGGAGATTCTCGATGACGAGATCCGCGACATCCTGTCGCCGAAGAAGCTCAAGACTGCGCGCTGGCAGGAGATCATCCGTGCCGCTCACGGGATTGGGCTGCGTAGCTCGTCAACCCTGATGTACGGCCATATCGAGGAGCACCGTCACATTGCCGGGCACCTCGAACTGCTGCGAAATATTCAGAAGGACACGGGCGGCTTCACGGAGTTCGTGCCCCTCGGCTTCATCCACGAGCGCAACATGCTCTACAACTTCATGGGCGCTCGTCCCGGACCCTCGATGCTCGAGGACCTGCGGATGATCGCCGTTGCGCGCCTCTTCCTGCGGCCGTGGATCACGAACATCCAGGTCTCGTGGGTGAAGATGGGCCACAAGCTCGGCCAGATGGCGATGCTCGCGGGGGCGAACGACTTCGGTGGCACCCTGATGGAAGAGTCGATCAGCCGGGAATCCGGTTCTCAGCACGGCGAGTACACCAGTGCCGAGGACTTCCGGAGAATGATCCGCGAGTGCGGTCGGGTGCCCGTCGAGCGGAACACCGTGTACGGGGTGATCCAGCGCTTCGAGGATCCCGCCCTCGACCCGACGTCGCGCGAACCGGAGGTCGTGCCCGTGCTCTCGGGACCGGCACGACAGCGCAGCGAGCCGAGGAGAGTGCACGACCCGAGGGCCGCCGCTTCGAACTCCTAGGAGTTCGACCTCAGGTCAGGCCGCGAACCCGGTCCAGCTGCTCGACGAGGGCCTCCACCTGGTATCGGAGCGGGGCTTTCTCGAGGATCGCTCGCTCGATCTTCGTGATCGCGTTTCTCACGGAGGGGTGGTCGCGCTCGAAGGCACGGCCGATGTCGGCGAGCGAGGCGTCCGTATAGCGGCAGCAGAGGTACATGGCGAGCTGGCGGGGAACCAACACCTGCTTGCGGCGCGACTTGCCGGACATCTGCGCCTGTGTGGTCTTGAAGGATTTGGCAACCAACTTCACCACGTCCGCGATCTCGAGGTGGGGCAGGCTTCCAGGACCGCTCGCACCCTTCTTGGTGAGGGCTTCCTCGGTGAGCGTGCGGTCGATCCGCTTTTGGAGGAGCGAGGCCGTGGCGACCAGCTGGCCGAGGACGCTGACCAGGTCGCGGACGCTGCCCCGAACGCGCTCGACGAGCATCTCGAGGCTCTCGTCCGGCAGGTGGACGCCTCCGGCATCGGCCTTCGCGCGCAGGATCGCGCGCCGCACCTGGGCGTCGGGCGTCCCCATCTCGGCCACGAAGCCGTGGGTCAACTGGGAGCGCAGACGTGGCTCGAGAGCCGTTAGGGATTGCGGCAGCCGGCTGCCGGTGAATACGATGCGCTTGTCGGCGTCTTGCAGGTGCTGGACGGTGTGGAAGAACTCGAGCTGCGTGGTCTGCTTTCCCTCGAGGAAGCCCACGTCCTCGACGACCAGAACGTCGCACTCCTGTCGGAATTTTTTCTTGAAACTCCCCGTCTGACGGCTGCGCAGCGACGCGAGAAACTCGTTGGTGAATGCCTCGGCTGACGTGTAGATGGGACGCTTGCCGTTCGCGCGCGCCTCGCTGCAGATGGCACGGGCGAGGTGGGTCTTTCCGAGACCCGGCCCCCCGTACAGGTAGAGCTGGCTCAGGTGCGGCTCTTCGTCGCGGACGACCGCGAGGGAGGCCTCCCGTGCGAGCGAATTGCACGGACCGACGATGAAGCTGTCGAAGGTCAGCGCGGGGCGAAGCAGCGGTCGTTGAATGGGCGGTGTGAGGGTGCGGGGAGCCTGCGCGGGCATCGGGGCCGCTTGCGGGGTCGGCTTCGGCTTCGGGACCGCCTGTGGGCTCGGCCGCGGGGTCGGCTGCGGCGTTACGGGAACCGAGTCGGTCGCCTCGCGGACGACGATATCCAGTTCGACCGCCCGCCCCATCTCCTTGGCGATGCAGTCGCGAATCGTTCCGAGCCAGAGACTGCGAATCCGATCGCGATGAAACGCGCTGCGACACGAGATGCGGACCGCGTCGCCCCGGGTCTCGACGGTCAGGGTCTGGATGAACGCTTTGTGGACGAAGTCGGGTACTTCAGGTCGTAGACGGCGCACCACACCGTCCCAGACCTCTGGGCTAAAGGTCATTCGATCTCTCGCTGATTACTTGGGTCGTCGCCAGTAACGAGCGTTTCTGATTTGTTGGGGTTGTTGCTCGCTTTCCCGGGAATCCGTCGGCGATCGGCCCCGTCGAAGCCGGCACAGTTAACCACAGGTATCGCTGGATTCGCAAAGCCGAATTGAACCGATCGCAACGAATGCAGACTCGGTTTTCACGGCCACGAAACCGTTTTTTCTCGCGTGCTTCAACAGATGTTCGCATTCGCGTTCGCGTTGCGAATCCGGGGAGTTCGCAACGAACGTTAAGACGGGTTCGCGCGGCGCACTTTGGTGTTGTCTCGAAGGGCCACGGTCCCGGCCGATCTCACGATTCCTACGAATCGCTGGATCTTTCTCGAAATTTCTCGTGTGCGTCAGTGAATCGTGTCGGGGCTGGGTGCGCCGTTCAACGACTGCGAGGCGAGTCGGAAGTCCATCAGCGCAACGAGCTGTTCTGCGCGACCGCGAACGCTGTTCGCCTCGAGCAGTGGCTGCTTTTCGATGGTCGAGAAGTCGAGTGACTGACAGAAAGCATTCACGAACGTTGCGTTGTCGAGGTGCGCGAAGAGTTCCACGCGGAAGCTCGCTGCCCGGTCGGGAGCGATCCGGCACATCAGGTCGAGAACGCGAGCGCGAACGGGCTCGAGGGCGTTTCCCGGCGGGTCTGGCTCCTCCTCCAGCAGCTTCACGTTGGCGAGCCGATACTCGCGGCCCGCTTCCTTCGGGACCTCAGCTTCGATGCGGAATCGACTCGTTCCCTGCAGGATCAGGTGGTAGGTGCCGTCCTCATGAGGCTCTGAGTGGCCGATCTCGCCAAGGCAACCTACTGGGAACACTGGCGGGTCACCCGACATCGCATCGAGATGCTGGGGCTGCACGGCCACCATGCCGATGTGCAGGTCTTCCTCGAGGGCAGCAGCGGTCATCTGGCGGTAGCGGGGCTCGAAGATGTACAGCGGGACCTGAACGCTCGGAAACAGCACGACGTTGTCGAGCGGAAAGATGGGCACGCGCATCCTGGGCAGTCTAGCTATCTTCGTGCCCCGATGGATCGGCGTACCCGTCGGCAGCTGATGGAGAGACTCACCGCCGATGCGGAGCGCATCGCATCCCATTTCGGCCTCGAGTACCAGTCGCTCGATGCGGAGCGTGCGAACGTCAAGAGCCGTTATGGCGTTTGCTTCGATGACCGGACCATCAAGATCCGTCTCCACCACGCGTTGACGGGAGAGCCGCTCAAGTACTCGAGCCTAGTGAACACGCTGTGCCACGAGTTCGCGCACTTGCGGCACTTCAACCACGGCCCGCGCTTCAAGGCCTTCTATTTACAGCTACTCGAGTGGTCGCGCGAGCAGGGAATCTACGTTCCGCGATCCGCGTCGCGCTTGCAGAACGATCCAGAGCCCGTCGCGGTCGCGCCTCAGGGTCCAGTTCAGCTCGATCTGTTCGGGAGTGCCGGCTAGGAGGTCGGGGCCTGGTCGTACTCTTCCAGGGTGTTCGGGCCCTCGATGACCTTGCCCTGGATGTCGTCGCAGGCGATGCTCTTATCGAGGATTTCTCGCAGCAGACCCTCTACGGTCAGCTCGTCATACTCGGCGAGGGCGTCCTCGAGCCCGCCCTCCGAGACATTGAATTCGATCTCGAGCTTGATCTTCATGTCGATGCGCTCCGTGCCCCGCTGTGCCTTCGGTGTCGCGCCCGGCGCTCTCACCCAGAAGCTGGCTCGATCGTCCAGCGGTGCGGGTCCGAATGTGAAGAGTGCGGGGATTCGGGCCGTAAGTACCTGAAATTACTAACAAATTTTTTTTGCCGGCCTAGGATACACCAGTGGCTCGGACGAATCTATGGAGATGCGGCGAATTCTCGCGACGTTTCACACCCCTACCGTCGTACTTGGCGGAGGGGGGGCAAACCCTACGGTCGTGGGGGTCTGATGGGTCGTGCGTGGAGCAGAATCAACCCGAGTGCGCCGAGCTGCACGCATCCAAACAACGCTCTGGAGAGTTGGTGGAGGTCGGAGAAGTTCTCGACGGCGTCTGATTCCGGCTGCACGCCGAAGGTGCGGGGTTGGACATTGTTGATGGCGGGGGTGACCGCGTATTCGGAGACTGCGCAGATCGCGGCCAGAGCCAGCGGGAGAGCGACGGCAAGGCGGCCACGTCGCAGGGCGGCTCCCAGCGCCGCGAGAACGGCACCCGCGACGATCCCGTAGTTGTGGAGGCTCGCCAGCAGGGGGGCCACTAGTGCGCCCGCGGCCGCCTGGGACGGCAGTACCTGGAACGCGGTTGGAGCGATCTTCAAAGCGAAGAACGAGAACGCCCCGAACCAGCCCGCTAGCAGAATCCAGGTAGCCGCCTGCAGGGCCCATCTCAGTTGCACTTCGCGACCGCCTCCGCGTACTGCTCGAAACTGTGGGCAATCACCAGCACGCAAAGAATCGGCATCCGGCAGGCAATAAAAGCCTCAAGATCCATCCGGACGGGACGAAACGTGAGGGTAGGAGTTCGGAGCCGATCCGGGGGGGGAAGGCTCCGACTTGGACGCCCTGGGGACACTGATCCCTGGGGCGTCTTTGCGTCTGGGCTCGGTTGAATCGGCCGGCCCGCGCGGCTCGAGAGTCTCGGGATCGAGCTGCTCCTGGAGCGACTTCGCGGTCTCACTGTTGCTGAGATCACTGTGACACGCGCCTCTTCCGTCGCTTGCACCCACTGACTCGCGGGTCTTGCTCGCCAGACGGTGCAACTCAGAAGGCGAAAGCACGCCGCGCTTGCGAAGGATCTCCTTCTGCTCCTCGGAGAGGGCAGCGGAGATCTTCGGCTTCTCCCACGCGTACTCCTCGTCCTTGCCCGAGACGAAGATCGAGATCTCCTTGCTGATCCGGACCGCGCACCAGTCATGGCCGCACATCGCGCAGAAGTCGGTGTCCACGTCGAGATCCTCGTCGTGGAACGCGCGGGCCGTGTCGGGATCGAAGGCGAGTTCGAAGTGGCGTTCCCAGTTGAGAGCCGCCCGGGCCTTGGTGAGTTCGTCGTCCCAATCGCGCGTGTGAGGGATTCCGAGGGCCACGTCCGCGGCGTGTGCCGCGATCCGGTAGGCGATGCAACCCTGCTTGACATCATCCTGCTTCGGGAGTCCGAGGTGTTCCTTCGGGGTCACGTAGCAGAGCATGCTGGCGCCGTGGTAGGCAGCCGCCGTGGCCCCGATGCAGCTCGTGATGTGGTCGTAGCCGGGGAAGACGTCGGTAACGAGAGGGCCGAGCACGTAGAACGGCGCCCCGTGACAGAGTCTCCGTTGCAGCTTCATGTTGTACTCGATCTGATCGAAGGGCACGTGGCCGGGCCCTTCCACCATCACCTGGACGCCGTGGCGCCAGGCCCTCTCGGTCAGCTCCGCGAGTGCTTGCAGCTCGCCGAACTGCGCGGCGTCGCTCGCGTCTGCGAGCCCGCCGGGACGCAGACCGTCTCCGATCGAGAACGTGACATCGTAGCGGCGCATCAGCTGGCAGATGTCGTCCCACATCTCGGCCATCAGGTTCTCGCGGTCGTGGTGCAGCATCCACTTCGCCAGGATCGAGCCGCCTCGGCTCACGATGCCGATCAACCGCTGGCTCACCAACGGGAGGTGCTTACGCCGTACCCCCGCATGGATCGTGAAGTAGTCGACCCCTTGTTTAGCCTGGTTCTCGAGGCTCTCGAGCACGAGCTGCTCGTCTAGGTCTTCGACGTCGCGGCCAAGGATCATCGAGTAGATGGGCACAGTGCCCACGGGCAGCGTGGAGTTCTTGAGGATGGCCTCCCGGGTGCTGTCGAGGTCGCCGCCCGTGGAGAGGTCCATCACCGTGTCGCCCCCCCAGCGCTTCGCCCATTCGAGTTTCTCGACCTCCTCGCCGATGCTGCTCGAGATCGGGGAGGCGCCCATGTTGGCGTTCACCTTCGTGACACTCGCACGGCCGATTGCCATCGGATCGAGGCGGCCGGCGAGGTGGATCCTGTTCGCCGGAATTACCATCCGGCCTGCAGCTACCTCGTCGCGGATCTGCTCTCCGGTCAGGTGTGGCTCGCGCTCCGCAACCCGTGCCATCTCCGGGGTGATGTTGCCGACCCGGGCATGCTCGAGCTGGGTGATGGGCGTAAATCCCGGGGCCGGTGTCCAGCGGCCCTCCTCGAGCTTCCAGTCCGGTGGCATGAAGTCCCAGGCCGTCTTGTCGGACGGCTCGGGCATGCCGGGCGTATCGGGCGAGCTGAAGGCGTGCGGCCCGCCGATGTCCGGAGGCTTCGCGAAGCTGCCCGGGTTCGTACCCAGGGAGTGTGTCGAAGGGTTTCCGCCGCGGGGCGGAAGATCGGGTCGTTCCACGACGCTCCTCCATCGTCCGCTCGAGATCGAGCGACGTCGACAACGGAGCGCCTGCAGGCGGATCGATCTCCGAAAGCCTTCCCTACGTTCACCTGGCGGCGGGTCTCGTGCCCGGAACCCACCCGGCCGAAATCAGGTTCAAAGGGTCTGATCTCAGGTTGGCTCTTCGCCAACCACCCCTAGGCTCTCCGTCTGTTGTCGTCCCAAGCTATCACGCTGCGTCGTGTTACGCTGCCGAGCATGCGCCGCATCTGGGTCGCCGTGTGGCTTTGTGCCTGGGTCGCGCCTCTGGCCGCATGCGACCGAAACACCGAAGCCTTCATCGAGGGCGAGAAGCCCCGGTCTCCGGACCTCGCGCGCATCTTCCCGGAGTCGGACCCGTCTGCACGGCGGCCACAGTTGGCGGCGCAGTTGCCCGCGGCACCCCGGCGGGGACCGCCGCCCGTGCAGCGGCCGGCCCCGGCCTCCCCCCCGCTGCCCGCCAGTGGTGACACGATCTCCGGAACCATCACGGTTGCGCCCGAGTTCGAAGGGTCCGTGCCCGCGCAGGGCCTGCTCTTCGTGATCGCTCGCGCCGCGGGCGTTCGCGCGGGGCCTCCGATGGCTGTCCTCCGAATCCCGAATCCGAGCTTCCCATTGGAATTCGAGATCGGCCCGCAGAACGTGATGATCCCGAGCATGCGCTTCGAGGGAGACATCGACATCACCGCCCGGGTGGACGGAGACCGGAACGCGATGACCCGGCTGGCCGGAGATCTGAGCGGTGGGACTACGAAGCCCCACAGCCCGCGCAGCACCGGCGTTCGCATCGTTCT
This sequence comes from Myxococcota bacterium, assembly GCA_046583095.1. Lineage (GTDB taxonomy): Bacteria > Myxococcota_A > UBA9160 > UBA9160 > UBA4427 > JAJDAN01. The sequence continues at coordinate 10,005 of JAYGDB010000205.1, read as the reverse complement.
CGATCAGAAGCTCTAGTGCCCGTCGGGGGGTGAGCCGCGAGGGTCGCGGCCCCTAACGCAAGCCGGCGAACTTCTCGACGGACTCTCGTGAGCCGGCCACCACCAGGCTGTCGCCGTGCTCGAGGAGGTGATTCGGGCCCGGGACGCGCAGTGGCTTGGTGCCTCCGCTTGCCGTGCGTCCCCGGGCGAGCAGGACGTGCACGTCGGCGTCTTCGCGCAGCGCCGCCTGTCGCAGAGTCTGGCCCGCGAAGTGGGGCGGGACTAACAGCTCGCGGAGCACGTAGCCGTCACCGAGATCGACGGTCTGGCCCTTGCTGACGACACTCACACTGGTTGCGAAGCCTCCTGTGGGATCCCGTCGCAGCATCTCGCGGTTGCGTGCCTCGATGACGTCCTTCTGGATGACGCTTCCCACCAGCCGGTTACTCGCGTCGACGACAGCGAGCTCGTCGTACTCGCCCCCGCTGAACATGTGCATGAGGAGATCGAGGTGATCGTCTCTGCTGACGGTTGGACGGCGCCGATCCACGAGGTCTCCCGCTACCACCACGAGCTGCAGGGCGTCCTGCTCGTAGATCAGCCGGCGGAGTTCGGATAGCGCGATGGCGCCCATCAGCTCGTTCTGGTCATCGACGACGAAGAACTGGCTGTGTCGGCTTTGCACGACCAGATCGAGGATGCTCTTGAAACTCGCGGAGGCCGGTACCACCTCGGGCTCCGGGTCGAGCACGTCTCGAACGAAGAGCGACTTCAGGACGTTCGGATCCTCCTCCTTGTAGAGATCGATGCCCTGGCGCGTGAGCTTCGCGGTGTAGATCGAGTCGCGGTTCAGCAGCTGGGATACGAGGGTGCTCACCACGCAGGCGCTCATCAGGGCGGGGATGATGTCGATCGTCTGGGTGAGTTCGAAGATGATGAGGATGGCGCTGATCGGGGCGTGGGTGGTGGCGGCGACGACCGCGCCCATCGTCACCAGCGCGTACGCGCCGCTCGAGGCGGTCGACTCGGGGAAATACATGTGGATGATGCTGCCGAGAAAGCCACCCGTCATTGCGCCCAGGAACAGCGAGGGCGCGAAGATGCCGCCCGAGCCTCCGGATCCGATCGTGATCGAAGTGGCGAGGATCTTCGCGAGCACCAGCAGTCCCATCGTAATCAGCGGCAGGCTGCCCGCCAGCGCCCAGGAGATCGTCGTGTATCCGACTCCGTAGACGTGCGGGAGCTGGATCGCGATTACGCCCACGAGCGCGCCCCCGATGGCGGCCCGCAGGTACTCCGGCACCGGCACCTTCTCGAAGAGATCCTCCGAGTAGGAGAGCGTGCGGATGAAGAGTACGGCCACGAGCCCGGCGGCGACGCCGACTCCCATGTAGGGGAGTAGCTCGAAGGGGCTCACGATCTCGTAGGCGGGCACCTCGAAGGCGGGGGTGTTGCCCAGGAAGAAGCGCGACACGACTACTGCGACCACTGCCGAGATCACGATCGGCGTGAACTCCGAGACCGCAAAGCCGCGGATGATGATCTCACTGGCGAAGAGCGCGCCCGCAATCGGCGCGTTGAAGGTGGCTGCGATTCCCGCGGCGGCCCCGCAGCCCACGAGCGTTCGGATCTGGGCGGTATTGAGTTTCAGGATCTGACCGAGACTCGAGCCGAACGCCGAGCCGATCTGGACGATCGGTCCCTCGCGACCGACCGAACCGCCGCTGCCGATCGAGAGCGCCGACGCCAGTGCCTTGACGGCCACGACCCGCAGCCGGATGACTCCGCCGCGCAGAGCCACGGCCTTCATCACCTCGGGCACGCCGTGCCCCCGCGCTTCCCGGGCGAAGAAATAGATCAGCGGGCCGACGATCAAGCCGCCGATCGTCGGGACGAGGATGCGGCCGTACCACGGTAGGTCTCCGACCGTGTCCATGGGGTCGCTCGCCTCAGCGAGAAGTCCCTGTTCGGCCAGCTCGGCGAGTCCCTCGGCGCCGTCGAAGGCCGCGGCCTGGACGGTTCGGATCAGGAGGCGGAACGCCACGGCACCGATCGCACCCGCGAGACCCACGAAGATCGCCGCGACCACCATGAACAGGTGGCCACCCCGTCGGAACAGCGGTGCTCCGGGGGAGAACATGCGACGGAGACTCCAGAATTGGGGGAAGGCCGCGCATACTAGCAGGATGCAGAAGCACACCCCGATGCTCTGGACGGTCGTCGAGACAGAGAAGCTCCAGGATTGCCGCGTCTTCGATGTCTACCGGAGCACTGCGCGTTCACCTCGAACGGGCGCCGCCCACGCCTTCTTCCGCATCGAGGCGGACGAGTGGGTGAACGTCGTGGCGCTGACACCCGCGCAGGAGTTCGTGATGGTGCGCCAATACCGGCACGGCAGCGACGAAATCACCTTCGAGATTCCGGGCGGAATGGTCGACTCCGGCGAGACGCCCGCCGAGGCTGCGGTCCGGGAGCTGCTCGAAGAAACCGGCTACCAGGGCGCTGAGCCGCTCCATCTCGGGACGGTCAACCCGAACCCCGCGCTCTTCGGGAACGGCTGCCACACTTTCCTGGTTCGTGATGCCGAAAAGACTCAAGAAGTCGAGAACGACGGCGACACCGAGCACACGGTCGTGGAGTTGCTTCCCCGCGCGGACCTCCACCGGCGGTTACTCGCCGGAGAGATCGGGCACGCGCTCGTGATGGCGGGCCTCTACTGGTTCGAGCTGACCGAGAAGGCGAGATAAGGCCTCACGAGTTTCGCCGGCATCCGCTCTAGCGATCCGCCTCGTCGACCCGTGACAGCACCACGTCGATGAGCTTCTCGTGAACGCCGAGCGGCTCGCTGACGCGAACCGTTATGCCGGGGTGAGCCGCGGCAGCGCGGGCGGCCAGGGCGGGGATGTCCTCGCGGCTGTGTCGTCCGGGTGCCAGCATGTAGGGATGCACGACGATCTCGGTCGCGCCCGCCTCGACGCAACTCGCGAGTCCCTCGTCGATCGTCGGGGAAGCGAGCTCCATGTGGGCAATCCGAACGATGCGCTCGGGATCGCGTTCCCGGAGCTGCTGCGCGATCGACTCGAGCTGCGCATTGGCCTCGGCGCGACGGCTGCCGTGGTCGACGAGCAGGATGGCGGGCTTCGAACTCACGTCTCTACCAATACGGGGCCGTTACGGTCATGTCTCCCGCGACGTCGATATAGCAGGAAAGTCGCAGGTCGGCGTCGATCCGGTTGCGGTGCTTGATGTCTAGCTCACGCTCGGTCTCCGGCGGGATCGTGTCCGCTCCTTCCAGAATTTCGAGTCCGCAGCGAGCGCAGATGCCGTCGGCCCCGCACGCGCTCGCGACCGGAAGCTCTGCACGCCGTGCCGCTTCGAGCAGCGTGGTGCCCGCAGGAACCTCGACGCTCTTCCGGGATGGCTCGAAACGAATCACGAAGGTCACGCATCCAGGATAGCCTCTCGGGTCGTTTGACCGGGGTTCGAGCCCTCCGGTAGCATCGTCCCGCGATGCCCACCGCAGCCCTCCTCGTGATTGGCAACGAGATTCTGTCCGGGAAGGTGGTTGACACGAACTCGCCCTTCCTCGCCAGTGAGCTGCGTCAGCTCGGTGTCGATCTCGAGCGCATCCTGACGATTCCCGACGAGGTCGACCTGATCGCGCGCGAGGTCCGGGCGATGAGCGAGGCCCACGACTTCGTCTTTACGTCCGGCGGTATCGGTCCGACCCACGACGACCTTACGATGGATGGAATCGCCCAGGCGTTCGGTCTCAGACTGGAGCCCAGCCTCTCGATGCTGGAGCGGATGGAGCGCCACCAGGGTGAGGCGCCGAACGACAGCCAGCGCAAGATGGCGATGATTCCAGTCGGAGCCCAGGTGATCGATGCGGGTGACCAGTGGTTTCCGGTCGTGATCGTCGAGAATGTCCACATCTTCCCGGGCATTCCGAAACTGCTCGAGAAGAAGTTCCACTCGATCAAGGACCGCTTCCGAGGTGTCCCCTTCCAGCTGCGCCGTATCTACGTGACGAAGCGAGAGAGCGACATTGCCGATCAGTTGAACGAGTTGCTGGTGGAGTTTCCGGAGCTGATGCTCGGCTCCTACCCGAAGATCGAAGAACGTGACTACCGGGTGCTCCTCACCCTGGAGTCGCGGGACGGTGACTATCTGACACGCGCCCAGGAATCCCTCCTCGCCCGCCTGTCCGACGATGCCGTCTTCAAGGTCGAGTAGCTGGACCCGACCGGCCACGACCCGCTGATTCGCTGGCTCGCCTACGGGCACCCGGCCGTGATGCTCTCCGGGCTGGTGCTGGTCGCGATCGCGCTTCGGGCGGGTCTTCGGATGCGGCGGCTGCGAACGAGCGGTGCGAAGCCCGAACGAGGCCTGCTCGCGGCCCATCTTCGCGTGGCGCGCCCAGCGGTGCCGCTGCTGCTCGCGGGCTTTCTCGGAGGTCCGCTATCCGCCCTGCTTCTGAGGGAGTGGACGCCCTTCGGCACGTTCCACGCCTGGCTGGGTCTGGTTGCAGCGACGCTCTTCGGCACGGCGGGCTGGCTCGGGCTGCGGATGCATCGGGGACGGCTGGGGCGAGACCGCGGCGCGAGCTTGCACGGACTCCTCGGCACACTCGGGGTGCTCTTTGGTGCGCTGGCCGCCGCCGCCGGAATGGTGCTTCTGCCGTAGGGGCCCGCCCCGAAAATCGGGACCTTGCCCGTCACACCGCTCAGTCGAGAGCGGGCAGGACGTCCACGCTGCGCTGGCGCAGCCAGTGGTCGGCGAGCACCAGGCACACCATCGCCTCGACCATCGGCACGGCGCGCGGCAGCACGCACGGGTCGTGACGTCCGCGGGCCTCGAGGGTGGCGGCGTTGCCGTCCCGGTCGACGGTCTGTTGAGCGAGACGGATGGTCGCCGTCGGCTTGAAAGCGACGCGCAGGGAGATGGGCTGGCCGTTCGTAATACCGCCCTGGACCCCGCCCGAGCGATTCGCGCCGGTCTGGACGCTGCCGTCCTCTCCCGGCACGAAAGGGTCGTTGTGCGCGCTGCCGGTCAGCAGCGTTCCCGCGAAGCCACTTCCGATCTCGAAGCCCTTCGAGGCCGGCAGCGACATCAGGCCACGGGCGAGTTCCGCCTCGAGTTTCTCGAAGACCGGCTCTCCCAGGCCCGCCGGGACATTCCGTGCGACACAGCCTACGACGCCCCCCAGAGAGTCACCGCGCTCTCGCACGGCGTCGATCTGCTCGATCATCCGCTCGGCGGCCTCGGGATCCGGGCAGCGCACGAGGTTCGACTCGACGTCCTCGAGGCTGACGACCTCTGGGTCGATCGTGGCCTCGATATCGGCCACCCGCTCCACCCACGCGAGCACCTCGATGCCGGCTACCTCGGCTAGCAGCTTGCGGGCGATGGCACCCGCGGCCACCCGGCCGACGGTCTCCCGGGCGCTCGCGCGCCCGCCGCCTTGCCAGTTGCGGATGCCGTACTTCGCTTCCGTCGTGAAGTCTGCATGGGACGGGCGGAAGACATCGCGAATGTCCTCGTAGGCGGAGGGCCGCGCGTCCTTGTTGCGTACGAGCATCCCGATCGGCGAGCCGAGGGATCGGCCTTCGAATGTGCCGGAGAGGATCTCGACGACGTCCGCCTCCTGGCGCGACGTCGTGAGGCGACTCTGTCCCGGCTTGCGCCGGTCGAGATCGTGCTGGATCTCCGCGGCGTCGATGGCGAGGCGCGGCGGGCAGCCCTCGACGACCACGCCGACACCGCCGCCATGGGACTCACCGAAGGTCGTGACCCGGAACGCTCTACCGAAGGAGCTACTCATCGAACCGGCGCGGAGAGTACCGCACTGCGTCGCGGATGGATCAGTGGAAGTCGACCCGGAAGCCCTCCGCGCTCCCGGACGTGCCCTTGGCGATGCCCTACCCTGCTTGCGATGATCAAGCTCGTCTACTGCGTCCGCAAGCGATCAGACATCTCCGACGTCGAGTTCCGTCGCTACTGGCTCGAGGAACACGGTCCCAGGGCCCGCGGACACGCGAAGGCGATCGGCGCCGACCGCTACGTTCAGAGCCACACCCTCGACTCGGAGATCAACGAGGGCTTTCGCGAGTCTCGAGGCACGGGCCCGGCCTACGACGGAATCACCGAGATGTGGTGGTCGGACATCGAGGTATTCCAGAAGGTTCTCGGCAGCGAGGAAGGGATGGCAGCCGGCCAGGATCTCCTCGAAGATGAGCGTCACTTCATCGACATGGAGGCTTCGTCTCTCTTCCTGACCGAGGAGCACGAGATCTTCTGAGACCGGCCGGGACCCGTACCTGAAGGCCCGCGCAGTTTCGTTCCCGGATTCCCTCCCGACCGCCCGTTGAACCCTCCACCGAGGCGAGGCTCACAGTGTCCCCTCTCGAAATCGCTGCCGTCTTCGCGGTGACCGCGGCTGCGGGCTGTATCCAGGCGTCGATCGGATTCGGGATGGCGCTGATCGCAGCGCCGATCCTCGTGCTGATCGAGCCGGCTCTCGTCCCAGGCCCTCTGATCGCCAGCAATCTCGTGGCTGTGAGCTTGATGGCCGTACGCAATCGCGCCCACGTCGACTTCCGGATCGCTCGTTTCTCGATGGCGGGCACCGTGATCGGCGGCGTTACCGGTGCGTCGGTGCTCTCGCTGCTGGATCCCCAGGGCTTCGCGGTGCTCTTCGGTCTGCTGGTGCTGCTGGGGGTGGGGCTCAGTCTGGCGGGACTTCGGGTTGCGGTGAATCGTGGCTCCACCTTCGGCGCAGGTATTCTCGGTGGCTTCATGAGTGCGACCTCGGCGATCGGCGGCCCACCGATGGCCCTCGTCTACCAGCACCAGGAGCCGGAGCGATTCCGCGGCACCCTAGCGACCTATTTCATCGTCTCCTGTAGCGTCAGCCTCGCTGCCCTCACCTGGGTCGGAGAGTTCGACCTCGAGAAGCTCTCCCTCACCCGCTATCTGATTCCGGGGCTGGTCTCTGGTTTCCTGCTGGCGTTCGTCGTCGCGCGCTTCCTCGCCGGTACTTCCATCCGGCCGTTCATCTTGGGCCTGTCCACCCTCGCCGGGGTCGTCGTACTGGCCAGGGTATTCGTCAGCTAGCGCCCGGGCGCAGCGCGCTCCGGGATCGACCAGCACGGAGACGGGGTGCGGTAACCTGAATCGCATCGTGACGACACCCCTTCCGATACTGGATCTGGCGGCCGAGAGCGGCCGCTCGGAGTTCGAGGCTCGCCTGGCGCGGCTTCGCGGCACGACTTCTCTGGTTGGCGACACCGCGACGGTGGTGGCAGAGATCATCGAGGACGTGCGCGTCCGGGGCGACGCGGCGCTCGTGGATTGGATGCGGAAGTTCGCGGATCCCGGTTTCGAGGCGTCCCAGATTCGCGTCGCCGAGGGCGACTTCGAGGCTGCGGACGCGTTCGTAGATCCGGCCCTTCGCAAGGCCCTCGAGGCCTCCATCGCGAACGTCCGGGCCTACCAGGAGCACATCCTGCCGGCCGCCGTGGCGCCGGTGACGATCCAGGGTGCTGAACTCGGGCTGCGGTACTCGCCTGTCGAAAGTGCTGGCCTCGCGGTTCCGGGCGGCGCTGCGGTCCTGTTTTCGAGCGTGATCATGTTGGCGGTGCCCGCGATGGTGGCGGGCGTCGACCCGAAGAAGATCCGGATTGTGCATCCGCCCCCGACGCGCGTGGAGGGGCAGCACGACCCGCCGCGAGGCATCTCGCCCGTCGTGCTTGCGACCTGCCGGATGCTGGGCATCGACACGGTCTACCGGATCGGAGGCGCCCAGGCAGTGGCCGCTCTCGCCTACGGGACCGAGACCGTCGAGCCCGTGGATCTGATCGCTGGGCCGGGCAACGTCTACGTTCAGCTCGGCAAGCAGATGCTGGCCGGCGTCGTGGGAACCGACGGCGGATTCTACGGTCCGAGCGAGATCGTGACGATCGCGGACGAAAGCGCCGACCCCGCATGTGTCGCCTCGGATCTGATCGCACAGGCCGAGCACGATCCGGGCAAGTGCTTTCTCGTTTCGTGGTCGGCCGATGTCGTGCGGGCGATCGTGGATGACGTTGCGCGACAGCTCCGCGAGCGGGGCCGCTCCGCGATCATCGAGCGTGCCCTCGAGAACGACTCGGCCGCGCTCGTGGTCGCCGACGAGGACGAAGCAGTGGCCGTCGCCGACCGGCTCTCCGGCGAGCACGTGAATCTCGCAGTCGCCGATCCCGAGCGGCTGCTCGCCCGCCTCCGCAACGGCGGAGAGTTCTTCCTCGGCGATCAATCGGCCGTTGCGAGCGGCGATTACTATGCGGGTCCAAGCCACTGCCTGCCGACGGGTACCACCGCGCGCTTCGCGAGTGGCGTGAGCGCGCACACCTTTCTGAAGCGAAGTGGAACGGTCTACTACCGCGACGGCATGCCGGCGAACGTGATCGAAGAGGTCGCCCGGCTAGCCGAGGCCGAGGGCCTCGACGCCCACGCAGAATCAGCCCGCGTGCGAGGACGCGCTGCGAAACGAGGAAAGTCGAAATGAGCGAGACGCCCGGAAGAGGAATGCACCACCTCGGGCTCGCCACCCACGACATGGAGGCGACCCTCGACTTCTACGAGAACGTGCTGGGGTTCGCGGCCCGGGTCTGCGAGATGATCGAGCCGGAAACGGGAGGCGCCATCCGGCACGCCTTCCTGGACGCGGGCCAGGGAGAGCTGATCGCATTCATGGAGTGCAACGAGGTGCGCGGCGTCGCCGACGATTTCGACACCTCCATCAACCGCGGCCTTGGCATCCGGGGAGGCCTGATCCATTTCGCCTTCAAGGTGCTGGACGAGGTGGAGCTCGAGAAGAAGCGCAACGAGCTTCTCGAGAAGGGTGTCGAGGTGACGGAGGTCGTCGACCACCGCTGGTGCAAGTCGATCTATTTCAAGGATCCGAATGGCTTGCAGCTCGAGTTCTGCTGCCTCACTGCGGAACTCGGCGAGGAGCACGTTCGGGGCCGGACGAGCGAGGCTTGGACGCGCTGGGCCCGGCGCTGAGCCTGGAGATCGCTCCCGCTCGAGAGACGAATCTCCCGGTCGCCTCGGAGATCATCACCGGCTACCCCTTCGTGCGCTATCGGAAGCAGCTTCGGTAGCCTGAGGGGATGGACCCTGTAGCCCCCGAGTCTTCCACGCGTTGCGCGGCTCACGGCTACTTTCGGGAATTCGGCGGAGGGCTTTCGTCTTGAGAATCTTCGCGTACGGTACGCTGCTCTTCGACGACGTGATGGAGGCGGTGCTCGGCCGCTGCTTCGACGGCGTTCCGGCCCGGCTTCGCGGTTACGAGCGCCGCCGCGTGCAGGCGCGAAGCTATCCGGCGATCGTCACGGCCGAGGAGAAGATCACGGAGGGGATCGTCTTCAGCGGGGTCGACGAGGAGACTCTCGCGAGGCTCGATGTTTTCGAGGGCAGCTCGTACGTCCGGGAGTGGGTCACCCTCGAGACGGGCGCCGGCGCCTGGACCTACGTGGTTGCGCCCGGGAAGGAGCACCTGCTCTCCGAGCAGCCGTGGGATCCCGATGATTTCCTGCTCGAGCAGGGTGAGGTCTTTCTCGAGGACTGCAAGCGATTTCGCGAGGCGGGGGTCGAATGATTCATTTCATCATCGCGGTTGTGCTGTTGCTTCCGGCGGTCGCCTTTGCGGGCACCGCTGACGTCCTTGGGGCTCGTGTGAAGTGCCGCCCTGCGCCTGGGGGGCGTCCCGCGTCCGTGTGTCAGTTCACGGCGACGCTGAAGCACAACGACACCGGATGGGACCACTACGCGAACCGCTTCGAGATCGTCGGCCCCGGTGGCAAGCTGCTCGCCACCCGCGTCCTGAGGCACCCGCACGTCGAAGAGCAGCCCTTTTCCCGAAGTCGGGGGTCGGTTCGGATCCCGCACGAGATCGAGTCCGTCGAGATTCGCGCGGGCGATCTGGTTCACGGACTCGGAGGCGCCACGGTCCGCCTCGCGATCCCCCACAAGGGGACTACC
>JAYGDB010000086.1:0-1502 GCA_046583095.1 Myxococcota bacterium | reverse complement strand
CCTATGCACTGGGCTCAGGGCGGCGCGGGCCTCCTGATTACCGGCAATGTCCTCGTAGATCGTCGGTTCTTGGAACGGCCCGGCAATGTGGCCGTCGACAACAACGGTGGATACGAGGAATTGGCAGCTTGTGCGAAGGCCGGGAGCGAAAACGGAAGCCATGTTTGGATGCAAATCAATCATCCTGGCAGACAAGCAGAAACGGGCCCCGCGCCCGAGCCTCGCGAGTAGATCAGAGCCAATCCGATAGTTTCGATACTCTCTCGCCTAGCGAATCCGGGGCTTATTTTTCCTATGCACGACGAAAAACCTCGCGGCGGGCTGGGTCGAGCACTCGAAACTTTTCGGCTCCCACACTTTGCCCCGCTTCTCGGCGCCAATTTCATTCAGGCCTTCTGCGGCCAGATCATGATGATGGCGATGCAGTGGCTCACCCTCGATCAACTGACGGACGAGCGTACGCTGTACTTCATCATTCCGTTCCTGCAGGGTGGCGTCGCAGCCCTCCTGTCACCCTACGCAGGAGTGGTCGCAGACCGGGTCTCGAAGCGCGCCCTCCTGATCGGCGGCCGATTGCTCCTCGCCGTAGTCGTACTGTCCATGGCGATGCTCGTCTGGACTGAATTGGTGACGCTCACACACGTGTACATTGCCTCGCTGATCGGCGGCGTCATCTCGGCGATGATGCAGCCGGCAGGACAAACGTTCGTCTTCGATGTGGTGGGCCGCGAACGGGTCGAAAACGCGATCTCCCTCAACGCGACCGCGGGCGGCATCGCGCAGGTCGGCGGACCGCTCGCAGCGGGAGCACTACTCGCGGTAATCGGGGTCGCCGGGTCGTTCTTCGTGGGCGGCGCGGGGCTCTTTCTATCCGCCAGCCTGTTGATGGCCATCCCGATTGCCGGCAAGATGGTCGAGCGAATGGAGGAGACCTCGACGGGCGCCGACCTGCGTGCCGGCTTCGCCTGGGTCTGGCGAGACGCACCCGTGCGCCTCGTTATGCTCGGCTGCACGATGGCGATCTTCAACGGAGCCCTCGGCCCCATGCGCGCAGTCTACGCGAAGTTCGTTCTCGACGTGGGCACCACCGGGCTCGGGTGGATGGGCGCTGCCGGAGGACTCGGCACGATCCTGGCCGCGCTGTGGCTGACTTCCATGGGCGGCTTCCGGCGCCCCGGCGTCTGGATCATCGGAAGCCTCTGGGCCTACGCCCTGTGCCTCGTGCTCTACGCCTTCGCGTTCTCGTTCGAGTGGATCTTGGCCGTCGAGTTCTTGGCCGGCGTCTCGGGACAGGTTTGGAACGTGACCGTGATGGCGGGGCTTCAACTCGCGGTCCCCGAGAACATGCGCGGCCGTGTGGTGGGCATGGTCTTCACAGTCGCGCAACTCGGCTTCCTCGGGCAGCCCGTCATCGGGTTTCTCGCGGACCGCATCGGCGACCAGTGGGCACTCGGAATTTTCGGAGCCATCCCGAGCGTGGTACTCGCCGGGGTTCTCGTGTT
>JAYGDB010000085.1:0-2455 GCA_046583095.1 Myxococcota bacterium | reverse complement strand
GCGGGATGAGGGTCTGCTCGTCGATATCGGGGTGCGTGTCGAGTACGTCGACGATGCGTGTCAGCACGGTGCGCTGGTCGTCGCTCAGCGTGCGCTTCACGGGCTCGCCGCGGATGCGATAGCGGAAGTCGTCGGGCGCATGGGTTTCGATCCAGCGCCAGCAGCATGCAGCGCGCTGGTCGAAGAGCCGGCGCTCCTCGTCGGTCGTGATCTCGCGCGTCTGCTGGTAGTGGGCGCGTGCGCGGTCCGTGTCGCCGTCGTAGATCTGGAGAGTCATCGAGAGGTGGCGAAAGCCCGGGGCGAAGGGCAGCGGCGCTCCGTCGCGGTAGCTGCGAGGCGGCACGCTCACGAGCTCCAGCGTGCGCTGTGCGAGTTGGCGCTTCTTCTCCGCACGCTTGCCGCCCTCGCTTCCGCATGCGAGGCGGCGGAAGCGGTCCCATTCCTCGTAGAGCTTGATGACATCGAGGTCGAAGGAGATCTGGAACTCGGAGTTGGGGCGCGCGGATGCGAAGATCCAGCGCAGCATCTCGGGCTCGTAGATCTCGAGGCAGTCGGCGACCGTCAGCGACTCGCCCTTCGAACTCGAGATCTTGCCGCCGCGCCCTTTGAGGCGGACCCAGTTATAAGCCACGTACTCGGGGGCCCGGCCTCCGTACACCTCGGCGACGATCTCGCGTCCCGTGTCGTAGCTGCCTCCCGCCGAGCTGTGGTCCTTGCCGCCCGGCTCGAAGACCACGCCCTCGTGCTGCCAGCGCATCGGCCAGTCCACGCGCCACGGAAGCTTCAGGTCGCCGCCGTCACGCAGGTCGCTCTCGCTGCGCTCGCCGCAGCCGCGACAGCTGCGTGTCACCATCCAGTCGCCGTCCCAGGCGAAGTCGAGGTCATCCTTGCCGCAGGCCGCGCAGAAGCCCGCCAGTGGCAGCCAGGCCTCGGGCAACGGCTCGCTGCGGTGTCGGTCCAGGATGCGCCGGATCGTGTCCGCGCACTCGAGCGCCCGGCGGATCCCCGCCGCGTAGTCGCCGCGCCGGTAGCACAGCGACTGGCGGATGAACTCGGGCTCGATGCCGACCGGGTGGAGGCTCTCCTCGAAGGTCGCGATGTGGTGGCTCGCGAAGCTGTCGTGCTCGCCGTAGGGGTCCGGCACGTCGGCCACGCTGCGGCGCAGGTTTGCCTCGAGCATCTCGGGTTGCGGCATGGCTTCCGGGACGCGCCGGAAGACGTCGAAGTCGTCCCAGGAATAGATGAAGCGAACGTCGAGCCCGCGGTCCCGCAGCGCGCGCACCACGAGGTCGACGGTGATGACCTCGCGGAAGTTGCCCACGGTGATCACGCCCGAGGGCGTGATGCCGGCTGCGGCGACGAAGGTCTCCGCGTCCGGGTTTGCGGCCGCGGTACGGCGGGCTGCGTGGTCGGCCCAGTGCGAGTAGTAGGGGTCGTCGTCGAAGGCTGCGGGGCTCACGATGGCGCGAAGGGTCACGTCGTAACCGGATTCGTGCAAGCCCGGCGCTGGGGGGTGAGACGGAGCCGGCCGGCGCACCTCGGGGAGACGTTTCTGCGCCGCCTAGATCGTGGCTGTGTTCGGCCTCTCGACTGTCTTCACTGCACGTCCCCCGGAGCCGGCCGGCTGCCGATTTCGCGGCACGACTCGCCGCTGCACTGGATGAGCGCATCGAGACGCCGGTCGAGGGCTGCGGTAAGGGTGGGCGCGACCGAGTCGAGCACGTTGGTGGTCTCGTGGGGGTCGGCGGCGAGGTCATAGAGCTCACGCGCACCGCCGCGGTAGCGGATCAGCTTGTAGCGCCCGGTGCGGATCCCGTGGAAGGCCGGCACGCCCTGGTTGCGGTTGTCGGCCACGGACTCGATCACCACGGCGGTGCGCCAGGCCGGGGTGTCGGTCGGGTCGCGCAGCAGCGGAAGCAGCGAGCGGCCATCGACGCGTGGGTCGCTGTCGAGGCCGATCAGGCCGAGGAGTGTCGGGTGAAGATCGACGTTCGAGACGAGTTGCTCGAGGACGCGGTCGCGCGGCACGTCGGGGCCGCGCACGATCAGCGGGAAACGGATGCTCTCCTCGAAGGGCGTGGCTTTGCCTTCCGCGATTCGGTGCTCCCCGAAGTGGTGACCGTTGTCCGTGGTGAAGAAGATGAAGGTCTGATCCGCGACACCGGTCGCCTCGAGGGTCGCGACCACGTCGCGCACCAGTTCGTCGACGGCCTGCAGTGTCTCCAGATGTCGGCGGTAGCGCAGATCCAGCAGAGCCATCGCCTTCCGATCCAGCAGCGGCGCGTTGTTCAGCGAAGGCTGCGTGGAGACGTCCGCCTGGTTGAAGGAGGCGACGCGCGGGGCGCGTGCGCCCTTGAAGGCGCGCTGATGCCGCACGGCGGGATCCGTCGGCGCGTGGGGAGCCTCCGGGGCGATGTAGAGGAAGAAGGGCTTGTCTGCTTGGGCGGCGCGCCGG
>JAYGDB010000177.1:0-1584 GCA_046583095.1 Myxococcota bacterium | reverse complement strand
TGGGCGAAAACATCGGGAACGATCGCGAAGACCGTCCACCAGTTTCCCGGGGTGCCGGTCTCGGTTCCGGGCTCGGCAACGGGGTCGCGGTCGCCGAACAGCAGGTCGTACATCTTCTGGATCTCGGGGGTCGCGTCGGCGCGCGCCACGGGGTGGAGTCGGGGCATCCTGGGGGCTCCTCGAAGGCAATGGGTTCGCGGGCAGCATATCCAGTCCCGACCCCAGCAGCAGCTGGCCTCCGAGCCCCGCTCGCCGCGCCTCCCGTACAGCCCCGTGCGAATCCCCCAACCCCATTGCAACCGAGAAGACGGCTTGAGAGCCAGGCCTGATCGACCGATAGCGCTCGAGTTGCACCCAGGGTTCCCTAGAGGTCGAGGAAGATGGCCAACTCAGACACGCTTCGAGATCTGCCGGATCACGGACTCAGCCACATCGCTCTGACCGTGCGCGACATCGATCGCAGCATCGCCTTCTACCACGAGTTCGCGAATTTCGAGGTCATCCACCAGCGAGGCGCGCGAGGACGCCGGGTCGCGTGGCTGAGCGATCTGCGATTCCCGTTCGCGCTGGTGCTGGTGGAGTCCGACAGCGACAAGGTGCGATTGGGAGGCATCGCCCACCTGGGGATCGCCTGCCCGAGTCTCCAGGACGTCGATCGGCTCGCCGACCGTGCCCGCGAAGCCGGCTGCCTGCTGCGCGAACCGGAGGACGGAGGAGACCCCGTCGGCTACTGGACCCTCTTGCACGACCCGGACGGCCACAACGTGGAATTCTCGTTCGGTCAGGAAGTCGGCACACAAGTCGAGCTGGCACGCCGCCGGCGCGCCGGAGACGACGCGCAGGCCTCCCGCCTCGGCCCCTTCCACTGATTACGCGTCGGACTCGGGCCCAGCTCGGCGACGGGTACGCTTGACCTTGCCGCGACGCGTCTTGTCGCTGCGATGCCGAACCCGGGATGCCGCGGTCGGCCGCGTCGGCTTGCGCCGACGCTGCCTCGCGAGGGCGGCCGAGACGATCTCGACGATCCGAGCCCGCGCGTAGTCGCGGTTGCGAGCGCGGCTGCGGGTCCGGTCGGAGTTCACGATCAGATCACCCGTGCGCGTCAGCCGCGTGCCGAGCTTTTCGCGTAGGCGACGGCGCTGGCTCGCGGTCAGACAGCCGCTGCCCGTGACGTTCCAGCGGAGAGTCACGCGCGTACTCGTCTTGTTGACGTGCTGGCCACCGGGGCCGCTCGAACGACTGGCGGCCTCGCCAATCTCGTCTGCGGGAATCACGAGACTGCCGCGGACGGGTAGGTCGCGACGGGAGGCCATCAGCGCGGCATCGTGGTTGTCGTCACCCGAGACCCGAACATCGCCTCCCCCCCTGCACGCTGGGTGCCCCGGATGGCCGCCAGCCGCAAGCCGGCGCCTCCTCTGCGAGGCAGCCGTTGCGGATTCTAGCGGCGGGAGGCACTACGAGCCGACGATCGGGTCGATCACGCGCTCGCAGAAGAACGCCTCGAAGCCCTCGGCGTCGACGTCGAGGGCCACCCGTGCGTTGGCCTCGTGGCGCGAGGTCTGCAGCAATCGCCCGCGGAGTGTG
>JAYGDB010000175.1:0-2398 GCA_046583095.1 Myxococcota bacterium | reverse complement strand
ACCCGATCCAGAAGGCCGGGTCGACTGTGGTCGCCACGGAACGCCCCCCAACCCGCTCACCAGCGGGGCTTCGGCTTCAGCCTAGCGGAAGTCGCGACGCGCGAAGAGATAGCTTGCGAGGGCCAGCACGAGCGCCGCGTAACCGAGTCCGTAAACCACCGCGGACAGCGTCTCGCCGGGCGGGATCGGCAGTTGGTGAACCGCAGAGATCGTCACGTTGAAACTCTCGAGGTCGGGCAGCACCTCGAAGAGCAGGTTCGCCAGAGGCTCGAGCGAGCCGTTCTGCGCCTGCTCGCCCAGTTGACGCAGATCGCGGGAGAGGTGACCGAGCAGGTAGACGCCCACGGTGAAGAGCGACGCGAGCACCGGCGTGGTGAAGGCCGAGAAGAGCGTCGCCACCGCGATCATCACGACGAGTTCGATCGCGATCAGGCCGAAGGCGGTGACGTGACCGCCGTCGAGGGGCGCGCCGTAGCCCAGGGAGACGCCCGCAAAGGCGATCCCCATGACGACGAGCATCAGCCAGGTCGTGAGGACGAGGCCCAGGTACTTGCCCAGCAGGAACTCCACCCGCGAAACCGGCTTCGAGAGAATCGTGTAGAGGGTGCGGCGCTCGATCTCGCCGTGGATCAGGCCGACACCGACGAAAATGCCGATGCCGACGCTCATCAGGCGGATCGCCGCGAGGCCGACGTCCTGCAGGATGCGCTCCCCCTCGACGTAGGAGAGGTTCGAGACGAGCACGCCCGTCCCGATCAACGCGATCGCGAAGAAGAGCAGCGTGTACAAGAGCCGGTCGCGGACCGCCTCTCGGATCGTGTTCTCGGCAATCGTTCCGATGCGCTGGAGCATCATCCCGACACCTCGTGTGCGCGCGGCTCGTCCCGGTCTCCCTGCTCGACCGCGGACAGGAAGATGTCCTCCAGCGGGGTTCGCTCTCGCGTCACGGAGGTCACCTCCGCACCCGACGCCAGGCAGCGCCGCAACACTTCGCCCACGTGTTTTTCGTCGAGTCGGATCGCGATCCGCCCGCCGTGCGGGCGCAACTCGGCGCCCAGGTCCTCCTCGGCACGCTGTGCGACCTCGGGAGCGATGCCCGCAACGACGATCTCGCTGCTGCGGACGCCGTCGTCGAGGAAGTCCTCGATCCGACCCTGGTAGCGAATGCGCCCGTGGACGATGACGGCCACGCGATCGCAAAGCATCTCGACGTCCGAGAGGATGTGGGTGTTCATGAAAACGGTCTTGCCATCTTGACGCAGGCCCAGGATCAGGTCGCGGATCTGCATCCGGCCGATCGGATCGAGACCGCTCATCGGCTCGTCGAGAAAGATCACGTCCGGGTCGTGAACCAGCGCCTGGGCGATCCCGATGCGCTGCAACATGCCCTTCGAGTAGGTGCGCAGACGCGCGTCGGCGGCGTCGCTGAGACCGACCCGGCCGAGCAGCCTCTCGACCCGCTCGCCTCGCGCCGCCGCGGCAACCCCCGAGAGCTTCGCGTAGAAGTGCAGGATCTCGCGGCCGGTCAGAAAGTCGTAGAAGTACGGATTCTCGGGCAGGAAGCCCACGTGCTTGCGGAAGTCCCGCTCGCCGACGTCGCTGCCGAGGATCTCGGCCTTGCCGGAGCTGGCGCGGATCAGCCCCATCAGGATCTTGAGCGTGGTCGTCTTGCCGGCGCCGTTCGGGCCGACGAAGCCGAAGATCTCGCCCCGCCCGACGTCGAACGAGATCCCGTGCAGCACGCGCTTGACGCGCAGGCCGAAGCCGGGTCGAAAATCCTTGACGATCTCCTCGACCCGGACGACTGCCGGCCTTTCAGTCGACATCGTTCGCGGCTCTCCCCTGTCTCTGGTTGCCCTTCTCGGCCTTCTCATCGGCATTTTGGCGCCTGAACTTTCGGCTGCCCTCTTCGCGGTGCACCTCGTAGCGGCGGCCGTAGTAGCTCGAGACGATCACCCCGGTGCGCTCGGCCAGCGTCCAGCGGGACCCGTCGCGCAGGGGCGCGGGCAGCGAGGACGGCTCGGGGCTCGGCAGGCGCTCCAGGATCGGCTGCGAGCCCGTCACGAGCTGCTCGACCGACTCGATGTCCTCGCCGTGGCGCGCCTTGTAGGACTCGCGGGCCCGGTCGAGCGCGCGGGCCCGCCACTCGATCTGCACCTCGTCGAGAGCCGCCTGGTAGCCGGCCCTCGCGGCCGGGTCTTCGCTCGTCTGGACGAGTTCTTCGAGAAACAACCCCGCCGCGGCCAGGTCACCGCTCTCGGAGCGAAGCCGGGCAGCCAGGCGGGGCAGGTACCGGGGCGCCCCGGGCAGGCTCGACGCCTGCTCGAGCACATCGGCAGCCGCCGGGTTGTCGTCGAGGTAGTAGAACAGGTTGAAGCCGAGGTAGAAGCGGTTGCGC
>JAYGDB010000100.1:0-42936 GCA_046583095.1 Myxococcota bacterium | reverse complement strand
CCGGGCATCTGACTACGTTAGCGGGGGATTCGCTTGCCGCGGAGCGCGACCGCGATTCTCGGATCGCGTGGTCAGCCCCAGAAGGTCAGTCCCGTGAGGTCGCGGGGTCGCTTTGGCAGCAGGGCGGCCAAGCCGAAGCCCACGACGAACATCACCAGGTTCCCGATCGCCGCCGTGTAGTAGGTGTCGAAGGGCAGCGTCCAGGCGTCCGGGAAGAGCCCCATCGTCCAGAGCGTGAACGTCAACGTGCAGAGGACGCCCGCCCATACGGCTCGGGCGTCCCCGATACGGGTTCCGAAGCCGAGCAGGTAGATGGCGAGCACGCCGCCGCCGAGAAGCGATGTGAGCTTGATCGAAACGTCCTGAAGCGTCTTGCCTTCGGCGTAGAGAAGCAGCGTGGCGCCTCCGATCATCGCGAGAGACGCGATTCCGGCGATCCACCAAGCGACCCGCAGGTAGTGGCGGTCGTCCCGCCCCGGCGCGATGTGGCGCCGGTAGACGTCGACGATCACAACGGTCGAGATGGCGTTGATACTCGAGTCGAGGGAGGACATGCCCGCGGCGAGAGCCGCCGCGATAACGAGCCCCGCGATGCCCACGGGCAGGTAGTGGAGCACGAAGTACGGAACGATCTGCTCGGCCCGCTTCGAGCCCTCCAGCATGGCCGTGGCTTCCGCATCGGGAAATACAGTGAACAGCGCAAAGAACGCCGTGCCCAGGAACATGTAGAAGAACCAGGTCGGCATCGCGACGGCGACCGCCCAGGCGAGAGACTTGCGCGCTTCCCGCAGCGAGCGCGCGGCGCAGTAGCGCTGCACGAAGTGCTGGGCGGTGGTGTACTCGGTGAGAAAGAACGAGGCGCTCATCAGGAGCATCAGCGGCGCCGTCTTGCTTCCCAGGTCGAATCCCCAACCCAGGGGCACGTGCTCTCCGTTGACGAAGCTCCCGAAGCTGAACTTCTGGTGCTCGGCGGCGATCTCGAAGATCTGTGAGAGCCCGCCCGGCAGCTCGATGATGATGATCGCGAGGCACAGCAGGCTGCCGGAGACGAGTACGATCGTCTGCACGACATCCGTCCAGATGACGGCATCGATGCCGCCCAGGACGGTGTAGACCGCCACGAAGATCCCGGCTGCGATGATGCAGGTCGTCACCTCGATCCCGGTCAACTCGTGGAGCATCAACGCCACCAGGTACAGCACCAGGCTGGTGCGCAGGATCTGGGCGAGCACGTAGGTGGTGGCGCCATAGATCCGGACGGACGGGCCGAAACGCGCCTCGAGGTACTCGTACGCGGAGGTCGTGGTCCCACGCCGGAAGAAGGGGACGATCCACCAGCCTGCGATCAGGGCCGCCAGGGGCATGCACACATAGGGCAGGAAGCGAACCCAGGTCGTCTTGAAGGCGTCCGCCGGCATCGAGAGGAAGGTGATCGAACTGATCGCGGTGCCCACCATGCTGAGGCCGATGACCCAGCCCGAGAAGGAGCGGCCGCCCAGGAAGTACTCCTCGGTGTTCCGGTTGCGTCGAGCGAAATAGAAACCCATCGCGAGCACTGCGAGTGCGTAGAGGGCGAGTATCGTCTGATCGAGCCAGTGAAGACGCATCGAGTCCTGGAAGCAGCCAGGGGGACTCCGGCAAGCGCGCGAGTATACTGCTCGCTCCAATCGAGGCTCTTTTCTTGCAGTTGCCCGTTCGGGGACATCCGCTCCACACACGATCGCTGACCCTCGTCGTCGAATCGCTCAAGGACGGCCGCTGGCACGCGCGTGGGGACGTGGTCGACCTGCGCAAGGTCGGCTTCGTGCCGATGCTGTCGGACATCCAACCGGCCGGGATCATCCACCAGATGAGCATCGACCTGGAGGTCGATCCCGCAACCACGCGGGTCGACTCGGTCGAGGTGGATCAACGAGCGGTCGCGATCGAGCCTTCCGAGGGCACGGCCGGGGAGTGCTGCCGCGACCCGGCGGAGCGCCTCCAGGCGCTGACCGGAGAGCGGCTCGACGGCGCGTTCGCACGCCGCCTCTCGGGTGTCTTCGGCGGACCCCTGGGCTGCTCCCACCTGCTTACGCTGTTCCAGTTGATGGCGAGCGGGCTGCAGCGAGCTTTCGTTCTCGAGTCGGAGATGGGGGAGGGCGCCTCGGCGCGGGAGGCAGGCGACCGGCTGTTTCGGCGCGCGGCCTTCGTCGAGGGCTTCGAGGCCGAGGATCAGTCGATCGAGATGGCCGTCCAGCTCGCGGACTTCCACTCGCAGCCTCTCGAACCGGATGCAGCGCCCACGCGACGCCTCGCCGGCCAGTGGGATACACGACTGTTCGCGCGAGCCACCGGGGCGCAGCGCATCCTGTCGGACCTGCTGCTCGCGGATCGCACGCGAACCTGCGACACCCTCGCGACGGCGACCTGGCGAGACCAGAGTGCGCGGCTCGCAGTGCTCGACGGCAGCCCGCTGATTCCCGGACTCGCGCGTCGTCTCTTCGACATCTTCGACGCAGCAGAGGATCGTCTGCTGTTGGACGCGTGCCTGCAACTCGCTCCGGGCTTCATTCAGGTCATGGCAGCCGTGATGGATCGTTGGCTCAGCGGGGCCGTACAGGACGCATCCGAGGTCGCGCCCGTGCCCGGGAGCGCGATGGCGGAGGCCGGCAACATCGGAGGCATGCCCGACTCCTGCTATATGTGGCGAGTCGGAGGTCCGATGGTGTCGATGCGGACGATCCGGCAGCAGGAGGAATCAGACGAGTGAAGGCTACGCGGATCGCCAGCGCGCTGGGTGCCGAGGTTCGCGGTATCCGCATCGCGGATGTCGACGAAGACGCGGCTCGCGAGATCGAGAAGCTCCTCTGGCAGCACCAGGTACTCTTCTTTCCGGATCAGCACCCATCGGTCGACGAGCACGTCGCGTTCGGCCAGCACTTTGGCGAGCTGGCCGGACATCCGCATTTACCGAACCCCGAGAGTGACCACGAGAAGATCTTCGAACTCTACGGGAGCCGGGGAGGCGTCGCGGACGAGTGGCACAGCGATCTCACCTTCAAGGAGCAGCCCTCGATCTACTCGATCCTCCAGATGATCGAGTGCCCGGAGATGGGCGGCGATACGCTGTGGGCGAACCTCTACCAGGTCTTCGAGGAGCTTTCGCCTCCGCTGCAGGATCTTTGCGAAGGCCTCAGCGCGATCCACAACGCCAGGCCGCACGGCCGGCCCGAGGTGATGCACGCCCACCCGCTGGTGCGGATCCATCCGGAGACGGGCCGAAAGGTGCTCTTCGTGAACGAGCACTTCACGCGCCGGATCGTCGAGCTGAGCCGGGAGGAGAGCGACAACCTGCTCGGGTACCTGACTGGCTTGATCGCCCAGCCGCGTTTCAATCTCCGCTACCAGTGGAGCAATGGAACCGTGGCGATGTGGGACAACCGCTGTACCCAGCACTCGGTGCTCAACGACTTCGAGGGTGAGCGCATCATCCAGCGGATCACGATCATGGGCGACGAGGTCGAAGGCGCATCCCCGCGCTGGCAGCCGTATCGCCATCCGCGCGGCAAGAGCGACGCCTTTCGCAGGGATCGAATCCTGCGGGAGTACTTCGGCAAGGATTAGCGGAGAAGCCACCTGCTGCCTGCGGGCCGGGCCTCGGGTTCAGCGTCGGCCCAGGGCCGCGCGCACACCTTCCGCGCAACGCGTCGCGACCTCGTTGGACGGTCGCTCGAGCAGGTCATCGCAGAAGACCTCGATGCCCAGCGGTGCAGGGGAGCCGCCTTCGTGGAGGTAGCGCAGGATCTCGGGCAGATCGATATCTCCGTCGCCCGGGATCCGCCGGCGGTGCAGGGTTTCTTCGACGACGTCTTCTTCTGCTTCGGTTGGAGCGTCGTTCAGCTGGCACGCCAGGATCCGATCGGCCGGGACCTGCTCGCGGAGCACCTCGTCCGCGACGCTGCCGCGAAAGTGGTGCCAGGTGTCGAGCATGATGCCGCCGTTCGTCCGTCCGGCCTGGTCGACGATCGCGAAAGCATCGAGAGCCGTCGCAATCTGGGTCCACGGCATGAACTCGAGGTGCACGAGCAGGCCGTGGTCGGCTGCGCGGTCGCAGAGTGCCGCGAACGATTCGACCACGACGTCTCGAGGAATCGGCTCGGCGGGAAACACCACCGCATTGATGCTGCGCCCACCGATCGATTCGGCAATTTCGTAACACTCGGCCTCGGTGGTCGCGAAGGCTCCCTTGCCAGGCGCGACGCCGGGCAGCCAGCTCATCAGCGGGTCGAGTTCCGCCACCTCGAGCCCGTTGTCGCGAAGCAGGCCGCGCATCGCAGAGTCGTCGAGGCCTTCGGCCCGGGCCCTGCGGACATCCGACGGAAACAGCGAGATGCCCCGGTAGCCGCCCGCCACCGCGGCTTCGATGCGCTCTCGAAAGGGGGCGCGCGCGAGGGTGCCCGCGCAGAGCACCAGGTCGCCGGGACCGAGCGTCACGGCTGGTGACGCTCGTCGCGAACGAAGAGCAGGACCGCCACGGCCGCGACGTTGGCGACCGCGAACGACCCGAACGCGACGTCGTAGCTGCCCATGCGGTCATGGACCTGGGCGGCAAGCAGAGCGCCGAGGGCCCCGCTGGGCAGTGCGAGCATCAGCGCTCCGTAGATTTCCGCCATGTAGCGCTCGCCGAAGCAGCGGTTGATGATCAGCGGGTAGACGATGTCCCGGGCCGCCGTCGCGAAGCCGAAGAAGATAACGAAGGGCCAGAGCAGGCTGTCGTTCGGAAGCCCCAGCAGCAGCAGCGAGCTGATCGCGAGGAGCGAGTGATCGGCGAGGATCGATGCCTTCTCCGGGATGTAATCCGCGATGATGCCCAGGATGATCTTGCTCGCGAGGCCCATCGCGAGCGCGGTGCTGAAGAAGTACACCGCACGCTCTCCGGCCATGCCGACGTCGGTCAGGAAGAGCACGAGGTGGTCGAGAACGCCGACGAAGTAGAAGAAGAAGACGAAGAGAGCGACGGCGAGGATCCAGAAGGTGCGGGTCTTCAGGGCCTGGCGGAGCCCCAGGTCCGCGTCGCTGCCGACGGTCGGGGTATTGCCGTCGGCGGTGGCCGCGAGAGTTCGGTCGCGGATCAAGAGGAAGATCGCCGGCAGCATCACGAGGAATGCGCCGGCGCCCATCACGACGAAGGTGGTCCGCCAGTGGGTGGCGTGAGCGATCCCAACCCAGATGGGCACCAGTACCGCGCCGGCCAAATTCGAGCCCGCGTACACCAGGCCCATCGCGAAACCGCGGCGCTTGTGGATCCAGTGGCTGACGAGTTGGCCGACGGTGATATCGCCGAGGCCCACGAGGCCGAGCGCGCCGACCATGAGCAGGGTGTAGAAATGCCAGATCTCCTGCATTCGGCTCAGGAGCAGGAAGGTGCAGCCGATCAGCACGGCGGCCCCTAGCAGGATGCGGCGGGCGCCGCGCCGAACGACCAGGATGCCGAGGACTGGGCTCGCTGCGGCCATGATGACCAGCTGCGGAACCCGGACCGCGGTGTACTCGGTTCGGGTCCAGCCAAAGTCCGGCAGGATCAGCGGAGCGAGAGCTGGGAAGACGTAGCCGTAGCCCAGCGCGAGTTGGCAGAGCAGGCAGCCCAGCACTACCAGCGCGCCGCGACCCCGCAGATCCCCCAGCCAGCCCGAGACGGAGAGCCGAGCCAGCGGCGTCAGAGCCACGGCGCGATGTGCTTCGGGACCGGCCGATCGCTCTGCAACAGGTGTGGATCGAAGTGCTTCTTCTCGAACAGCCCGGCGTCGATCGCCGCCCCCTGGCCGATCAAGACGAGAGGCAGTCCCACGAAGCAGAGCTGGAGCCCCAGGGCCGCGGCCGCGACATGGGTCCTCACCTCCCGAGCCTCGAGACCGGCCAGCAGGATGGCGCCCAGGAAGCCGATCCAAAGGCCGGTCACGGCGAAGAGATCCCAGTCGAAGGGACCCCAGGACGGTCGCAACGCCAGGCTACCGAGCAGAAGCCCGACTGTCGTGGCCGCTACGAAGCGAACGGCGGGTGGGGTCATGGCAGCTCGCCGCCGAAGTCCGAGGATCACGACGGCGATCGGGAGCGTTGCAGGGGCCAGGATGAATCCCGCGTTCGCCAGGTACTTGAGATGCGGTGGCGAGAGCAGCACGTAATCGGTCGCGATGCTCGGCCCACTCCACCATCCGCGCAGCCAGCCCTCGTGGCCGATCCAGACGTTCGCCAGTAGGGCGGTGGTGGGAACGTCCCTCGGAGCGAAGGCGAGAAGTTGCGCGGTGTGGAGGACGAGGGGAACCAGCGCGAGGCCGGCTGCCGCCGTGAAGCGACGCCCCGCCAGACGTGGCAGCCACAGAAGACCGGGAGCCGCGAATAGGCACAGGGGCTGCAGCCAGGCGGCGACCCCGAAGGCCAGCGCCGGCGCCGCCAGTCCACCCGTACCGCGCAGGAAGCGAAGCGCCAAGGCGAGGTACCCGGCGGACGCGCACAGCGCCAGCGCCTGGGGTTCGAAGCGCCCCGCGACGGCCGCGAACAGGCCGCCGGAGAAGACCAGCAGCGGAACGGTTCCCGCGCCCCGGCCGTCCGGAAGGGCCTGGCGGGCCGCGCGCAGCACGAAGACCACCGCCGCCGCACCCGCGCCACAGTGAAGGATCTGGGACACCCGGGTTGGAGCCAGTCCGAGCATTGGGGCGGTCTCGCGGACGACCCGCAGCACGAAAAGACCTCCGCTCTCGGGGTAGGTCCAGATCCGGTCATGCGACATCAGGGTGAGGAGGAACTGCGAATCTCCGAGGATGACACGCTCGCGGCACAGCACGAGCAGCCCGAAGGCGAAGGCGAAGACCAGCAGGTCGCGGCGACCGTTAGACCAACCCGCGAAGGCGCTCGCGATCGTCTCCCCTGCACGGATGAGACCACGCCGCGCCTCTTCGGTCGTGATCAACAGCGCGATGCCGGTGATCGACCAGGCGATCAACTCGGCCGGGTAGCGGAGCAGGTTGAAGCCCCAGTTGTACTTCAGCCAGGGGACGTAGCCGTACGCGAGTGCGAACAGGACCGCGAAAGCCGAGAACGTCCCGATCGAGATCCAGCGGACCTTTCGGGGCCGCGCGGGTGTCTGGCTCATCGGATGGAAACGTCAGTCCTTCCGCGTCTGGGCCAGGTCACGGACCGCGCCGCGGGAGGCACTCGTCGTGAGGAGCGCATAGGCCTGCAGGGCGGCCGAGACGGTGCGATCGCGTTTCGGCTTCCAGGCCTTCGCGCCCTTCGACGTCATCGCGGTGCGGCGGCGCTCGAGGTCTTCGTCCGAGATGTCGAGCCGGATGCTGCGGGCAGGGATGTCGATTTCGATCGAGTCGCCTTCTTCGACCAGGCCGATTTCGCCTCCTTCGCCCGCCTCTGGCGAGATGTGTCCGATCACCAGCCCGGAGGAGCCTCCGCTGAAGCGCCCGTCCGTGACCAGGGCGCACTGGGCGCCCAGGCCCTTTGATTTCAGGTACGACGTCGGGTACAGCATCTCCTGCATCCCCGGTCCGCCCTTCGGCCCTTCGTAGACGATCACGACCACATCTCCCGGTACGACATCGCCGCCTAGAATCCCATCGACGGCCGCGTCCTGAGAGTGGTAGATGCGGGCCCGCCCGGTGAAGCGCAGGAGCGATTCGTCTACGCCCGCCACCTTCACCACGCAGCCATCCCGCGCGATGTTGCCGAAAAGAATCGCGAGCCCGCCGTCGGCGCTGTGGGCATGTTCGATCTCGCGGATGCAGCCCGACTCCCCGTCGTCATCGACGGACTCGAAGTAGGTGTCCTGGGAGAAGGCCTTGATGGTGCGGACACCGCCGGGCGCTGCCAGCGCGCGTTCTCGCGCGCCTTGCTTGGCCGTCGGACGGCGGATGTCCTCGGCGTCGATCGCCTCGCCGATCGTGGCGCTGTGCACCGTGCCGACCTCCCGGTGGATCAGGCCGCCGCGGTCGAGCGCGCCGAGGAGCGTGAAGATGCCGCCGGCGCGGTTCACATCCTCGACGTGATAGTTCGATGACGGCGCCACCTTCGAGAGGTTTGGGACGCGACGGGAGAGGGCGTCGATGTGATGCATCTTGAAGTCGACCTGCGCCTCCTCAGCGGCCGCGAGCAGGTGCAGGATCGTGTTCGTGGAGCCACCCATGGCGATGTCGAGCGCCATGGCATTCTCGAACGCCTCGAAGGTGGCAATGCTTCGGGGCAGGACCGACTCGTCGCCCTCCCTGTAGTAGCGCTCCGCAAGGGTGACGATGCGCCGGGCCGCGTCTTCGAACAGGTCGAGACGTCGTGCGTGGGTGGCGAGCAGGGTGCCATTGCCGGGCAGGGCGAGCCCGATCGCCTCGGCCAGGCAATTCATGCTGTTGGCGGTGAACATGCCGCTGCAGGAGCCGCAGGTGGGACAGGCCGAGCGCTCGAGGGCCTCGAGCTCATTGTCAGTCACGGCGTCGTCACCCGCCGCGATCATCGGGTCGATCAGGTCGAGAGAGCGTTCGATCGGATTGCCGTCCCGGTCCCGGGTGCCCTGGGTCTTGCCCGCCTCCATGGGCCCACCCGTCACGAAGATGGTCGGGATATTGAGCCGCAGCGTAGCGAGCAGCATGCCCGGGGTGATCTTGTCGCAGTTCGAGATGCAGACGAGGGCGTCTGCCACGTGGGCCTGCACCATGTACTCGACGGAGTCGGCGATCAGGTCCCGGCTCGGCAGCGAGTAGAGCATGCCGTCGTGGCCCATGGCGATGCCGTCGTCCACCGCGATGGTGTTGAACTCGGCTCCGAAACCGCCCGAAACGTCGATCACCCGCTTGACCTGCTGGCCGACGTCGTGCAGGTGGACGTGTCCCGGGACGAACTGGGTGAAGCTGTTCGCGATCGCGATGATCGGCTTGCCGAAATCGGCGTCAGTCATGCCGGTTGCGCGCCAGAGAGCGCGCGCTCCGGCCATGTTGCGTCCATGAGTCGTTCGTCGACTTCGGTATCCGGGGCCGGCCATGAAGGGCAGTGTAGCGGCCCTCCGAAGGGCCTCCCATCGGGCTAGAGTCCGGCAGGAGGAGGCGAGATCGTGAAGGTCCTGGTGATGGGCGGAACGCAATTCAACGGCTTCGCACTGGTTCGCGAGCTCGTGCGTACGGGCCACGACGTAACGATCCTGAATCGCGGGAAGACCGAGGCCCCGATTCCCCGCTCGGTGAAGCGACTGATCTGCGACCGGACCGACGCCGATGCGATGCGCGCGACCCTCGGCGGTCTGGAGTTCGACTGTATCCACGACGTGAGTGCCTACCGTCCCGAGGACGTTCAGCAGATGGTCGACATCTTCCGGGGTCGGACGGGTCACTACATCTTCGCGAGTTCGACGGTGATCTACGCGGCGACGAACTCGCTCCCGATCAGCGAGGGTCACCCGGTGGACCGCAGCGAAGCCCAGAACCAGTACGGGCTGAACAAGCTCCTGTGCGAGGACATCCTCGTCCGCGAGCATCGGGAGAACGGCTTCCCCGCCTCCCTCACCGCCTACTCGATGGTATTCGGCCCGCGCAACATCATCCCCGAACGCGAACAGCGCATGTACATGCGGCTGCTCGCAGGCCGAAAGGTGTTGATTCCGGGAGACGGCACCACCCTCGGCCAGATCGGTCACGTCGAGGACGAGGCGCGCGCCCTGTGCGCGATGATGCAGAACCCCAAGACCTTCGGGCGCCGCTACAACCTGACCGGCGCGGAGTGCTACACCGACGAGGGCTACGTAGACACCTTCGCGGAGGTGGTCGGCGTAGCGCCCGAGAAGGTCTTCATGCCGCCGGAGTTGATGGACGACCTGTGGGCGGGGCGCGTGGCCCTGGACGGCAAGCCGATGAAAGTGAATGTCGACACCCGCAGTGGGCGCGATCCCCGGGGCGCTCGACTCTTCCAACTGCAGCGCATCATGCAGCGGATTGCGCCACACCTGCACCATTGGAACCGGAATGTCTTCTTCAGCATCGAGCAGCTGAAGCGAGACACGGGCTGGCGGCCCGAGTACACATTCCAGGGCGCCGTCGAGCAGACCTGGGAGTGGATGCAGTCCGAGGGACTCGACAAGACCCTCGAGTTCGACTTCGGCTTCGAGGACGACCTGCTGGCTCGCCTCGGCGCGTAGGCACTCAGCTGCGATCTTCCGGCGCTTCGAGGCGCTGCCGGATGTCCTCCCGCAGCTTCTGCTTTGCAATCTTGCCGCCCGAACCCCGAGGCAGGGAGTCGAGGATCTCGAGCCGTTCGGGGAGATTCTCCTTCGATACGTCCCGGGAGCGCATCTCCTCGGTGAGTTCCGCGAGGGTGAGGGTCGTCCCCGGTCGCAGTTCTACGTAGGCGCATACCCGCTCGCCGAAGATCGGATCGGGCATCGCCACCACCGCGGCCAGGCTGACCGCAGGGTGCCTGGCCACCTCCTGCTCGACAGCCGGGCCGCTGATGTTCTTTCCGCCGCGGATGATGAAGTCGTCGGTTCGGCCGATCACCGTGAGGTAGCCGTCGTCGTCGATCGTCACGATGTCTCCGAGCATCATCCAGCCGTCTGGGCGGGTGAGCTTCGCGTTCTCGACGTCGTCCTCCCAGTAGCCCCGACTGAGCGTCGGGCCCTTGCAGCCCGGCTGGCCTCGCCCCGTCTGCGTGACGTCGGCTCCGGCTTCATCGAAGAGCCGGACGTTCATCTCGGCAACCACGCGTCCCGACGTGTGCAGTCGTCGCTCGCGATCGTCCCGCAGGCTGGTTCCGCAGACGGCGCCCGTTTCGTTCGAGCCGTAGAACTGGAGGACCACCGCGCCGGTGCGGTCCTCGAACTCGGCGGCTCGCGCGCTGGGGACCCCTTCACCGCCGGTGTAGAGCAGGCGGAGCGACGACAGGTCGTGCTGCTCCAGCTGGGGGGACTCGAGGAGCATCACGAACTGGGTCGAGACTGCGGCGAGCACGCTGACCCGATGGCGCTCGATCAGCGCCAGGGTCTCCTCCGCAGAGAAGTGCGGGCTCACGATCGTCGGAGCGCCCAGCACGGTCGGCGTTACGTGACTCGTCCAGATCCCGAAGCCGAAGGGGGCCGGCACGACGCTCATGAAGACATCGCGGCTCGAGAGGTCGCCCGTCGCGACGGCCAGATCGTGGAAGGCGAACCAGCGATCCTGGTCGTGGACGACGACCTTGGGCATGCCCGTAGTCCCGGAGGTCGAGTTCAGCAGGAAGACATCGTTTGAGGCGAGGCTGCGGCCGAGCAGCTTGCTGGGATCCTGTGCGGAAAACCCGGCGAGCTCATCGTCGACGGCGAGGTGAACCGGCAGCCCGAGTTGGCGCGCGAAGGCGGCGAGGTCCCGGTCCTCGTGGACGCGACGGCTCACCAAGCCGCTGGCCCCGGTGTTTCGCAGCAGATGCTCGATCTCCTTGTAACCGGCCCGCGGGCCGATTCCAACCGCGACGAGGCCCGCCTTCTCGCATCCGACGAGTGCGGCGTGAACGCCGGGCCCGTCGGGGAGCAGCACTGCCATCCGCTCGCCCCGCTCGCAGCCGAGGTCGACGCAGCGGCTGGCCAGGGCCGTCGAGCGGGCATCGTACTCGGCCCAGGTCATACGCTCGGAGGCCGTCGCGTAGGCGAGCCCGTCGGGGTTGCGCGCAGCGTTCTCGGCGATGCGCTCCGCGAGAGAGCGGGGCACGCTGGCTAGAAGGTGATCGGGAACTTCGCGTAACCCTGGACGAAGTCCGTCACGAGGCGCTCGGCGTTCTCGAGATCCAGGGCGTATTCCGGGGCCGCTTTCAGGGTCTCCTCGATGCACACCCGGGCCTCGAGGCGCGCCACGTTGATCCCGACGCAAGAGTGCGGTCCGTATCCGAAGGAGAGGATCCGCGGCGGCTTGCGATGGATGTCGAACACATCCGGGTTCTCGAACTCGCGCTCGTCGTGGTTGCCCGACGGATACAGGAAGAGAATCGGTTGTCCGGGCTTCATCGTCTTCCCGTGGAACTCGATTTCCTGGGTGACCACGCGACAGAGGAACTGGGTGGGCATGTCGTAGCGGAGGCCTTCGGTGAAGGCGTCGGGGATGAGCTCGGGCTTCGCGACGCACTCCGCACGCTGGTCCGGGTGCTCGGAGAGACGCTTCAAGAAGTTGGCGAAGGTCTTCGGGAAGGTCTCGGCGCCTCCGATGATGAGCATCGTCAGGTGGGACGCGATTGCCGTGTCGTCGAGTTTCTCGCCGTCGATCTCGATCTCGATCAGCGTTCCGAGCACGTTGTCCTGCTTGGGTCCCTTGCGGCGCTCGCTGATGAGGTTGCGGAAGTAGACGTCCAGTTCACCGAACGCCGCCATGCCGTCTTCCGTCATCCCCTCGACACCGGGCTCTCGCTTGAAAAAGCGCCACACGAGATCGTTGAGGAGCGGGCCATCTTCGACCGGCAGTCCGTTCACCGTGCAAGCGACCGTGACCGCGACCTT
This sequence comes from Myxococcota bacterium, assembly GCA_046583095.1. GTDB lineage: Bacteria > Myxococcota_A > UBA9160 > UBA9160 > UBA4427 > JAJDAN01. The sequence continues at coordinate 30,455 of JAYGDB010000100.1, read as the reverse complement.
CGACGCGAGCTCGCCCATCGCGTCGAGACCGCCGCGTCCCTTCGCTGCTTCGAGGCTCTCTCGGGCCATCTTCCGGATCAGGACCTCGAGAGGGGCAACTTCGGGGGCGGCGAAGTACCCGCGCAAGGCCGATCGCAGCTTCGAGTGATCGGGAGGGTCCATCAGGTTCAGCATCGGCGTGACGGGCTGCACCTTCGTGAGCAGGTGCGCGGAGGTCGTGCCCTTCGTCGCCGTGAAGTGCTTCGTGTCGCCCGAGGCCTTCCAGATGTCCGCGAATCGGGAAAGGGCCCAGCAGTCCCACTTCTCGCAGTGGTAAGCGGGTGCTTCGTCGCGAAGCTGTTTGTAGATCGGCGCGGCGTCGCGCATGACTTCTTCGGAGAAGGGATCGTATTCGACCATTGCGACCTTGGGGTCCTGCGACCGGGATTCAGGGGTGAAGGTTAACGAGACGTATAGTATCGTAATGCCTCGTGAGTGTGAATGGAAACGTCCCGGTTGCGACCACGGCCGGTCGACCGCGTAGCGAAGAGGCCCACAGGGCCATCCTGGACGCTACCCTCGAACTGCTCGCCGAGGTCGGCTTCTCCGCCATGACCGTCGAGGGTGTCGCGAGCCGCGCCCAGGTCGGCAAGGCCACCATCTATCGCCGCTGGCCCTCCAAGCTGCCCCTGGTCGTCGAGGCGTTCGGCCAACTCCCCGGTTTCGAAGAGGTCGATACCGGAAGCCTGGCCGAAGATCTCAAGAAGATGATTCGTGCCTATCTCCAGGCCTTCAATGCGAGCCCGCTCTCGGCGATCCTCCCGAGCCTCGCGGGAGAGCGTGCCCACAATCCCGAGCTGGCCGAGCTCTTCGAGCCGGTGAGCAAGGGCAGGCGTCAGCCGTTGGTTCGCGCGTTCGAGCGCGCTGTCGATCGAAGCGAGGTGCCCGCAGAGCTGGACGTCGAGCTGGCTGCGGATCTCGTCGTCGGCCCTATCGCCGTGGCGCTCTTCTTCAAGGGCGGTCGCCTGAACCCGCGCATGGTCGGGCCTATGGTCGACCTGGCCCTCGGCGGGATCCTGAAGTAGCGAAGCGTTCCCGCAGCTCGGTCTTCAGCACCTTGCCGGTCGGGTTGCGCGGCAGCACGTCGATCAGCTCGAGCTGCTCCGGGATCTTCTGGACCATTAGCTCCTGCTCCTTCAGGAATGTGACCATCTCGTCGAAGGCGAGCGGCTGGCCGGGGTCGGAACACACCACGACCGCGCAGCAGCGCTCTCCGCTCGCCGGATCGGGAAGCCCGATGGCTGCGGCCTCGGCCACCTTCGGATGCCCGTGGAGCAGATCCTCGATCTCCTTGGCGCTGATGTTCTCGCCCTTGCGGATGATCACGTCCTTGAGGCGGCCGGTGATTACGAGGAAACCATCGTCGTCGATGCTGCCGAGATCGCCGGTCCGGAAGTAGCCGTCTTCGTCGAAGGCCGTGTCGTCCAGTGTCGGGTCGAGGTAGCCCTGGAGCAGCTGGGGCCCGAGTACTCGAACCTCGCCCTCGACGATTCGGATCTGCATCTCGGGCGGGTTTGCGCGGCCTTCCGTGTGGGCGAGCTTTTCGGTCGGGTCGCTGACCCGGTTCATCGACACGATCGGGCACTCGGTGAGCCCGTAGCCCGAGACGATGCCTACACCGCCGAGTTCGGTGCGAACGTCGTAGTGCAGCTGCGGGGACTTGGGCGCGCCGCCACCGGGGAAGGCGCGGACCGCGGGAAACAGAGGTACGTCCGGCTGTGCGCGCTGGGCCTCGAGGTAGGCCTGGTGGAAGGCGGTACCCGCTGTTGCCTGGGTGACTCCGTGCCGGGCCAGGACCGGGATGCTCGTCGCGGGCTCGAAGACCGGGATCACGATCTGTGCGCAGCCCGAGAGAAGCCCGGCCAGAAGCCAGCCGATGCCCCCGATGTGGGTCAGCGGAAACACCAGGGCCACCCGGTCGTCGGGCTGTAGATCGAGGACATTCACGAGTCCGGCGGCCGCCGCCATCAAGCTGTCGTCCGTGTGCAGAGCGCCCTTCGGATCGGCGGTCGTTCCGGAGGTGTAAAAGAGCCAGCGGACGGGAGCCGAGCCAGCGGACGTGGGCTCCGGGGGAGGGGGCAGGGCGCGCGGGCCGCCGGTCGGAAGCGGCGTCCCCGGCTCGACGACGAGGACCTGCAGGCCCGGGTGTTCGGCAGCCACCTCGCGGCCCATTGCCTCGTAGTCGAAGCCCCGGAACACCCGGGGCACCAGCACCCATTCGGCGCGGGACTGGCCGCAAACGAATCCGACCTCGCGGCCACGATAGATCGGCAGGATCGGATTCTGTCGCGCACCCAGGCGCGCGAGCGCGGCGACGATTACCAGCGACTCGGTCCAGGTCGGAAGGATCCACGACACCGCGGTGTCGCGGCCGACCCCGCGCTCCGCCAGGCCGGCCGCGCACGCGAGCGCCTCCGCGTGGTACTCCGCGAACGTGAGGGTGCGAGCGTTCTCGTCGACCGAGAAGAGCGCGTCCGGCGTCCGCTCGACACGGCGCTCGAGGAGCGGCCAGAATCCCGCGTCTCCCAGGCTCACGTGCTCGCCCCGGCTCGCTCTCGTAGGACGTACTTGAGGACCTTGCCGCTGGCGTTGGTCGGGAGTTCATCGACGATCGCGACGCGCCGGGGAACCTTGTAGTTCGCCATGTTCTCTCGCGACCAGGAGATCACCTGCTCTTCGGTGACGTTTGCGCCGGGGGCCAGCACCACGAACGCCATGCCCACCTCGCCCTGGCGCTCGTCCGGGATTCCGATCACCGCCACTTGCGCGAAGAGACCACTGCCGAAGAGCAGGCTCTCGATCTCGGCCGGATAGCAGTTGAAGCCGCCCAGGATGTACATGTCCTTGATGCGATCCGTGATCCGGAGGTAGCCGCGCTCGTTCATTACGGCGATGTCGCCGGTGTGAAGCCAGCCGTCCGCATCGATCGCCTTGGCCGTCTCCTCCGGATCCTCGAAGTAGCCCTTCATCACGTTGTAACCGCGGACGATTACCTCGCCGGGTTCACCGCGGGGAACCTCCTTGCCGTCTGGGTCGATGCATCGGACCTCGATGTCCGGGATGGCCCGACCGCAGGTGGTGGCCACCGTTTCGTCGTCATCTTCGGGGCGGCACAGGCTGACGACGCCGGTGGTCTCGGTGAGCCCGTAGGCGTTGATGATCGACTCGAAGCCGAGTTCCTCGCGCATCCGGTGGATCAGTTCGACCGGGGTCGGGGCTGCACCGGTGGTGCACATCCGCAGGTTCGAGGTGTCGTAGTTCGCGAGCTTGGGATGGGCGAGCAGCGACTGAAATAGGGTGGGTGGCCCCGGCATCACGCTGATGCGGTCTGCGGAGATGCGCTCGAGGACCGCGTCGACGTCGAAGACCGCGTGCGGGAGGATCGTGGCGCCGGCGATCAGACAGGACAGCCAGCCGCCCTTGTAGCCGAACGAGTGGAAGAAGGGGTTGACGACCAGGTAACGGTCCGTCTCCCGCAGATCGATCACGTCGGTGAAGACCGAGAAGACGCGCAGATTCTGCGCGTGGGTGCTCATCACCGCCTTGGGATTGCCCGTGGTTCCCGACGTGAAGATGAGATCCGCCAGGTCATCCCCGTGGACGGAGTCGATTCGAGCGCGCGCGTCCTCGAGCGAGATCGCTTCGCCGCCGGCCACGAAGTCGCTCCACTCTTCGTCCTCGTCGCGGGCCCCCTTCAGGCAGACGATCCGCCGGAGGTCCGGGAGCTGCTGGTCTTCGATCAAATCGACGTAGTCGGCTCCCAGGAAGTCGTTCACGGTGAGCAACATGCGGGCGCGACTCTTGCGAAGCGTGTACGCGGCCTCGGTGCCCTTCAGCCGCGTGCTCAACGTGACGAGACATGCGCCGGCGCCCTGCAGACCGACCGCGGCCAGGATCCATTCCGCGAGGTTTGGCGCCCAGATGCCGACGCTTTCGCCTGGCTCGATGCCGGCGGCCATGAACCCGCGCGTCGCATCGAGGCAGGCTTCCGCCAACTGGCGGTGCGTGAGGCGGAACTCGCCGTCTTCGATCGCGGGAGCGTCGCCGAAGCGCTCGGCGTTCTGCTGGACGAGCGCGGGAATCGTCTCCACTTGCATACGGATCGGATCGTATCGTAAGGTCTGGAACCCCTCCAAGAGGAAGTCGTGGACGCCCGCTTCAGCGAAGAAGACGAAGCCTTCCGTCGCGAGATTGCCGGCTGGCTCGAACAGAACTTGAGCGGCGAGTTCGAGAACGTTCGCGGTCGCGGCGGTCCGGGCGACGAGCACGCGCTGTTCGAAGAGCGGCACGCCTGGGAACGAAAGCTCGGTGAGGCGGGCTGGATCGGAATCGGCTGGCCGAAGAGCGTCGGCGGCCGCGACCTGGATCTCAGCCAGCAGGTCGTCTTCCACGAAGAGTACGCACGAGCGGGCGGCCCGGGTCGGGTCGGCCACATCGGGGAAGGGTTGCTCGCCCCCACATTGATCCACTACGGCAGCGACGAGCAGAAGCAGCGCTTCCTGCCGGCAATTCGCAGCGGCGACGAAATCTGGTGCCAGGGCTACTCCGAGCCGAACGCCGGCTCCGACCTTGCGAACGTGCAGACCCGGGCCGAGTTGATCGGCGACGAGTGGGTGATCTCCGGACAGAAGGTGTGGACGTCGGGAGCCTCCCACTCCGATTGGTGCTTCGTCCTGTGCCGCACGAACCCCGATGCGCCCAAGCACAAGGGGCTCTCCTATCTCCTCGTGCCGATGCGGCAAGCGGGTGTCGAGGTACGGCCCATCGTCCAGTTGACGGGCGACGCTGAGTTCAGCGAGACCTTCTTCAACGAGGCGCGGGCTCCTGCAGAGAATCTGGTCGGCGAGCCCGGCGACGGCTGGAAGGTCGCGATGGGAACCCTGGCCTTCGAGCGGGGCGCTTCGACTCTCGGCCAGCAGATGTTGTTCCAGAACGACCTCGACCGGGTCATCGCCGTCGCCAAGGAGAATGGCAAGGCCGCCGACCCAGTCATCCGCCAGCGCATCGCCCAGGCCTGGATGGGCCTTCGCATCCAGCGTTACAATGCGTTGCGAACGCTCAGTCAGAGTGAAGGCGCCGAACTGTCCCGCGAGGCGATGATCACGAAGATCTACTGGGCCACCTGGCACCGCGATCTCGGCAAACTCGCGATGGACGTGCTGGGACCGCAGGCGGAGATCACCGAGGGTGCCCCCTACCAGCTGGGCGCGCTCCAGCGGATGTTCCTTTTCACCCGCTCCGACACCATCTACGGGGGTTCGAACGAGATCCAGCGCAACATCATCGCAGAGCGGGCGCTGGGTCTGCCCCGCGAGCCGCGATGAGTCGAAGCACGCCGCCGTATCCCGAAGGCCACCAGTTGCTGGCCGGCAAGACGGTCGTGGTTACGGCCGCCGCCGGGAGCGGTATCGGCTTCGCCACCGCAAAGCGCTGCGTCGAAGAAGGCGCGCAGGTGATGATCAGCGACATCCACGAGCGCCGGCTGGGCGAGGCCGCACAGGCGCTCGAGGAGATCGCGGGCGCGCCGGTGGCGGCGCGCCTGTGTAACGTGACCTCCGAGGAAGAGGTCCAGGGCCTGATCGCATCGGCGGTCAGCGAACTCGGCGCGATCGATGTCCTCGTGAACAATGCCGGGCTCGGCGGCACCGCGAACGTCGTCGACATGACCGACGAGCAGTGGGATGCGGTCATCGGGATCACCCTGACCGGAACCTTCCGCATGACGAGGGCGGTGCTGCCCCACATGATCGAGCGCAGCGCCGGGTGCATCGTGAATAACGCATCGGTGCTGGGGTGGCGCGCGCAGGCGGGTCAGGCTCACTACGCGGCCGCGAAGGCCGGCGTGATGGCCTTGACCCGCAGTTCGGCCCTCGAGGCAGCCGAGCACGGAATTCGAATCAACGCGGTGTCGCCCAGTCTCGCCCCTCACGAGTTTCTCGCGAAGGTGACGAGCGAGGAGGTGCTGGACGAGCTCACCGCGCGAGAAGCCTTCGGCCGGGGTGCGGAGCCCTGGGAGGTCGCCAACGTGATCGTGTTCCTCGCGAGCGACTACTCGAGCTACATGACGGGCGAGTGTGTCGCCGTCAGCAGCCAGCACCCCTGAGCGCGGTCGGAGCCGGGCTCTCAGCCCCGCCTGCTAGCTCTTGTCGGCCAGAGCCTTCTGAATGCTGGCGACGATTTCGTCTCGGCGGGGCAGGCGGCGCAGAGCGCCGCCTCCGTCGATGTGCAGGTTCTCGCCGGTGATGAATGCGGACTCGTCGCTGGCGAGGAAGAGGACGGCGTTCGTCACGTCCTCGATACCGGGCAGATCGCCCAGCGGCGTCTCGGAGACCATGGCGTCTCGGACGCCGGGGGTGGCGAAGAGTTGGGCGACCATCGGCGTTTCGACGGTCGTCGGTGAGACTACGTTCACACGCACGCCACTCGCGCCGTACTCCGAGGCCGCGATCTTCGAGGCGTGGTTGATGCCGGCTTTGGCACCCGCGTAGGGTGCATAACCCTCGGCGACGAGGGTCGCGGTGAGGGACGAGATGGTGATGACGGAGCCGCCGTTCTGCATGGCGTTGGCCATGTGCTGGATGAAGTAGAGAGCGCCCGTGAACTGCACCGCCACCATCGGTTCGACGTGCTCCGGATCGAGATCCGCAACCGGTGCATTGTGCTCGAAGCCCGCACAGTTCACCGCCACGTCGAGGCGTCCGAAGCGATCGAGTGCGTCTGCGGCGAGGTCCCTCAGCTGGCTCCAACTCGTGGCGTCGCAGACGCGAGCCTCTGCGCCGATTTCCGCAGCGACCTGTTCGAGCTTCTCGCCGTTGCGGGCCGCGATCAGGACGCGGCCGCCTTCGGCGATGCAGCGGCGCGCGATCGATTCGCCGAAGCCGCTGGAGCCACCGACGATCACGCACCCGCGGCCATCGAGGCGTCCCATGGCTATCCGGCCGGGTAGTAGCGGCTGATGGTGTCGATCACGCAGCCGGGCCGGTCGCTGCCCTCGATCTCCACGGTCACCCGCACGACTGCCTGAATCGCGTCGTCTCGGGTCGATTCGGCACTGATCAACTCACCGCCGCCGCGGATGCGCGACCCGACCGGCACTGGGGCCGGAAAGCGAACGCGATCGGAGCCGTAATTGATGCCCATCGCAATGCCGCGAACCTCGACGATCTGGGGCAGGAAGTAGTTGACGAGCGATTGCGTGAGGTAGCCGTGGGCGATGCAGGCGCCGAAGGGCCCCTCCTTGGCCCGCTCCGGCTCGACGTGGATCCACTGGTGGTCACCGGTCGCCTCGGCAAAGAGATCGATTCTCGCTTGGGTGATCGTGAGCCAGTCGCTGTAGCCCAGGTGCTCGCCGATGGAATTCTGCAATTCCGCGGGATTCTCGAAGAGGGTCGGCATTGGGAGTGGGATTCCTAGTTCGACTGGGGCTCGGCGGCGCCCAGGAAGGCCGGCTTCTCACCGCCGCCGTGCACCAGCAGGTTCGCACCGCTCACGTAGCTCGCGAGAGGCGAGGCGAGATACAAGCAGGTGTCTCCGATATCTCGCGGTGTCCCGAGTCGCCCGAGCGGCACGGTCGCGGCGACCTTCTCGATCGCGTCCTCGTCGCCGTAGTGGAGGTGCGCCAGCTCGGTCTGGATCATGCCCGCCGTGACGGCGTTGATCCGAACCTTCGGGGCCCACTCGACCGCGAGGGACTGGGTAAGGCTGAGGAGGCCGGCCTTGGCGGCACCGTAGGCGGCAGTGCCGGGAGATGGCCGCAGTGCGCTGACGCTCGAGATGCTGATGATCGAGCCGCCTTCATCCTGCTGCTGCATGACGGCGTTGGCCTTCTGGGAGAAGTGCAAGGCCGAGAGCAGGTTCAACTGGATGATCGACTCCGAGAAGCGAGGTGACGCAGTCGCCGCGTCCGCGGCGGGCGCGCCGCCGGCATTGTTTACGAGTACGTCGAGGTGTCCGAAGCGTTCGGTCGTGAATCCAATCACGCGATCGATCGCGTCGAGTTCCTTCACGTTTGCTTCGACGAAGAGAGCCTTGCGTCCAGCGGCCTCGACCGGCTCGTCCGCGTCCCTTCGCGCGCACATGACGACGTTTGCGCCGGCTTCGAGGAAGCGCAGGCAGATGCCTCGCCCGACGCCGCGAGGGCCGCCGGTCACGAGGATGACCTTGTCCGTCATGTCGAGAGGGTTCTGCACCTTCTGTCCTATAGACCGATGAGCCGCGCGACACGCTCGCGATGGCTGGTGGGATCGCCGAGCAGAATCTCGCTCGAGCGGGCGCGCTTGAAGTAGAGGTGGACGTCGTACTCCCAAGTGAACCCCACGCCGCCGTGAATCTGCAGGCACTCCGAGGCGCACTGGAAGTAGGTGTCCGAGCAGTAGGCCTTTGCGAGAGATGCCACGACCGGCAGCTCGTCGCTGCCCTCGGCCGCCACACAGGCCGCGTAGTAGGCCGCGGAGCGGGCCGACTCGAGCTCGATCATCATGTCTGCGCACTTGTGCTTGATGGCCTGGAAGGATCCGATGGGCCGGCCGAACTGCTCCCGCTCCTTCGCGTAGGCGACCGCGAGGTCCAGGCAGCGCTGTGCGCCACCCACCTGCTCGGCAGCCAGTGCGATCGCGGCGCGGTCCAGGATTTCCTGCAGACTGTCTTCGCCGCCGGTCATACGAGCGCTGGCCGGGAGGCGCACGTCATTGAAGTGCACCGATGCGAGGCGCCGTGTCTGGTCGAGGGTTGGGTGGGCGGTGCGGGCGAGTCCGGACGCGTCCCCGGGAACGACAAACAGGCCGATCTCGCCATCGGTCTCGGACTTGGCCGCTACGATCAGGAGGTCGGCCGTGCAGCCGTCGATCACGAAGTCCGCGACGCCGGACAGGTTGACTCCGCCGGCTTCGGGGCGGAACGCGACTGCGATCGATTCGGACGAGCCGGCATGAACGAGGGTGGCGATGCTCTCGCCCTCTGCGATCCGCGGCAGGTGCTCTTGCTTCTGCTCTTCGGTGCCGGCCACGACAAGGGAATTCGATCCCAGGCAGACGGTCGAGAAGAACGGGGAGCACAGCAGCGACTCGCCCATCACTTCGACAAGGGCGGTGAGTTCGACAGCGCCGAGGCCGAGACCGCCGTAGGCCTCGGGGATATCGATGGCAGTCCAGCCGAGCTCCACTGCGATCTGCTTCCACACCTGGGGGTCGTGACCGAGCTCGCTCTCCATCGCGGCGCGGATCTGCTCGGAGCCCGAGTGGTCCGCGAGGAAGGCGCGTGCGCTGGCGCGCAGCTCCTCCTGCTCCTGGTTGAACGCGAAGTCCATCGCTTCCCTTCGAGCCCGGCCCTAGGTTCCGTACACCTTCTGGGGGCTCTGGGCCTTGGCGAGGATGTCGCTCACCGCGGCTCCCACTTCGTCCGGCTCCCAGCGCGCGCCCTTGTCGACACTGGCCCCGTCGTGCCAGCCGTCGGAGACCCCGATCATGCCGCCCTTCACCTCGAAGACCCGGCCACTCACGTCGCGAGACTCTCTGCTGCCGAGCCAGACGACTAGAGGCGAGATGTTCTCCGGCGCGTTCTCGTCGAAGCGCCCGTCCTCGGGTGCAGCCATGTCGCTGAAGATCGCTTCGGTCATGCGGGTGCGCGCTGCGGGCGCGATGGCATTCGAGGTCACGCCGTAGCGGCCGAGTTCGGCGGCCTGGATCAGCGTGAGCGTGGCAATGCCGGCCTTGGCGGCCGAGTAGTTCGACTGGCCGACGCTTCCCTGAAGCCCGGCCCCCGAACTCGTATTGATGATGCGCGCGTCGACCTCTTCTCCGGCCTTGGACTGGTTGCGCCAGTACTCGCAGGCGTGTCGGCTGGTGCAGAAGTGGCCCTTGAGGTGCACGCGCACGACTGCGTCCCACTCTTCCTCGGAGGTGCTCACGAACATACGGTCGCGTAGGAATCCCGCGTTGTTGACAACCACGTCGAGGCGGCCGAAGGCGTCGAGGGCTGCCTGGACCAGGCCTCGGGACTCCTCGAAGTCGGCCACATCGGCCCCGTTCGCGATCGCCTCGCCGCCGTTCGTTCGGATCTCCTCTACCACCTCTCCGGCTGGTCCGGATGAACCTCCGCTGCCGTCCAGTTCGGCGCCCACGTCGTTCACCACGACTGTCGCACCCTGGCGCGCAAACTCCAGCGCATGCGCGCGACCGATGCCGCGGCCCGCACCCGTCACGATCACGACGCGTCCCTCGCAAATGCCCATCCGTGCTAGAGCCTCTCGATAATCGTGACGTTTGCCTGACCGCCGCCCTCACACATGGTCTGCAGGCCATAGCGACTTTCGGTGCGCTCTAGCTCGTGGAGCAGGGTGGTCATCAGCCGCGCGCCGGTCGCGCCCAGCGGATGGCCGAGGGCGATGGCGCCGCCGTTCACGTTCACCTTCTGCATGTCGGCGCCGGTCTCACGCTCCCAGGCAATCACCACGGACGCGAAGGCCTCGTTGATCTCGACGAGGTCGATGTCCGAGAGCTTCATGCCCGTCTTCTTCAGTGCGTAGTCGGTGGCCGGGATGGGAGCCGTCAGCATCCAGATCGGGTCGGCACCTCGGACGCTCAGGTGGTGGATTCGGGCGCGGGGTGTCAGCCCGTGCTGCTTGACGGCTTCCTCGGAGACGATCAGCAGTGCCGCGGAGGCGTCCGCGATCTGGCTCGAAAGCGCAGCCGTGAGGCGGCCGCCTTCCACCAGCGGCTTCAGAGTGGCCATCTTTTCGAGTGAGCTGCCCCGGCGCGGTGTCTCGTCGTCCGTGAAGTCCCCGAACGGCACGATCTCTCGCTTGAAGCGTCCTTCATCGATGGCATGCTCGGCCCGCTGGTTGCTCTGCAACGCGAAACGCTCCATGTCTTCCCGGCTGATGTCCCACTTCTCCGCGATCATCTCCGCGGAGTTGAACTGGGACACTTCGACGGTCCCGTAGCGGTTCACCCAGCCCTTCGAGGTCGAGAAGGGATTCTCGAAGCCGAGCGGCTGGGCGGCGAGCATGGCCGACGAGATCGGGATCTGGTTCATGTTCTGAACGCCGCCGGCGATTACCATGTCGCTGGTACCGCTCATGACGGCCTGGGCGGCGAAGTGCACTGCCTGCTGGGCGGATCCGCACTGGCGGTCGACGGTGGTGCCCGGAACCGAGTCCGGCAGTCCTGCCGCCAGCCAGCAAGTGCGCGCGATGTCGCCGGCCTGCGGGCCGATCGTGTCCACGCAGCCGAAGATCACGTCCTCGATGGCTTCCGGGTCGATGTCGTTCCGATCGACGATTGCAGCCAGGACATGCGCGCCGATGTCGGCGGGGTGCACGTCGGCCAGGCTTCCCTTCTTGCGGCCGACCGGGGTTCGGGCCGCGTCGATGATGTAGGCCTCGGGCATCTCGCAGCGCTCCCCTAGCTGGCCTTCACGATTACGGACGAGCCGTGGCCGAAGAGGCCCTGGTTGGCGGTGATTCCGATCCTTGCGCCTTCGACCTGGCGGTCTCCCGCTTCGCCGCGGATCTGCCAGGTGAGCTCGCACACCTGGGCGAGCGCCTGCGCGGGGACGGCCTCGCCGAAGCAGCCGAGGCCGCCGCTGGCGTTGACCGGGATGCGCCCGCCGACGCAGGTGTCGCCATCGCGCAGAAGGCGCTCGGCCTGGCCCGGCTTGCAGAGGCCGATGTTCTCGTACCAGTCGAGTTCGAGCGCCGACGACAGGTCGTAGACCTCTGCGAGAGAGAGATCCTCGGGGCCGATGCCCGCCTCTTCGTAGGCGGCGTGGGCAATCGAGTCGCGGAAGCCGCGGTCGGGGGAGGGCAGTCCGGCGGCCGAGTCGGTCGAAAAGGAGGGCATGTCGAGGTAGGTGTCCGGGAAGGTCGGGGTGACGGTGGAGATCGCCGCGATCCGGGGCGCTCGGGAGGCTCCGTGCTTCTTCGCAAAGTCGAGGGACGAGAGGACGATGGCGGCGCCCCCGTCGCTGGTCGCGCAGATCTCGAGCAGCCGCAACGGATCGGCGACCATTGCGCTTCCGAGCACTTCTTCTTCGGTGAAGATCTTCTTGTAGCGCGCGTTCGGGTTCTTGAAGCCGTGCCGGCTGTTCTTGGTCTTCACCTGCGCGAAGTCTCGCTCGGTCGCACCGTAGAGATCGACCCGGCGCCGCGCGTAGAGCCCGAAGTAGGTCGGGTTGGTGGCGCCGAGCAGGTGGAAACGAAGCCAGTCCGGATCGAGAACCCGCTCGCCCTTGTTGGGGGCCAGGAATCCTTTCGGTGTGGTGTCCGCACCGACCACGATGGCAACGTCGCACATGCCTGCAAGGATTCGGGTGCGGGCCGCCTCGAGGGCCTGGGAGCCCGTCGCGCAGGCCGCGTAGTTGCTGCTGACGGGAATGCCCGTCCAGCCCATCGCCTTCGCGAAGGTGCCGCCGGCCACGTAGCCCGGGTAGCCGTTGCGCATGGTGTCTCCGCCGGCCACGAACTCCACCTGCTTCCAGTCGAGCTGGGCATCGGCAAGAGCAGCCTTCATGGCATGCACTCCGTACTCGACGAAGTTCCGGCCCCACTTGCCCCAGGGATGCATCCCGACACCGAGAATCGCTACTTCGTTGGACATCTTCGGCTCCTGCTTGCGTCGGCCATCAGGTTGCGACCGGTTGCCATTTCCAGACGACGTAATCGTTCTCGTCGTCCTCGTAGAGGGTTCCGAGCACCAGCTCCATCTCCATGCCGACCTCGAGGGATCCGGGATCGACTCCGTCCGCGAGCTGACCCATCACCACCATGCGCTCGTCGGTGAGTTCCACCGCAGCCACCGTATAGGGCTCGAACGGATCGGCAGCCACGTAGGGGGCCGGAGGCTGGTAGTGATTCGTCGTGTAGGACCACAGCTTTCCGGTCCGGGAGAGTCTGACCTCTTCGAGTTCGACGTGGTCATAGCCGGGTGCTCGGCTGACAGCGACGTCCTTCGGGAAGAAACAGGTGCCACTCTCGGCATCTCGCAGGCCGATCAGTTGCGGAGCATCGTCCAGGGTGAACCAGCCTTCGATGGCCGGTACGCGCTTCTTGCTCATCTCGGGGTCTCCTGCCTCGCGGCGAGCCGGTGAAAGTACCTCAGTTGCCGGGCGGGCTGTAGCCGAAGCTCTCCGCCGGAATCGCCCGATCGATCACCCCGGCGCACAGCCGGTTGCGGTGGAATACCGAGTCCCCGAAGGCGAGATCGAGCGACCAGGCGCGTTTCATCCAAACGTGGACATCCTGTTCGTAGGTGTATCCGATCGCACCGTGTACTTGCAGAGAGGCACGTCCTGCGGCCAACGCCGCCTCGCAGGCAGCGATCTTCGCCATCGATGCATCGACGGAGCGAGCCGGCGCGTCGTGCGCGATCGAGTACGCCGCGCGATGGACGTGGGAGCGCGCGTATTCGGTCTTCACCATCACGTCCGCGAGCATGTGCTTGACGGCCTGGAAGCTGCCGATGGCGACACCAAACTGGACGCGTTGACCCGCGTAATCGGCCGCGAGCTTCACCAGTTGGTCGGCGACGCCGAGGGCCTGGGCGGCGCAGAAGACAGCGCCCCGGTCGACCGCGGCATCCATCAATTGCCGAGCCTCCTCGCCCCGTGCGATCCGGGTGGCCGGAGACGCCTCGAAGAACACCCGGAAGAGACGCTGGGCGCCGTCGTTCGACTTCTGGGCTTCGAGTTCCACCGCCTCGATCGGCAGTGCATGCAGGTCGTCGCCGGCGAGTGTGATCAGCAGGTCCGCGACGTGGGCGTCGGCGACAAAGGGAGTGTGAGGATGACCGACTGCCAGGATCGCTTCCCCGGCAGCCACCTTCGGGAGCCACTCGGCGGCCGGACCGTCGTCCGGCAGCGACGCGAGCAACGCGGCACCCACGGCGGTGGACGCGATCGGCTCGGCGAGGCCCACCCGGCCCACCTCTTCGAGCAGCAGCACCAGGTCCGTCTCGTCCATGCCGAGGCCGCCGTGACTTTCGGAGACGATCAGGCTCGGGACCCCGATCTCCGCCAGTTGGGCCCAGAAGACCGGCGAGCGCCCGGTTTCGGTCTGCCACTGGGCACGAACCCACTCGGGGTTGCACTCGCCCTCGAGGAAGTCGCGCACTGTCTTTTGCAGCAGCAGTTGGTCCGAGCTGAAGCCGAAGTCCATCGTCTACTTCCTGGGAAGGCCGAGGATTCGCTCGGCGATGATGTTGCGCTGGATCTGGTTCGTGCCCGCGTAGATGGGGCCCGAAAGCGCGAAGATATAACCGTCGAGCCAGTTCCCCACGTCTCCCGCGGCGGGGGATGACGGCTCGAGTTCGCCGCGGGGGCCGAGCACTTCGAGCGCGGCCTCGTGCATCTCGATGTCGAGTTCGGACCAGAAGATCTTGTTGAGACTGGCCTCGGCGCCGATCTTGCCGCCTGTCAGCAGGCGCGAGACGGTCTGGTAGGTGTTCAGCGCGTAGGCTTCGGCGTTCATCCAGCAGCGCGCGACGCGCTCTCGCATTCCAGCTGCTACGGGGTCGCCGCGTTCGACGGCCGCCCGGTAGGACTCCACGAGTCGCCAGGCCGTGCTCTGGAAGCGGGCGGGGCTGCGCAGCATGAGACCCCGCTCGAAGCCCGCCGTCGCCATGGCGACGCTCCAGCCCGCGCCCTCTTCGCCGAGCAGGTTCTCGACCGGCACCCGGACCTCGTCGAAGAAGACCTCGGCGAACGCCGCCTTGCCGTTGATCTTCTGGATCGGACGCACCGTGATGCCCGGCAGGTCGAGGGGGGTCAGGACGAAGGAGAGCCCCTTGTGACGGCTCGATTCGGGATCGGTGCGGAACAGGCCGAAGAGCCAGTGGGCATATGCACCGCGGGAGGCCCAGGTCTTCTGCCCGTTGACTACGAAGTGATCGCCGTCGCGGATTGCCGTGGCCTGGATGTTTGCCATGTCGCTGCCGGCGTTCGGCTCGGACCACCCCTGGGCCCACACCTCTTCACTCGACGCCATCTTCGGGAGGAAGCGCGCCTTCTGCTCCGGGGTGCCCACCTCCATGATCGTGGGTCCCAGCAGGAAGATCCCGTTCTGGTTGACCCGACCGGGCGCGCCCGCGCGGTAGTACTCCTCTTCGAAGATGAGCCATTCGAGCAGGTTCGCCCCGCGGCCCCCGTACTCGACGGGCCACGGCACCATCGCCCAGCCTCCCGCGTGGAGCTTGTGCTCCCACTCGCAGTGCTGCTCGAATCCCTCGGCGATGTCGAAGGAGACGAGGGGCTCACCGGGGACGTTCGTTTCGAGCCAGGCCCGCGCCTCCTTCCGGAAGGCCTCCTGCTCGGGGGTGTAGGCCAGATCCATGCTCAGTCGTCTTCCTCGAAGTTCGCGTCGCGCTTCTCGACGAAGGCGTCACGGGCCTCTTGGCTGTCGGGCGATGTGTAGAGCTCGAGCGTGAATCCCTGCTCGAAGCGGTAGCTCTTCTTGACGTCGAGCAACTCGATGCCGTTGAGGGACCACTTGGCGAGGCGCAGCGCCTTCGGGCTCTTCCCCGCGATGGTCTTCGCGAGCGCGAGCGCCTCGTCGCGGAGCTTCTCTCGCGGCACGACTGATTCGACTGCGCCGAGGCGCAACGCCTCCTGGCTGTCGATGGCTTCCCCGGTGTAGAGCATGCGGCGAGTCTTTTGCATGCCCACGAGACGCATCAGGTGGGTGGCCGCGCCGAGGGCACCGCGATCGATCTCGGGCAGCGAGAAGGTGGCGTCTTCGGAAGCGATCACGATGTCCGACGAGCCGGCGATGCCGATGCCCCCGCCGATGCAGAAGCCGTGGACGGCCGAGATCACCGGGACCGGGCAGTCGTAGATGGCCGCGAAGGTGTCGTAGCAGCCCCGATTGACGTCGACGATCTTCGTGCTGTCGGCCGCGAGCTCCTTCACGTCGACGCCGGCCTGGAAACCCTTGCCCTCCGCGCGGATCAGCAGGCAGTTCACGTCGCTGCGTGCACCGAGAGCCGTGATGCGGTCCGCGTATTCACGCCAGCCGTCCGAGTCCAGCGCGTTGACCGGGGGGTTGTCGAGCACGAGCTCGGCGACCCCGTCCTGTATTTCCTGGTGGAATGCCATTCGGGTTCCTCGCGTGCCTGGTCTCAGGGGCTGAGTGCCTTTAGGGTGGTCTCGGCTTCGCTCACGATGCGCTCGATCAGCTCCGCGCAGGAGGGCCGATCGTCGATCACGCCCGCGACTGTCCCGCCCGGCAGGTAGCCGTTCACGGGGTCGCCCTCGCGCATTGCCTTGCGGGCGAGCATCGGGGCGTTGGCGGCCATCAGCATCTGCGAGCGAGTCAGGCGTTCGTTGCGGCGCATCGCAAAGGCCGAGCGGATCAGCTCCGCGATGCTTGCGCCGCTCAGCTTGCGGTAGGCGAGGCCGCTGCGGAGTGCTCCGATCAGCTTGGCCAGGCCCGTGCCGGACTCGAGTCGCTGCACGAGTTCGTTACCGACCACGCGTTGCGGCATGCCGTCCACCTCGGTCGTCACGATCACGTCGGTCATCGCGGCGCCGAGGTAGCGGGCGGTGGTCACGTCGGGCACCGGACTCTCCCGGGTTAGCAGGAAGCGGGTCCCCATGGCGATGCCGCGGGCGCCGAAGGCGAGGGCGGCGACGAGTCCACGTCCGTCCCGAAACCCCCCTGCGGCAACGATCGGCACGTCCACGGCATCCGCGCACTCGGACACGAGCAGGGAAGTCGGAATGCTCCCGGTGTGACCGCCTCCTTCGCCGCCTTGGACGATGATGATGTCCGCGCCCAGCGATCGAGCCTTGACGGCGTGTTTCGGAGCCCCGCAAGTGGGAACGCAGATGACGCCGGCGTCCTTGAGCTTCGCGATCCGCTCCGCGTTCGGGGCCCGGTTGTAGCCCGCGGCCTTCACGCCGCCTCGGATGATCGCGTCGATGATCACGTCGGCGCCGGGGGCGTCCATCAGGAAGTTGACGCCGAAGGGCTGGTCGGTCAGCGCCTTCACCTTCGCGATCTCATCCCCGACCTCCTCGGGCGCCAAGGTGGCGGCTGCGAGGAAGCCAATGGCTCCGGTGTTGCTGACGGCGGCAACGAGCTCCGGTGTGGCGACCCAGCCCATTCCGGTTTGGATGATCGGATAGCGAATGCCCAGCAGGTCGCAGATCTCGGTGCGCAGCGCCGACACGGAGCTAGCTCACTTCCCTGGAGGCGAGCCCCTCGGGATCCAACACCTCGCGAATGATCCGAATTTCCTCGTCGTTGGGGGCCCGGGACTCGCAGGATTCGTCGGGGATCACCAGTTCGAAGCCCGTGTTCTCCACCACCTCGTCCAGCGTGACGCCGGGGTGCACGCTGCGAAGCCGCATGCGGTGATCGGGCGTTTCGAAGTCGAAGACCCCAAGGTTGGAGACCACCCTGTGGATGCAGTGGAAGCGGGAGGACCGCTCCCCCAACTCCGCGGCCCGGTCGTATCCCACGCCCGACACCACGTCGACCTTCTCGACGAAGACACGGGTGGAGTGGTTCGGCACCCAGTAGCTCGTGCGGTGACTGATGGTGTTTCCCGGTGCGCCACGCATGCCGAGCAACTGGGCCTTCGGCTTTTCGTGAGGGCCGATGCAGGCGAAGTTCTGGTTCGCGTAGCGGTCGATCTGGCTCGCCACCATCATCACGTGGCGCCTACCCGACCAGAGCAGATCGAAGATGGTGCGGAAGGGAAGCCAGGCCTCGACGGTATTGTCTCCTGCGTTCGATCCGGAGACGGGCGGCACGTTGGTGATCGCCGATGCGATGCCGTCGGTCATCAGGAGATCCGGCTCGAAGGTGAGCTTTGCGAGGCGGGCGCCGATAGCGGGGACGGTCCCGAAGGAGCTCGCGAGCACCTCGCCGTCGCCCCGAAACGCCTCGGCAACTGCAACGGCACAGACTTCGGCGCGCGTGAAATCCGTCATCGGGCCCGCACGGCCTCCTGGTAGGCCGCCTCGCTCTCGAGGTCGAGATACGTGGCCTTGAAGGCTTCCCAGGCCTCGGGGTCCTTTGCGGTTGCGGCGTACTCGCGCTGGAACGCCTCGTCTCGGTCGTAGTCGGGCGGGCACTCGGTGAAGTGAGCGCCGTTCGGCGCTTCGATCACGCCGTCGATCATCGCGCGGTGGATCTTCAAGGTGTGGAAGGATCCGGACTTCGAGAGGTCGGCGGTGTCGACGATCTTCTCGCAGGTCATGAAGCGCTTCTTGGCTGCCATGCAGTAGAGATCGTCGAAGTAGGGATCGGGACCGAGGAACTGACCGTTGCCGCGGACGTCCGCGCGGCTCATGTGGATGAATGCCGCATCGAGTTCGAGGGCCGGCATCGCCACCAATTCCTCTCCGTCCTCGTAGGGGGACTTCACGAGCTTCAACTCGGGGTTGATGCGGAGCACGTCCGAGCCGAGGCCCGCGCGGGTCGGCAGAAACGGGATTCGCTGGGCGGCGGCGTAGAGGCCCCACTGCAGCATTCCCTCATCGAGTTCGGAGGCCCGGAAGCTGCCGGCCTGCCGGGCCTTTCGGAAGTGGGGCTCGAGGGGAATCGAATCGAGGGAGACGAAACCGTAGATCAGGCGCTTCACACGGCCCGTGGCGCAGAGCAGGCCGACGTCCGGCCCGCCGTAGGTAACCACCGTGAGTTCACGGAGATCGGTTCGCAGGATCTCCCTCACGATCGACATCGGTTTGCGGCGGGATCCCCAGCCGCCAATTCCGATCGTCATGCCGCTCTCGAGCTCGGCGACGGCTTCCTTTTCCGTGGTGCGTTTGTCCACCGATTGAACATTCCGATCGCGAGGAGCGTGGCGTGAAGAGGGTCCCCGGCGGGGCCGCAAAGCTTAACGATACGTCTCGTTTCTGTAAATGTGACGCACAGTTGGTCGTTCACCGGCAGGTTGGCCCGGAAGCGCCGCGTGGCGTGCCGGAGATTCGGTGCTCGCGGGATTGGCGGCTAGGCTCCCGGCCCCATGCCGGACGATCACCACCCCCTCCGCCAGGTCCTGGCACTCCGGGATGTTCGGAATTTCGTCATCGCCGGATTCTTCGGGGGCCTGGGACGATCGTTGCTTCACGCGACGATTCACTGGCATCTGTGGAAGCTCACCGACTCGTTGTTCTACCTGGGGCTGCTCGGTCTGGTCGAATTCCTGCCGGTAATCCCCGTCTCCCTGGTTGCGGGTGCGGTTGCGGACAATCGCGACCGCCGAAAGCTCGTCATGAATGCCCAGGCACTGAGCTTTGCGTGTGCGCTGGTCCTGGCGCTGGGGACCACCCGCGGCGAAGCCGAGTTCGTGTTGCTCCTCGCTGCGGCTTTTGTGCTCGCGGTAGCGGGTTGCTTTCAGAACCCGGCCCGTTCAGCCTTGCTGCCCTCGCTCGTGTCCCGCGAGCTATTTCCGACAGCGACGGTGCTGAACTCGAACGTCCGTAACGTCGCGGCTGTTTCGGGGCCAGTCGCAATGGGAGTCATCGCCGCGGCCGCCGGAATCTCTGCCGCCTACCTCGCGACTGCCGCGCTCTTGGGCCTTTCGGTCGCGACGCTGGTCTTCGTTCGCTCCCCCGAGATCGAGGGGGGCGGCAGGCCGGTGACCTGGGCATCCGTTCGGGAAGGCATCTCGTTCGTCTGGCAGCAGAAGGTCATTCTTGGCTCGATCACCCTCGACATGTTCGCGGTCGTCTTCGCGAGCGTGACGGCGTTGCTGCCGGTCTTCGCGACGGATCTGCTCGGCGTCGATGAGCTGGGCTATGGACTGCTGAGTGCATCGGTGCAGGCGGGAACCGTCGTGATGGCGGTGATCCTGCTCGCGATTCCGCCGATCGTGCGTCCGGGTCGGGCACTCCTGGTGTCCGTCTTCTTCTTCGGCCTCGCGACCATCGCGTTCGGGTTGACCCGATCGTTTCCTCTCGCGGTGCTCGCTCTGGTGCTCTCGGGAATGGCGGACCAGGTGAGCATGGTGAGTCGCTCGATCATCCTGCAGCTCTCGACACCGGATGCTCTGCGCGGGAGGGTGAACGCCGTGAACATGATCTTCATCGGCGCCTCGAACCAGCTTGGGGCGGCGGAGTCCGGCTTCCTCGCATCCGTCACCAGCGCGACCTTCTCGGTCGTCTTCGGCGGACTCGCCTGCCTGGGGGTGTTGGCCGGGGTGACCGCGGGTATCCCGGCGCTCCGGTCTTACCGGGTCGACGACGTCAATGCGACCCGTTCAAGCTCGTAGGTCGTTGGAAGCATGCCCGCTCGAGCCGGGCCGCATATAGCTCGCCCATCCGAGTCGTGAGGTGGTCGGGATTCGTGAACGAGTCCACCGCCAGCGGCAGGTCGAGATCCAGGTAGTCGACGAACGGAATCCCGAGTTCGGCCGCGAGATCGCGCAGCGCCCGCTCGGCGGCCAGATGGTTCGGCTCGTCGCGGGCCATCTCCCGGTAGAGTTCCGTCACGGGTGTGCGCGCCAGGCACACCTGGGCGCCGCGGGACAGCAGGAAGTCCAGGGTTCTGCGATAGGCCGCGAAGGCCCCGCTGGCCGCGACCGCAGAAACCGGGCGGTTCGACTGGATGCGGGCGGCGGTGAGCTTGCGCCGCTCGTGATCGCCGAGGCCACGGCGCCGGGTGGCCGCGCGTTCGACGATCGGGCCTCCCCGCTTCTTGCGGCCGCGAGCGACCTCAGCCTGGCGCAGCAGCGCCGGGACGTTCCAGACCGCGGCGAGCTCGCGGCTGATTCCCGGCTCGAAGACGAGGATCTCCACCGGGAGTCCGAGGTTGTGGCTGAAGTACTCGTCGTGATGCTGTGCCTTCCGATCCTGCATGAGGGGATTGAAGAGCTGGGGGCTGGCCTCGACGATCACGCGCCCGGGATCGACGTGACGGAAGTACTGCCGGGCCACGATCTCGAGCGCGTCGGGAGACGAGCCCGCGCGAGCGAGGTTCGCGAAGTGCTCGGAGTTGATGAACGGGCGATAGAGATGGGAGTCGCCGAGCACGGCATCCGTGAGCTCGGCGTGGTAGATCTGGTGAATCCGGTTGGGTCGTGAGTCGATGATCGGTACGACGAGCGTCCGCAGCAGCACCTCCGCTAGGGCCAGCGCCAGCAGCAGGCCGACGCCTGCGATCGCGAGGTAGTGACTCGCACTCTCTCTAGAAGAACCGGTAGATGAACTCTTCATAGCCTTCGATCAGGATCCAGTAGATGCCGGGAAGCAGAGCCGCGAGCGCGGCGACCGCCCAGGTCGACGTCGGTCGCCAACGCCAGCGAGCTTCGAGGGGATCGCTCACCAGGCGTGCGAAGTCGAGCGCCGGCCTGTCGTTGCCGAGGATTTCATGCGAGCTGGGCGCATACCAGACGACTGCCAGCAGCACGACGAGCAGCAGCCCGCCTTCGAGGCCGATGGTGGCCGCGAGCCGGGAGCCTGTGCCCGCGACGAAGACCCCGTCCGCGCCTGACATCGACCGCAGAAGCTCCCCGGCTACTCCCAGATCGGCGGCCCGGAAGATCACGAAGGTCGCGGCCAGGCAGGCGAGTAGCGTCGCCCGGGCGAGAATGACCGCGACCGGGGCCGGCAGGCGTCCCACCAGGCCCAGACGCTTCTTGGTGAAGGTCCAGCCGTCATATGCGACGAGCATGGCCCCGTGGAGCAGGCCCCACACCACGAAGCTCCAGCCGGCGCCGTGCCAGAGGCCACAGAGCCCCATCGTCACGATCTGACCGACGACGATTGCGCTCGTATCCCAGCGCTCGCCCCCGCGACGCATGATCCCGCGACTGATCGGGATGAACAGGTAGAGACGCAGCCAGCGGGTGAGGGTGATGTGCCAGCGACGCCAGAATTGGCTGATGTCCGTGGCCTTGTAGGGCGAGTGGAAGTTGAGCGGTAGTACGATTCCGAAGCAACGCGCCAAGCCGAGGGCCATGTCGGTGTAACCCGAGAAGTCGAAATAGACCTGGAAGCTGAAGCCGAGCGCCGCCGTCCACGCTTCGAAGAAATTCAGCGGCACCCCGGCCGCAGCGAGGTCGAAGAGCCCACCCGTTCGGCCCGCGAGGGCATCGGCCAGGATCACTTTCTTGAACAGGCCTATCGAGAAGAGGGTGAGTCCCACGGCCACGTCTCGAGCAACGACACGTCGCTCGGGAAGGTCGTGCAACTGGTCCAGCATCTCGTCGTGGTGAACGATGGGTCCGGCCACCAGCTTCGGGAAGAAGGCGACGAAGAGCGTGTAGTGCAGGAGGCTGCGCTCGCTCACGCGACCGTGGGCTGTATCCGACAGGTAGGAGATCTGCTGGAAGGTGAAGAACGAGATCGCCAGGGGGAGGGCGAAGGCCTCGACGCGGAAGTTCTCCGCGCCCAATTCCGTCGCGATCTCGATTGCGAACCCGGTGTATTTGAAGACCGCCAGAAGGGCGAGGTTCAGAACCACCCCTGTGGCGCACCACGCCCGCCGTGCTCGATCGCTTCGTGCGTCCTGGATCCACAGACCGATGCTGAAGTTTGCGAGGATCGAGGCCAGCAGCAGAACCAGGAAGAGGGGCTGGGCCCAGGCGTAGAAGACGAGAGAGGCTGCCACCAGCCAGGCCACGCTGAAGCGGGCACGGTGCCATCGCTGTAGAGCGAGGAATCCGCCGAGTGCGATCGGCAGGAACGCGAACAAGAAGAAGGTGGAGTTGAACAGCATTTCGTCAGTCCAAGCCGGGCGAGGATATGTCCAGCCACGCGCGGAGTGCTACCCCGTCGGATGCCGTGGCTCGCGGGACGTCGCTCGTTCGGGAGGGACGCATGTCTCCTCGACGCCTCCCACTTCCCCTCGCTGCGGAGGGGGGCCGACCGATGATCGCCATACGGCCCAACCGAGGCGATCAATGAGAATACGCGGGTGGTTAGAGCGACTCTCTCGAGTAGTCCCTAGCCCGTCTTCGCTAGGACCGGACCAGCGCCGCCATCAATTCGAAGAGCTCGACGGGGCTCGCGCGTTCGTCCGAGCCGCTGAACTCGCGGTAGAGGGTGTGCACATTCACCGCGATCCGCTCGGCGTCTCCCCACGACGCGTAGCGGCCGAGGGAGATGTCCTTCACGGCCTCGTTTGCCGACAGCCCCGCGTCGAAGCGTGTTCGGGCTTCGTCTCGCACGTACACGAGGTAGTCGCGAACGGCGCGGGCACCGGATCGATCGGTAATCGGTCCGTGTCCCGGAACGACCACTGCCGCCCCCAGCTCTTCGATTCGCTCGCAGGCGCGGATCCAGTTGCCGACCGGTCCCTCCCACATGATGGGCGTTCCCTCGATGAAGAGGATGTCGCCGGTAAAGACGACGCCGTCCTCCGGAACGTGGACCAGCACGTCGCCCTTCGTGTGGGCCGGGCCCACCTCGATGAGATCGACCGACTTGTCCCCGACCTTCACGGTCAGCTCACCCGAGAAGGTCTGGGAGACCGGTGGAATCTCGATGCCCGTGAAGTCGAACGGGCCGAAGACCTGCTTGAAGAAGGCGCCCGCCGCGCCCATCTGATCTGCATTTTCGAGCATGCCGGCCATCGCTGCGGGCGAGACCTCGGCGAGTTCCTCTGCGGTTGCTGCTGAGGTGATGATCGTCGCGTCCGCGACGAGTTGGTTGCCGTAGCAGTGGTCTCCGTTGGCGTGGGTGTTGACCAGGGTGTCGATGCTTCGGGCCGCGGGAGTGGCGTCCTGCATGGCCGCGAGCATCTCCGCGGTCAGCTTGAGGTCGAAGAGCGTGTCGACCAGCAGCGACTGGTCCCCCTCGGTGATGAGCCCGGCATTGCTCCAGCCCCAGGAGCCATCGGGTTGCAACCAGGCGTGAATTCCGTTTCCGATCTCGTGGAGACCTTTCTCGAACAGGATGTTGGACACGCTTCGATCTCCTCTCGTCACCTCTCGTCGCGGGGCGGTGTGACGTCTCGCGGGGGTTCGCGGTAGCGATCGGTTTGGAAGCCAACCGACTCGAGGTGCACGCGGTTCTCCGCCACGGCACTCTCGAAACGGCGAACGACTTCGCGTTTCACGATGGCGCGGAAGCCCGGAACCAGGCACAGAAAGCCGAAGGCGTCGGTGACGACGCCGGGCGTGACGAGCAGCGCCGAGGCGATCAGGATCATGAGGCCGTCCACGAGGGAATCTGCGGGCATTTCACCGCGACCCATCTGCTGCTGGACCCTGGCGATCACCTTCAGCCCCTGGCTGCGGGCCATGGACGCGCCCACGATGCCGGTCACGACGATCAGGGTCAGGGTCTCGAGGGTGCCGATTCGCTGGCCGATCTCGATCAGGAGCACGAGCTCGATCGCGGGAAGTGCGATGAACAACAGCAGCAGCCGGCCCATCCGCAGAGGATCGCACAGCTCGCCAGTCTCGCTGGCGCCCGGGTGGGTCGCTTGCGCGAGCTCCTCAGTCGCCTTCCTGGCTTCGCGCGCTCTCGAGCCGGGCCCGAGTGAGGTCTTCCAGCTCGCTGTGGGTCCGCACCGTGTCGAGACATTCGGCGATGACTGCGGAGAGGCTCCGATCCGTCCTGGCGACCAGTTTCTCGAGCCACAGCTGGTTGCGCACCGGCAGGCGGATCTCCAGGGTTCGGCCGCGGGTGCCGGACTCGTCGAGGGCGATGGGCCAGAGGCGGTCGACGGCGAGATATTGCTCGTACACCTCCTCGGGCATGCCGTCGAAGCCGCCGTCGAAGAGAGCGAGCAGCTCGTCGACGAGCGCCATCGGTTTCAGTAGATGCCTCCGAGCTTCGTGTGATCCCAGCTCATGACCCTCTCGAGTGGGACGAGGATCGCGGTCTTTTTCGGTGCCATGCTCGCGGATGCCTTGTCGAGTACATCCCTGGGAATGTCTGGCGTGTTCCGAAGTAGCACCGCCATGTGCAATCGGTGCACCTCGTCGACGTCACTGACGAGCTCGGCGGTGGCATTGATGGAGACGCCCTGCAGCTGGTTGTACTCCTCGCCGGACTCGACGAGCGCCGAGATTCTCGGATCTCGTTTCAGGTTCACCACCTTCTGAGATTTCGTGAAGGTCTCGAGGACGATCTTGCCGTCGAGGATCGCGAACCAGAGGGTGGTGAGGTGGGGGGAGCCGTCCTTGTTGATCGTCGCGACCTGGATGCTCTTCCGGCTCTCGATGAAGTCCCACATCTCCTCATCACTCATGCTGATGAGGTCTCGACGCTTCGGCATCGTGTCCTCCAGGGGTCGGCGAAAGGTTAGCCAGCGAGGCCGCGAATGCCGCTCGTGGCACGCTGGCCCACGCGCCTTCGGAAAGGCCGCCGGGCCCCTCGGGCGTTCAGGATTTCGAGAGTCGAACGGCTTTGTAGAAATCCGTTCTCGAGGGAGTCGCCCCGTGCGGGCGGAGTGGTAACCTTTCGAACCCGCTGAAAGCTGGTGGGGAGGAGGGTCATCGCGATCAGCGATCAGCCGCTGGATTTTCCCGGAGTAGCCGAGCTCGACCCCGTCGTCGCCGAGGAGTTGAGGCTACTGGCCCGCGTCTCCGTGCGACTGGCCGATCTGCCCGAGCCGCGAACTGCGTCGGAAGAGCCGATCGTTCGCGAACTCGAGCGACTTCGCAGCGTGATGCTCTCGGGCAGCGAACGCAAGGACATGTCCACGCTGACCGAGCAATGGCATCACCAGAGTTCGATCCTGCGCCAGCTTCGCAATGCCGCCGTGATCCCGAAGGTGGACCCCAATTCACCGTACTTCGCGCACCTGCGGTTGCTCGAGAAGGGAGAGGAACGCGATCTGTGCCTCGGGAAGGCCACCTGCATCGAGCGCGGAGTCCGTATCGTCGATTGGCGGGACGCCCCGATCAGCCGGATCTTCTACAGCTATCGCCAGGGCGAGCACTACGACGAAGAGATCGCGGGGCGCGAGCGGATCGGCGAGGTGGTCGTCCGCCGCATGCTGAGGATCCGAGAGAGCGTGCTCGATCGGGTGCAGGCGCCCGAGGGAGACTTTCACGCAGACGAGGCCGCCGCGTCCGGCTGGCGTCGTGAGAAACATGCTCCCGCACGCTTGTCAGGGGGCGAGGCGGTCGCCCTGCGGGCGTGGTCCCACGAGGAGGGCGGCTCGCGGCGGCTCGGCAGGGATCATCACGGTCTGCCCCACCGGGCCGACAAGCGCCTGCCCGAGATCACGGGTTTGATCGACCCGGAGCAGTTCGACCTGATTACGCGCCCCTCCGAGGGATTTCTCGTCATTCGTGGAACCGCGGGCTCCGGCAAGACGACGGTCGCACTTCACCGGATTGCCTATCTGGCCTACGACGATCCAGCGATCGACTCGAGGGACACGCTCGTGATCGTGTTCTCGCCCGCCCTGCGGAACTATGTCGCGCACGTGTTGCCGTCGCTGGGGCTCGACGGTGTTCGCATCCTGACCTACCGCGAGTGGGCGGCTGCAGAACGCCGGCGGCACTTCCCGAAGCTTCCCACCCGGCACCGCGAGGACACGCCGGGCGCCATCATTCGCATGAAACTCCACCCCTTCCTCGGCGTGGCCCTGGAGGAGCAGGTCGCGCGAGTCAAGGGTCCGGCCACAGGGGCGCAGGCTCTCGACGATTGGGCAAGCCTGCTCACGCAGCGTCCCCTGCTCGAAGCCGTAAGCGAGCGTGTCGCACCGGGTTCGTTCTCGGTTCAGGAGGTGGACCGCTTCGTAGACTACAACCGACGCCGGGTGGACGAACTCTTCGCGGGTCTCGCGGGCGACAACCAGGTTCCCTTCGAATTGGACTCGGAGGACGACGCGCTCCTGCTACGGGCCTGGCAGTTGCGCGTCGGGCCGCTGCAAGCCCGGGGCCGGCGGCCGATCCGCTTGCGTCACGCGGTCATCGACGAGGTGCAGGACTTCTCGCCACTGGAAGTGCAGGTATTGCTCGGGTGCATGAAGCGAGGCAGCGGCCTCACCCTGGCGGGAGACAGCCAGCAGCAGGTGATGCAGCACAGCGGCTTTACGTCGTGGCAGGACTTCTTCGATCATCTCGGAGTCGTGGGCACCGAGGTCGAGACCCTGAAGATCAGCTACCGCTCTTCTCAGGAGATCGTCTCCTTCGCGCACACGCTGCTGGGTGATCTGCGGGAAGAGGACGCAGCGCCGGTCACGACCCGAAGCGGGCCGCCGGTGGAGGTCTTCACGTTCGTTGATTCCGGATCCTGCGTAGCGTTCCTGGCGGACGTCCTGCGCGATCTCTCGAACAACGAGCCTCTGGCTTCGGTGGCCCTGCTGGCCCCATCTCCCGAGGTGAGCGACGTCTACTACGATGGGCTCGCCCAGAGTGATCTGCCGCAGCTGCGTCGGATCTCGAACCAGGACTTCACGTTCACCGCCGGCATCGAAGTGACCGAGGTCGAGCAGGTGAAGGGACTCGAATTCGACTACGTCATCCTGCTCGGCGCGGACTCGGCGAGCTATCCCGACACCCCTTCGGCTCGGCGACTCCTCCACGTTGCGGCCAGCCGGGCGATTCACCAGCTGTGGGTAACATGTGTCGGGACGCCGTCGCCGCTCGTCCGAGATCTCAGCTCCCGCTGAACGAGCCCGTCAGTCGGGTTCGAATCGCGCGCAGTCGATCGATGGCGTCGCTCCCAGGGACTGTCGCTGCCACCACGCCCGCGTCGCGTCGCGTTGTTGACGCGTGGTGAAGTGGTAACGCCAGAATTCGATTCGCACCGCCTCGGGACGGGAGGGAAGTTGCGTGGCAAATAGCGCCGCGACGGCCTCGGGATCCGAGCACATCTGCCTGAGCAGGTTCGCAACGTATCGAGGAGCGCCGCGCTGGAAATCGAGGCCGTAGAACCAGAGCCGGAAGTCCACCCGCGGTTGGTGCGGCGCGACGAAGGGCGGCGCACGAAACGGGTCGCCGGGCTTGTAGTGGAAGTCATGCGCCTGCCATCGGTCGCCACTCCGGGTCTGGAACTCGGATTCGATCCGCTCTCGCGTGATGTGCCCGAAGAGGTGGTAGGCGTTCACGACTCGGTACACGCGCCAGATCTGCGTCTGGCGGACGGCGGCATCGGCCAGATCGCCGGCTGGAGCGAAGTGCGCGATGCCCGTCACGACCGAGGCCGCCAACCATGCGACTCCCAGAAATCTGGCTGCTGTCGAGGTGTATGGGCGGGTCGAGGGCGGCAGGCGCAGAGAGGGCAGGCGACCTGCGAAGCTCACGAGCTGCGAGATGCGGGATCCGCCCAGGCGTTTCGAGATGCGCTCCAGATCGGTGTCATCGAGCAGGAACACGTGGAGTGCCAGAGCGAGATAGACGAAGAAACCATAGTTCGATGTGCCGAGGTTCAGGATCTGGAAGCCTGTGAAACCGGCCAGGGCTGCGAGGCGCGCGGGCCGCGGGCCGAGGATCAAGAAAGCTCCCAGGGTTTCCAGGCCCATTGCGCTGAAGCTCTCGATCTCGTGCCACAGCTCGGGCAGTTGATGGGCCCACCATGCCGGCCAGGTCGGAAGCGGCGCGGTCTCGTAGTAGAATGTCATCGCACTGCCGTCGAACCAATCGCCTAGCGTGGACTGCGCCTTGGCGATTCCCGACTCGAAGTAGAGCTTGAAGAGCAGCGCGCGCGCGATCCAGTGCGAGCCCGCTGAGGGGCGGTCGCGCGGGATGAATGCCGCGACCACCAGGCACTCGATCAACAAGCTGTCCCACTGGAATGACAAGAACTCCCGACCGGCCACGACGTAGGACAGGTAGAGGGGCGCCGACAGGAGTAGGCACAAGCGTGGCCAGACACCCAGAAGTGCAAGCAGCGAGAGGGCTCCGCCGACGACGATGCCCGTCGTGATGGCCGCGTCGCTCGGGTCGAACAACAGGAACGACGGGAAGCCGGGCCACACGGGGCGCTCGACCTGCTGGAGAGACTCCACGAGCGCACCCACGGGCAGCAATCCGCGGCTGCCGATGAGCAGGTGCACCTGGGTGGCGAGCGATACCCAGGCGTCCAGGGCGCAGAGCGCCAACAGGGCGTGGAAGACGCGGGCGACCCGGGGTCCAGAGCCCGTCTTCGGCCAGACGTTCAGGCCAGAGCCTGCTCGACGAAGAAGAGATGGTCGGCACCGAAGAACAGTTGGTCGCCCAGAAAGAAGCTGGGAGCCCCGAACACGCCTCGCGCGACGGCTTCTTCGGTGGTGCTGCGAAGCTCGTTCTTGATTTCGTCCCGGCCGCGTAGCTCGGCGAGTTTCGCCGCATCGACGCCCGCGCCGGTGAGTACGCCGGCCAGGACGTCTTCGTTTCCCAGGTCCAGGCCGTCTACCCAGAAGCCCGGGTAGACAGTTCGGTGGTAGGCCTCGAACACACCCTGACGCTGCGCCGCGACGGCCGTCCGCATCAACATCAGCGTGTTGATGGGAAAGTGCTTGTTGCCGCGAAAGACCGCACCGTAGGCCTCGGCGGATCGACGCAGCGCTAGGCCGTTGTAGCTTCGCTTGGCCTCGATGGGCTCGCGTGCAGGCGAATGGTTTCCTGTCGCCTTGAAGACACCTCCCAAGAGCATCGGGCGGTGGACGACCTCGACCCCCGTGCGCTCACTGAGTTCGGTCAGGCGGTGGTTCGCGAGGTAGCTGTAGGGGCTTCCGTAATCGAAGAAGAACTCGAGGGTCTGGCCCATGGCCGGAATTCTATCGGAGACGGCACCCGAGTGAGGCTCGCCTGTCGCGCGGAGTTCCGCGTGAACGCAGGACGTCCGTCCTTGGAACTGTATGCTCCATCGCCCGCTGAGGGATGGAGAGACGGAGGAAGCGATGGAACTCGGGCTGGCAGGCAAGGTGGCACTGGTCACCGGTAGCTACCGAGGCACTGGAGCGGGGATCGCCGAGGCGCTGGCCGGCGAGGGAGCCACGGTTCTCGTTCACGGCTTCGAGGTCGGGCAACCCGAGCCCGTCGCAGACAGGCTCCGGTCCCTGGGCTACGACGCCCGGCCTCTCGTCGGTGAACTCTTCGATGACGAGGGTGCAGACGCCCTCGCGCGCGAGGCCCTGGCCGCGGAGGGCCGGGTCGACGTCCTGGTCAACAACTACGGTGTGGCCGAGCGAGGTCGTTGGTTCGACGACTCGACCGACGATTGGATCGCGATCTACCAGAAGAACGTGCTCTCTGGAGTCCGGCTCGTCCGGGCCTGTGTGCCCGGCATGCGAGAGCAGGGGTGGGGGCGCATCCTCTGGCTGGGAACGGTCGGCGCATTGCGTCCCAACGCACGGATGCCCCACTACTACGCCTCCAAGGCAGTGCTTCCCACGATCTGTGTCAGCCTCGCCAAGGAACTCTCACGGACTGGCATTACGGTGAACCTCGTCAGTCCCGGCTTGATCGCCACCGCGGAGGTGAAGGAGCAGATGGCCCGTCGCAGCGCGGACTCGAAGGGTGCGGGCGGCTGGGCGGCTGGACTCCTCGACAACCCGATCGGGCGCATGGCAGAGATCGAAGAGGTCGCGA
>JAYGDB010000077.1:0-2028 GCA_046583095.1 Myxococcota bacterium | reverse complement strand
CTCGGGCAAGTCGACCTTCATGAACATTCTCGGCTGCCTCGATCGCCCCAGTTCGGGCACCTATCGACTCGATGGGCGAGACATCTCCGATCGAAGTGCCGACGAACGGGCGGAGCTTCGCAGTGAGCAGATCGGCTTCGTCTTCCAGGCATTCAACTTGATTCCGCGAACCAGCGCGCTGGAGAACGTCGAATTGCCGCTGGTCTATGGCGGCGTCACGCGATCAGAGCAGAGAAGACGCGGCCTCGAGGCGCTCGACCGGGTGGGCCTCGCCGGTCGGGCCGATCATCATCCGAGCCAACTCTCCGGGGGGGAGCAGCAGCGCGTTGCAATCGCACGAGCGCTGGTCAATCGCCCGCGCATCCTTCTCGCCGACGAACCGACTGGAAACCTCGACACCAACACGAGCGTCGAAATCATGCAGATCATCGCGGAACTCAATCACGAGCAAGGCATCACCGTCGTCTTGGTCACGCATGAGCCCGAGATCGGGGCCTATGCGGACCGTGTGCTGACCTTTCGAGATGGAGAGATCGTCGCCGATGCGTCTCCGGAGCCCTTCGCGCCGAGTTCCAGCGCGTCGGGGGCAGCGCCGGAGATCACGGAGGAGCGGGCATGAAGCTGCTTCGAATGACCTTCTCGGCGTCCCTGCGAGCACTGCGCCGAAACAAGATGCGGTCGTCGCTGACGATTCTGGGGATAGTGATCGGCGTTGCGGCCGTCATCACGACGGTCGGCATCGGACAGGGCGCAACCCGCGCCATCGAAGACCTGATCGCGAGCATGGGGACCGACCTGCTCGTCGTGATGCCGGGCACACACAGCCGCGGCGGCGCAAACAGCGGCTGGGGGGGATCCTCGAGCTTGACGATCGATGACGCGCGCGCGATCGAGCGTGAGGCCGACTCCGTGGATCTGGTCACCTACATGAGAACCGGCTCGGTGCAGGTCGTCTATGGCCACTCGAACTGGGCGACGAGTGTCATGGGCACGACGCCCGTCTTCCGGCAGGTCGGGAATTCTGACGTCGTCGAGGGCGAGTACTTCACCGACCGCGACATGCGGGTCGCGGCGCGCGTGGTCGTGTTGGGGCAGACCATCGTCGACCAGCTATTCGAATCCGGCGAAGATCCGATCGGTGCAGTGGTGCGAATTCGCGACACGGCATTCCATGTGATCGGCGTATTGGAGTCGAAGGGCGGAACGAGCTTTGCGGGGGATCGCGACGACTACGTCCTCATGCCCTTCACGACCGCTGTACGACGCGTGTTGGGAAACCGACTTCCGGGGATGGTTCAGCAGATCATGGTCTCGGCCAGCCCTGGAATCAACAGCCTCACCGCGGCGGACGAAATCGAAGAGATCCTCCGACACCAGCATCGCCTCAAGCCTTCGGATGACTCGGACTTCACGATTCGCACGCAGGAAGAAATCGCCAACATGATGGGCAACGTGATGGGCATCATGAGTTCGGTCCTGATGGGGGTCGCATCCATCTCGCTGCTGGTAGGCGGGATCGGGATCATGAACATCCTGCTCGTATCCGTCACCGAAAGGACACGCGAGATCGGAGTGCGAATGGCGGTGGGTGCGAAGAGTCGCCACATCCTGATCCAGTTTCTGGTGGAGTCGATGATTCTCAGCATGCTCGGAGGACTGATCGGCACGCTGTTGGGACTCGCGGCCACCCAGGCAATCGCCCGCACGGCGAACTTCCCATTCGTATTCTCGCCCGCAGCAGTCGCGGGCGCGGTGCTCTTCTCGGGCACGGTGGGGATGTTCTTCGGCTTCTATCCGGCGAGGCAGGCGTCACGCCTCGATCCGATCGCGTCGCTCCGGTACGAGTAGCCTCGCCCGCTCGGGCGGTCACGACCGTGTGGCTAGACGGGCTTCCGGAGCGGCAGCAGATCCTCGAACTCGGGATCTCGCTGCTCCCGCTTGGCGGCGAAGGTTTCGGCCATGTCCTGTGGGTGGAACATGCCGGTCTGCCAGGTGGCGATGTAGTTCAGCGAGTCTGCGGTGGAGTGA
>JAYGDB010000063.1:0-2796 GCA_046583095.1 Myxococcota bacterium | reverse complement strand
CACGTTGATCAGGGTGCGATAGAGAAGGATGTCCATGATGGTCGCCTGGGCGGCCATCACCTGGGGACTCATGAACCAGAAGATGTCCGAGAGCGCGGCGTACATGCGTGCCCCGCGAAACACCAGCAGATCCTCGAGCGGCTTCTCTTCGGAGCCCCAGGCGATTCCGTAGTTCTCGAACAGCTGGGCCATCACGATCCGGTAGCCATCGAGGGTCAGCTCCGTGATGGGGCGGTTGCTCGTGATGCCGTCGGACAGGTTTCCGTCCGCGTAGAGCCGCCGCGGAGCGCCCGGCTGCGTCTGCATCTCGGGCGAGAGCGGGAAGTAGGCGGTGATCGGGCGTGCCTGCAGGAGATGCAGCTCTCCGTCTGCATACGCCCACTCGAGGTCGATCGGAAGGTCGTAGAGCGCTTCGACCTCGCCCAGCACGCGGGAGAGTTCGATCACCTGGGCGTCCGAGAGCGCGGCCTCGGTGCCTCGCTCTTCGTCTAGTCGCTCGATGCCGCCCTGGGCCTGCAAGCGGTACGAAATCGCCTTGGCGCCCAGGGTGCGTTCGAGGATCTTCTCTCCCGGCTTGTCGACGACGAAGTGGTCGGGCGACACCTCGCCGGACACGACGCTCTCGCCCAAGCCGAAGTTCGCGTCGATCACGGCCTCGTCGAAGTCGTTCGTGACCGGGTTCAGCGAAAAACCGACGCCCGCAACCTCGCTCGCGAGTTGCTGCTGGACCACGACCGCGATCCGGGGTGCGTGCACATCGAGCCCGTGCTGCGCCTTGTAGACCAGCACCCGTTCGGCCAGGCACGAGGCGAAGCAGGCGCGGACCGC
The DNA here is from genome assembly GCA_046583095.1 of Myxococcota bacterium. Lineage (GTDB taxonomy): Bacteria > Myxococcota_A > UBA9160 > UBA9160 > UBA4427 > JAJDAN01. Next base: position 1,968 of record JAYGDB010000063.1, on the reverse strand, counting down.
CGCCTCGAGGCCCTCCGCGGTAACGCCGAGACGCGTGACGTAGCCACCCGCAAAGGACGCGGCCTCGAGGTCTTCGTCCGGGGACGACGAACGAACCGCACAAGTGGCCCTGGCACCCCACGAGGCCAGCCGCTCACGCACCTCGTCGAGCCCGGCACGCATCTCGATCGAGCAGGCCAGGCCCTCCACCCGGGCCCCGAGAGCCGCCGCGTGCTGGATGCAGGCCGCAGCGTCGGCCTGCTGGAAGCGCGCCCAATCCGCTGTCGCGCGAAGCTCTTCCCACCAGCCAGCGAAGAACGTCGTCGTGAGGACGACCGCGTCCGGCACGCGAAACCCAGCCTGGACGAGACGTGCGAGAGAAGCCGCCTTGCCGCCGATCTGGGGCACGCCAAGATCGTGGCAGTCCGCGAGCGGCACGACCGCCAACGACTGCCCGGGCCGAGCCGAAGCGCCGGATCCAGCTGTCTCGACCGATGACATTCCGGCTCCCGTTCCGAAGCGACTGGGCGGAGTATGCCGGAAACTGCCTCCCTCGCTGCCTGCGATTGAATTGCTGCCGTTCAGGCGGCAGCGGGTTCCGGTACAGCACTGTGGATCGCTAGGCTCGGGTGAGGAGGCGGCGCGTGACACCCGAAGAAATCCTCGCGAGACCCGCGCGGGTCCTTTCCCGGGAGGACCGTGAGCGCTACTTCGAAGCCGGCTATCTCGGCGTGGACGCACTGATCGGGAACGACTGGCTCGAGGCGTTGCGCGACCTGACGCGGGAGTTCGTCGAGGCCAGCCGCCGGGTCGAGGGGCGGGATGGTCGCTTCGATCTCGAACCGGATCACAGCGCGGAGGCGCCGCGGCTTCGCAGGCTCAACAGCCCCGTGGAGCTGCACGAACTCTACTGGCGCTTCGCGAGCGAGGGCCCGTTCGCCGACGTGGCCGAAGATCTGCTCGGGCCGAACCTCAAGTTTCATCACTCGAAGCTCAACTTCAAGTGGAGCAGCGGCGGCGAGCAAGTCAAATGGCACCAGGACATCCAGTTCTGGCCCCATACCAACTACGACCTGCTGACGATCGGCGTGTACCTCGAGGCGGTGGACGACACGATGGCGCCGATGGGCGTCGTGCCGGGCAGCCACCGCGGCCGGCTCTTCGAACTCTACGACGACGAGGACAACTGGACGGGCTTCATTCGCGACAGCGACATACCGGCGGTAGACGTGGCTTCGGCGGGATACATCGGGGGGCAGGCGGGCACTGTCACGGTGCACAACTGCCGCTCGATCCACGGCAGCGCGCCGAACCCCGGCGAGCGAGCGAGGCCGCTGCTGCTCAGCACCTATTCGGCGGCCGACGCGTTTCCGATCACCAACCTGACGCTCGGCGCGAGCCACAGCGAGCAGATCGTGCGCGGTCAGGCGGCGCGCTGGGCGCGCTTCGATCCGCGGCCGTGTCCGATGCCACCGGACTGGTCGAAGCAGGGCGGCTACAAGTCGATCTTCGCGCATCAGCGGCGCGAGGCAGTCTGAGCTAGCGCTCCTCGGACGACTCGCGGTTCTTGCCGTCTCGCCGCTTCGTATACAGGCCGGGGCCGTGGACCGTCTCGTAGGTCTTCTGGAGCAGCCGGCCATTCGTGCCACCGCTGGTGGCCGTGGTCGTCCCCAGGAAGACGTCGCGGCCGAGGAGCGTCGCCAGCTCGGGCGGCTTGCCCTCGAGGTAGTCGTCGCCCAGGTGCCGGTAGTCTTCCACCGGGGTGATGCCGATGCGGCTGTACGTCATGTGCAGCACGACCCGCTCGCCTTCCAGCGTGCGCGGGTAGTTCGCGTGCCAGATACGGCTGTTCCAGATCGCAATCGAGCCCTTGCCGCACTCGACCGGCACCGCACCCTCGAGCGTCTCGCGCGCCTCCCGGGTCGGGTGTGAGGCGGCTCGGTGAGAGCCCGGAATCACGAGGGTACAGCCGCCGTCTTGCGTGAACTC
>JAYGDB010000026.1:0-7189 GCA_046583095.1 Myxococcota bacterium | reverse complement strand
GCCGGGTAACGTGCGCGAACTCGAGAACGAGATGCAGCGCGCGCTGGCACTGGCCGATCCAGCGAGCCTGATCACCCCAAAGCTGCTCTCCGAAGCCGTCTGCGACATCGTCAGTCCCATCCAGCAGACCTGCCGCGCCGGTGACAGCCTGCGCGACAACATGAACCGCATCGAAGCCTGGCTGATCCGCCGCGCGCTCGAGCAACACGGCGGGCGGAGAGCCGCCTCCGCACGAAAGCTCGGGATCACCCGCGAGGGGCTGTACAAGAAGATGAAGCGCTTGAACGTGGAATGAGGGCGCAAGTAGTCTCAGAGCAGGCGGAGCCAGTCCGGCCAGACCGAACTCGAGTGCTTGTGGAGAAAGCCACCGTCGAAGAGCAGAGGGCGCGGCGTGCCGTCGATAATCAGTTCCTGCAGGTCCACGACACGCCCGTCCACCGCGTGGATGTGAAGGTGCGGCTCGGTGGTGTTCCCGGAGTTTCCCACCACACCGATCGGCTCTCCGACCTCGACGCGCTGACCGGCCTCGACGAGAACACTGCCGGGTTGCAGATGGGCGAGCAGAACCGTCGCGCCCTGGCAGGCGATCGACACGTGGTTCCCGACGGGCGGTCCGGGACTCGAGTCGGGGGGCGACCGTTCTTCGATCCCGTCTGCGACGGACAGGAGCTCGCCCGCGCACGGCGCGTAGACCGGGCGGACATAGATCGCGTACGCGCCGAGCTCAGCCGGGAGGATGCCCTTGGCCCGCATACCCAGCGCGTTCAGGCCGTGGATGTCGAGCGCGTAGGCCTGCGCAGGAGCGTTCGCGTGAGCGTTCACCAGCGCACTGCGTCCACCCTGGCCCACGTACCAACCGCCTCCGCGCCCACCTTCCTGTGCCAGGGGGAAGCGAAGCGCGACCGGCTCGCCGACGTACGGCGCCGTAAAGACGGCGGAGCTGACGAGGGTCGCGATGACGCCGAATCCCAGTACGGAGGGGAGAACATGGGCAATCGAGCCCAGACCGTCGATGGAGACGATAGTTAGGCGACGCGCGGTGAGCACTCGGAGAGCGAAGACAACCGCGAAGGCCGTGATCCACAGGGGCATGAACCAGATACCGACCAGGCTCCAGTTTGCCGCCAGGGCGATGAGGCTCAGGCTCGCGGCGAGCAGCAGGAAACGGAGAGTGAAGTCCAGCACGCTGCGACTCGTCGTGCGCCACAACTGCCAGGTCAGGAAGGGGGGAATGAGCAGGGATGCAAAGAAAGCGACGTAGATCGCAACGGACCTCATGGGACGAGAGCATCCTTCACGCTACGAAGGGTGCCTCGGGGGCCGAGTCTGCGCCAGCGTGTCCGCACCGCGCGGGACCCTCCGCATCAGCGCCACGAGGACCCGCAGCGGAAAAGCGGGTCAGATCCAGGTCGAACGGATCCGCATCGGATCACTGCATGATGCGTGTATCTACAAGAAGATGAAGCGCCTAGGTGTCGACTGACCTTCGCGCAGCAGCGAGGGCCGAGCCTTGGGCCCACTCGTGGGTACTCGTGGGTGACACGCTGAAACAAGACTCGTAGGAGACGCCGGCTGATCGGACTGCCGACCGAAGCCGGGGCGCTCACGATGATTCGGCGTCGTCCGCGCGCTGCGCTTGCTCGAACACGAAGCCTTCGTAGTCCTTGGCGGCGATTTCGGAGAGGCGGTAGTAATACAGGCTGCCACCCAGGTACGCGGAGAAGTAGCGGGGCTTGCCCGGGATGTTCGCGCCCGTCCACCAGGAGTCGGTGCGGGGAAAGAGCGTTGCGTTGGCGATCCCGCTGACTTCGGAACTCCAGGCTTCTTCGCTGCCGGCCGTTGGCTCGACGGCACCAATCCCCTGCTCGCGCAGATGGCGCATGAAGTTTCCGATCCACTCCATCTGGCGCTCGGCGCCGAGCGGCATGTTGTAGAACACGCCGGGCGACCCGGGACCGTGGATCATGAACAGGTTGGGAAAGCCGCCGATCGTGAGACCGAGATAGTTGTGGAATCGGTCGCTCCATCTCTCCTTCAGGCTCACGCCACCGCGTCCTTTCGGATTAAGACGCAGCATCGAGCCGCTAATGGCATCGAAGCCGGTCGCCAGCACGAGCATGTCGATGGGGTGCTCGCCCTTCCGAGTACACACGCTCGTGGGGGTGAACCGCTCGATGGGGTCGTCTCGCAGATCAACCAACGTGACGTTGTCGCGATTGAAGGTTTCGAAGTAGCCGTTGTCGAGGATCGGCCGCTTGGTCATCACGAAGTAGTCGGGCATCAACTTGTCGGCGGTCTCTGGATCGTGCACGATCTCGCGGATCTTGTCGCGGATGAAGTCGGCCAGCCAGTCGTTCGCCTCCTCGCTCATCGCGATGTCGTTGTAGCCGTCCAGGAAGAACTTGAAGCCGCCGCGCTTCCACAGCCTTTCGTACAGGGCACGGCGCTGTTCGGGGGTATCGTCCAGGGTCATCCGCTCGTGGGAGTCGAAGGGGAAGCCGCCCGCGTGCCCCTGCATCTTTGCGATGACCGAGTCCCAGTTCTCTCTCGCGTCCGCCATCTCCTCGGGCGTGATGGGGCGGTTCCCTGCCGGAACGGAGTATTGCGCCGTGCGCTGGAGCACCGTCACGTGCGCAGCGTCCTTGGCGATCTCGGGAATCGACTGGATCCCCGAGGAGCCCGTCCCGATCACAGCAACGCGTTTGCCCTCGAAGGAAACAGGCTCATGAGGCCAGCGGCCGGTGTGGTAGCACTCGCCCGCGAAGTCATGGATCCCGGGGATGTCGGGCATGTTCGCCGTCGAGAGAGCGCCCACCGCACAGATCAGGTACTGGGCGGAGGCACGCACGCCGGTGCTGGTCTCGACGGTCCAGCGCTGCGCGGCTTCGTCGTAGTGGGTGTCTTGCACCCAGGTCTCGAACTGAATGTCGCGGCGGAGGTCGAACCGATCGGCAACATGTTCGAGGTAATCCAGCACCGCGGACTGTTCAGACTGGGTCTCAGCCCAGTCCCACTCCTTCATGAGCTCATCTGAGAAGGTGTAACAGTAGAAGGGGCTGCCCGGGCCATCGACCCGTGCACCCGGGTAGCGGTTGTACCACCAGGTCCCACCGACGTCGCTCGCGCCGTCGTACACGCGGACCGAAAGGCCCATCTCGCGCAGATGATGCAGGGCATACATACCGCTGACACCCGCTCCGATGATCACCGCGTCATAGTGTTCGATCGATCCGGTCGTTCGCGGAGACTGATTGTTGCTCGTCATCCTTTGCTCCTACGCAACCCTCACTTCAATCCGAAGTGAGGATCCACGATACTACGACGCCGCTGGCTCCGGATCGAATCCGCAGCCCCGCCGGGCAACTCGCTTGGATACAGCTCCGGTGGCGACACGACGGGTTCGGGAACCTATACGGAGGCGGCTCGGGAGCCTTCTTCGAGTCGGTCCCCAGAGCGACCAGCCCCCCGGCACCTTTCCGGAGCCGGGGGGCTGGATGACTCTGCCACACTAGCGCTCCTAGAGGGCGTTTTGGATGGTCTGGTAGACGTCGAAGAAGTCGACGACACCATTGCAGTTGAGATCAGCGCCCGTGCCGGGGGGCACTACCGGGCTCTGGTTCTTGGCGATGACCGCTACCACTACGTCCACCACATCGACCGTCCCATCGCCGTTGAGGTCGACTTCGATGGGAAACTCGCAAAACGGGACGTCTCCCAGGGCGACGCTCTCTCCGACGCCGATCACGTGCAGGCGAGCGCCGGTGATCGCGACGGATTGCCTCGCGTTCGTCGCGCCGGACTCCACGTAATCCGAGAAGGCGATGCTGGTCGCCCCGAGGCTTTCGAGGACGAGAAGTGACGAGTAGTTGCCGAAGCTTGAGCTGCCGTTGTGTTCGATAATGTCCGACGCGTAGAGGTTCGCCCCGGCGAAGGGCGGAACCCAGAGGGCCGTTCGGGCCGACATCTTCGCCAGCGCCAGCAGGTGCGTACCGGCCTCTGTCGCCAAGCTGGAACCACTGAGGGCGTTCGTCGCGTACACGGTGTTCTCCAGCACCGGGTTGTTACCGGGTGTAAGAGCGACATTGCCCTCGAAGATCGCGTCGAAGTCGTAGTAGTAGCCGTCGAAGGACACCTCCGCCTTCGAGCCCGAGTCGTTTCCCTTGTTGGGCCAGTTCAATGCATTTGGGCCAGTCAGGTCGGCGTTGAACTTGGCAGCATCCGCAACCTCGGGAGGCGGCAATATGTCTACACCCAGCGGCACGGCGGTGAAGCTTCGCGCGACGAGATCGTACCCGTAGCCTGCCGTGAGCTGGTGGTGCTGGAGGTTCGTGATGTGCGGGGTTTCACCTTGGAGGTCGATCACGGTCTCCCCGTCGATCACGTGCTGGAGGGTGACCGAGCCCCCTCCCAGGACCAGCGACCGTCCCTGCGCATCCACGCGCAGCGCCGTGCCATCGTCCACCCCGATGGCAAGCAGGTCGGGTGCGAATTGCGGGTCCTGATTGGCGCGCGCCAGCACCACCGGCAGACGCCCGATGCGTCCCTGCTCGAGGAAGTTCACGTCGACCAAGCATCCGGACAGCGGAGCAAAATCGAATCCCGGCGCAAGTTGAAGATCGTCGTGGAAGGCGTCGGAGAGCGCCTCCACCGCCAACAAGACGTCCGCACTGCTGTTCGACTCGGTCAGGAGCACCTCGCCAAACAGGGTCGCGGCACGGCCCTGCCCCACTACGATGGCGCCGTCCGCGAGGCGGTCGGCAATCGCCTGCTGCGCGTTGATGCTCAGCTTCTCGAGCCAGGACGTAGTGGACCCGTCGATCAGCACGATGATGTCCGCATCACCGATCCCCGTGCCAGGGCCGCGGCCTCGCCCTCGGCCTCGCCCACTGAGCGCCAGCGACAAGCCTTCTGCCGAAATGTCGCTGATCTGTTTCTTCGAGTCGAGATCGGCCTTTTCGAAGGCATCTTCGTCGGCTTGCTTGAAGGCGTCCGCGATATTGCCGACCAGACCCTCGTCCTCGTCGGCCCAGATGATGAGCACGGAGGGGGCCACGGTAGCCGGCTGGATCGGCACCAGGGCTTCGTCGGTGATCGCCCCGAAGATCTCGGGCACCCAGTTCTCCAGAATGACTTCGGTGGCCTGCTCGTCGACTGCCAGGCCGATGTCGCCCAGGAGCCACAACGAACCCTTTGCCTCGGCCTGCGCGGTCAGCGCGACGAACAGGAGCAACGCGAGAATGCCAGAGCGGGCACCGACTCGCGCGCGGTGACATTTCGCGCGATCCAGCTCGGGCGAGAACGATCTGGCCTTCGGAGCCAGCACTGCACTGAGGTTCTCTCGATCTGATCCCATCATGTTGATTTCTCCCGTTTCATTGCGCGAGTTCAGCGGTGCGATTCCGGCCGCCAAGACCACGCGTTCGATTGCGAGCATCAGCGATCGAGACGAAGCACAGCTATGAACCGCTTCACAGTGCGATCCGCTTCAGTTGCCGAGCCTCCGAGACAAGCCTGCTCGCACACGACGGCTTCGAGTACCTCTTAGTTCCGGCCGAGAAGACCCGCCCGGGACCGCGCAGTCCTTCGGCCACCTCCCGCCACCGCGGTCCAATCCCACGGGTTCATCCGTCTCCGCCGCAGCGGAGGGGGTGATATGCTCCTCCGCGATGGCCAAGTCTGCGGACCCCCCCAAGCCGCGCGCCCGCGGCAAGCTCCGGCAACCCCAGGAGTACTACGACCGTGTCAAGCAGAAGTTCGCCGAGGAGCGGGATCTCAGGCTCGACTACCGGCCCGAAGGCACCGACCAGTTCACCTCCGAGCTGAGCGGGGGCCTCGCGAAGTACTCGATCGATCCCTACGCGCAGGAGCCGACTCCGCGCGAGCCGCTGCGCGACACCGTCGAGTGCCTGTTCATCGGCGGAGGCTTCTCGGCGCTGCTCACCTCCGCGCGCCTGCGGGAGAAGGGCGTCGAGAGCATCCGGATCGTCGAGCGCGGCGGCGACGTCGGCGGCACCTGGTACTGGAACCGCTACCCGGGCGTAGCCTGCGACGTCGTCGCCTACGACTACCTGCCGCTGCTCGACGAGATGGGTTACGTGCCCGAGACCCACTACGCGAAGGGCTCCGAGATCCTGGGGCACTGCCAGGCGATCGCGAACAAGTACGGGCTCTATGAGTTGGCCGTCTTCGAGACGACCGTCACCTCCACGGTGTGGGACGAAGACGAGGAGATGTGGAACATCGAGACCGATCGGGGCGACCACATGAAGGCCCGCTTCGTCGTCTGTGCGAACGGCACCCTCTCGAAACCCAAGCTCGCGAAGATCGACGGCATGGAACTCTTCGCGGGCCACTCGTTCCACACTTCTCGCTGGGACTACGAGTACACCGGCGCCGACCTGTCGAAGCTCGCCGACAAGGTCGTCGGGATCATCGGCACCGGGGCGTCGGCCGTCCAGGCCATTCCGCGCCTCGGCGCAGCCGCCAAGGAGCTCTACGTCTTTCAGCGCACGCCTTCGTCCGTCGACATCAAGAACGACTGGCCCACCGATTCCGAATGGGCGGCGAAGCTCGAGCCGGGGTGGCAGGCGCAACGACGCGCGCGCGCACTGGCCCAACCCGAGTTCACGCCCGAGCAGAAGGCCAAGATCGCCGCGATCCCGCGCGAGGAGAAGGTCCGCCGGCAGGAGAACGCGAACATCGACGCCATGATGCGCATCCACAGGCGCATCGATGAGATCGTCGAAGATCCGCAGACCGCCGATGCACTCAAGCCCTGGTACATGTTCATGTGCAAGCGCCCGTGCTTCGACAACGACTACCTCCCCAGCTACAACCGGCCGAACGTCCACCTGGTGGACACCCAGGGCAAGGGAATCACCGAGATCGAGAAAGCCGGGCCCTGCTTCGACGGGAACGTCTACCCGCTCGACCTGCTCATCTACGCGACCGGCTTCGAGGTGCAGAAGACCGGGATCTACAACCAGATCCGCGGCCAGGGCGGGCTCGATCTGACCGACAAGTATCGCGACGGCATCCGCACGGTGTTGGGGATCCACACGGCCGGCTATCCCAACTTCTTCATCATGGGCGGCTACCAGGCCTCGTTCCGCTTCAACCTGACGGACGTGCTCCAGACCCAGGGCGATCACATCGCCAACTGCATCCACTACGCGCGCAGCAACGGCCA
>JAYGDB010000124.1:0-2673 GCA_046583095.1 Myxococcota bacterium | reverse complement strand
TGGGGATCGTCCTCGCCGGCGCGCTCCGGGCCGGCTACCACGACGGCTGGACGGACTCGGGAAACCGGATGCTCACGCACGTGGCTCCGACGCTGTTCTTCTTCTTCGCGGTTTCGCTAGGTCGCAGATCCGTCGCAAGCTACGCGCCGGCGCCTCTCAGGCAGAGCTGAGGCCGTTGGGCGTCGCCGGTTCGGGGCCTAGAGTTCGTACGCGCACGACAGGATGCGCACATCCCGCAAGAAAGTGGGTGTACGAATTCCCATGGGTAGAGACGGAACAAGATATGCAGTCCGAACCGGACACGGCCTGGGTTGGCAGCCAAATGTGCGGCGACGACGATACCGGGCGTGAGAAGCCCGTCGACCCGGCGACACTCGATCGGGTTGCACAACCCGCGCGCTGTGCGGTTTTCGCGTGATCAACTTGGCCGGAATCCCGCCGGCCGAGCGCAAGCGAATCGCGCAGACCTGCGAGCTCGCCTGGGGCCGCGTCATGTATCGGGTGCCGCGCGCGTCCGAGCCTGTGTAGACTGCGGAGTTGATTCCCCGAGAAAGGAGGTCCCCGTGGCCAAGTTCAGCGAGATTCCCTGGATCGCCGAGCACATCGAGCTCTACCGGACCGACCCCGAGAAGGCGCGCATGTGGGATTCGACGCCGCTCGGCGGGCCCGGCGTGCTGCCCACCCTACTGCTCACCATGACGGGACGGAAGTCGGGAGAACTCCGTTCGCTTCCCCTGATCTACGGCGAGGCCGGGGACAGTTGCGTTGTCATCGCCTCGAAGGGTGGCATGCCCAACCACCCCATCTGGTACTTGAACCTCGAGGCGAATCCCGACTGCGAGCTGATGGTGGGCGCCAAGAAGATCTCCGCCCGAGCGCGCTTCGCCGAAGGGGAGGAGCGCGAGCGCCTGTGGGAGCAGATGGCCGAGATCTATCCGCCCTACAACGAGTACCGGGAGCGTGCCGTACCCCGCACGATTCCGGTGGTGGTGCTCGATCCGGCTGGCTAGCAGGCTGCGCCAAGCGGAGCCTGTCGCACGTAGCGTGTGCGCGGCTTGTTCTTCCTAGCCTCTGCACCCGTCTAAAGTCCGGCATGTGATCGGCCGTTCAGATCAGCGAGCGTCTACACACTATCTTTACACCGAAGTGCGAGAATGACGGCGCTCCTTCTCGGTTCGGTTCTTTGTTCATGCCGTTCGTCGATCATTACTCATTGCGCTCTGGGCTCCGATGGCACGCGCTGCGCACCGCCCTGGCGGATGCCGTGGCCGCCTTGTGTTTCGGCCGCGAGAGGCGGCCCTCGCGGGAGGCCCTCAAGAATTTCTCCGCCAGTATCGGCTGGATGGCCGTCAACTGGTGCATGGCGCCCGTCATCTACCTGGCGATGGAGTTCACGCAGCGTCTCTACGGTCTCCTCTCCATCCCGGCTCTGCCGGCCTCGATCTGGGAGACAGTGCCGTGGCCGATCCTCCTGCTCATCAGTGTCTTGCTGAAGGACTTCGCCGATTACTGGAACCATCGCCTGATGCATATGCGCTGGATCTGGCCCCTTCACGCAGTGCATCACTCCGACACGCATGTGAATTTTCTGACGAGCTACCGCATCCATTTCCTCGAAAGCATCTTCATGGACGCATCCTATGTCATCCTGCTGACCTGGATCGGCATTCCGCCGATCATAGGCGCGGGCGGGAGGATGCTCTTCACCCTCCTCAACTGCTATGTCCATATCGACATCGACTTCGGTCATGGACCGTTCAAATATCTTCTGGCGTCTCCCCGGCTCCATCGATGGCACCACGCTGACCATCCAGACGCCTCCGGCAAGAATCTCGCGAGCATCTTCCCCTTCTATGACGTGTTCTTCGGAACCTATTACCTTCCTGGACGCTGCGACAAGCCGGTGGGGGCCCTCTCGGACGATGTCCCGCCCTTCAACCTCGTCGCCCAGGTCGCCCTTCCGTTCACCCGCTGGCTACAGATGGGTTCGGCCAGCGTGAAAGATGTGGCTGCGTGGGCTTTCGCGAGCACTCAGCCTCGTCCGAAGGCATGAAGCAGTCGAAGCTAGGTTGCGGACCCGCGGAGGGCTGCGGCCTTGCGCTTGTCATGAAGAGGGGATCAGGCCCGTAGCCAGGCGCCGCAGGCCGCCCACCCGAGAGGTTGCGAACGGACATCGACGCTCGATCATCGTCCGTTCGTTCTTATCGCTCCGCGGATCGCCGAACCGCAAGGAACAACATGAGCGCACTGAATAGCAGGGTCGGCAGCAACGCCAGCGTTGCGGGCGGCGTGTGTTCGAAGTACTCGGAGCCAAGCGGATGCAGCGTCCGGACCACGAGGCGCAGCAACATTTCCACGATCGTGAAGCCGAACATCAGCGGGATGAGGTTGCGATAGCGCCAGAGCACGAGAACGTAAAGCAGCACAAAGAGCGTCTCGTGGATCCCACCGACCGATCCCACCGCATAGATGGCCTCGTTTGGATCCGGAAGTCCCTCAAAGCGGATCATGCCACCGATCGAGTTCTTGCCGCTGTCGTGTTTCAGCAGGTGGACCGTGCTGCTGAAGAGTTTCTGCGCAAACAGGATGCAGAATCCGAAGAAGGCAATGGCGCCGCCGCGGTAGTCGTTGTTCGCCTGCCTCGGCAGGAGGATTTCGAGAACGGAGTTCATG
>JAYGDB010000102.1:0-4221 GCA_046583095.1 Myxococcota bacterium | reverse complement strand
AGCCTGGGTCGGCGTCAGCAGCAGGTCGAAGCCGCCGTCCCACCACTCCGCCAAGCGACGCCCGAGCGCGTGCACGAACTCGACGTTGGCCAGGTGCTGCGGGCCGCTGACCTGCCTGCCCATCTGCGCGAGCGCCCACGTGAGGGGCTCGACGTCTGCCTGCTCGACCGGCCGGCCGATCTTCTCCCCCCAGGCATCGAGGGCGCGCGCGACGTTGCAGTTCACCACGCCGACGTAGGTCGCCACCACGGCGGCATCGTCGAGGGCGGGCGGGTACGCCTCCTCGACGTGATGGCCCAGGACCTCGAGCGCCTCGGCGGTCTTGCCGGCGGCCTGCACGGACTCCGGCGAGATCTCGATGTCTCGAGGCCCCACCTTCATCAGGCCAACGCGCAGCCGGCCCGGGTCGTCTTGCATGGCTTCCGCGTACGGCCTTGCAGGCGGCGTGGCCGAGTAGGGATCACCCGGCATCGGGCCGGACGTCACGTCGAGGAGCGCCGCGCTGTCGCGCACGCTCCGCGTGACGACGAACTCTGCCGAGAACCCGCTCCAGCGCTCGCCCATTCCGGGGCCGAAGGAGTTCCGGGCACGGGTCGGCTTCAGGCCGACGAGCGAGCACATGCTGGCCGGGCCGCGGATCGAGCCGCCGCCGTCGCTGGCGTGAGCCGCGGGCACCAACCCCGCCGCCACCGCCGCGGACGCCCCTCCGCTCGAGCCCCCGGAGCTGTGATCCAAGCTCCAAGGGTTGCGGGTCGGGCCGAACGCGTCGGGCTCGGTGGTCGGCATCAGTGCGAGCTCCGGCGTGTTGGTCCGCCCCAGGCAGACGAGTCCCGCCGCTCTCGTCTTCTGAGTGAAGTACGAGTCGAAGGTCGACTTCCAGCCCGCATCCCGGGCGAATCTCAGTCCCGCGTGCATCGGCTCGCCGGCTTCTTCTCCGCCGATGTCCTTCATCAGGAACGGCACGCCGCGGAAGGGCCCATCCGGCAGATCGGCAGCGGCCGCCCGCTCGCGTCCGCGCTCGAGGGCCGGGTGGATCACTGCGTTCAGCTGCGGGTCGAGAGTCTCGATTCGACGGGTCGCGGCCTCGACCAGCTCTGAGGGCGACACCTTGCCGTTCCGGACCAGCTCGGCCTGGGCGGTTGCGTCTAGCAGTGCGAGGTCGTCGGACATGGCTCCTCCACGGGTGCCGATCTCAGTCGGGCGGATTCTCGAGACAGATCGAGACGCTGCCTCCGCGCGGCTCCAGGGTGACGATCCGGGGCGACTGGTCGTCCGCACGAAACTGCAGGCACAGCGTGTCGTCGTCTCCGGACCCCGCAGCCCAAACGCGCGCGACGACACTTCCGAGCAGACGCCACCAGGGCTCGCTCTCGCTCGCATCCTCGAGGCCGGGCGGAGCCGGGTCGGCCGAATCGACAAGATCGACGAGCAGGCTCTGGTTGATGGGCTCGACGCTCACCGCGATACGTCCCAGATCGAAGGTCAACACCAGCGCGCGCACCTGGTCGCTACCACCGTCCAGCGGACAAGCCTCGGCCCGCAGCAACTGGCCACCCCCGCGGACGGCACGTTCGAATAGCTCGATCCTCACGACTGAGAGTCTACACTCGATGCGTGAGCGACGACGATCGAATACGGCCGGTGACACCCGCCGGGCTCGTGGTCCGGCGACTCCGGCACGAGCGCGGCTGGCCCGCGCGCGAACTCATCTTCGCGATCGGCGAGGCGAGCTACCGTGCGAGCGGCCAGCGCGACACCATCACTCCAAACGTGCTCTCGGGAATCGAAGAGCGAAACGAGCCCATCCCCTACGACACTCTATGTCTCGTCGCCGCCGGGCTGGGTTGCGATCCCATCGACATCCTCGCGTAGATCGGGAAGGGCGCATGATGGACTACATCGGCATCGAAGAGGCGAAGCAACGAACGGGACTGCGACTGGTTCTCACGGTCGGTGTCCCGGGGCCGTGGGGTGAAGCCGCAAAGGGAGTCTTCCACGTGAAGAAGATCCCGTATCTGGCTGTCGCCCAGCTCGGCGGCCAGGCCAACGACGAGCTGCGCGCGTGGACGGGCCACGACAACGCCCCGCAGGCCATCTACCAGGCTGAGCGACCGCGGATCCGCGTCAGCGAGATCCTCTTCCTCGCCGAGCGGCTGGAGCCCAACCCGCCGTTGATCCCGACCGACCCGGGTGAGCGCGCGACGGCGTTCGGCCTGCTGCACGAGATCGGCGGCGAAATGGGCTTCGCGTGGTGCCGTCGGCTCCAGCTCTTTCATCCGATTCTCACGCTACCCGAAGGCGCCGTGCCCGCTCCCCTCGTCGAGTCGGTCTCGCGGATGGCCGCCAAGTACGGCTACTCGCCCGAGCAAGCAGCGCTTGCGGATCAGCGGGTCGTCGAGATCCTCGAGCTCCTCTCCGACACCCTGCGCCAACAACGCGATCGCGGCAGCGGCTTCCTCGTAGGCGACAGGCTCTCGGCCGTCGACATCTACTGGGCGACATTCGCCGCGATGGTCGAGCCGCTTCCCCACGATCAGTGTCCGATGGACGACATGCTGCGCGGCAGCTACACGCTGTCCGACGAGACCGCGCTCGCGGCAGTCGATCCGCTTCTGCTCGCGCACCGGGACCGGATCTACCGCGACTCCCTGGAGCTGCCGCTGCAGTTCTAGCTTCGCACTCGCAACGCTCAGCGAAGTCCGCAGTGGGTCATTCGCTCGTGGGCCAGATCGCGGACCTCGTCGCCAATGCCGAGGGCTCCGGAGCGCCAGTCCTTTCCGTCGAAGCCGTAGAAGCGAATCAGCGTCAGCCCCAGCCGGCTCTGGCTGTGGGACGCCTCGAGGCCGAGCCAGAATTCGCACGGGATCGACTCCAGCTCTTGCTCGGAGTCGAGTTCGCCCGAGCGGTCCAGGTCATAGCGGGAGAGCAGCCACTGGCGTGCCTGCTCGTGCCAGCTGTCATCGAACCTGCCCCCGCGCTCGCGCTCGCGGGGCACGCCCGCAGCAACCGGCGGGCGTTCCGGCCTGGGCTGGGTCACCGTCTTCGCGCTGCGTTCGAGTCGCGGACGGATGCCGAGCACGCGCCCGGGTTGAACGTCGATGATCCCCTCCCAGGCCTGGTAGCCCGGCTTCGAGACGCGCACCTCGTGCTCGCCGACCGGCAGCAGGTGCTGCTCGGCTCCGGTTCCACCGACCTTCTCGCCGTCGATGCTGAGTTCGTCCTCCGGGACATTCGACTGCACCACCAACCAGCCAGCGTCTTCGCACGGCTCGGGCTCGAAGCTGTGCTCGTCTCCACCGCGGGCGTCGAGGTCCTGCTCCCAGGCTCCCTTGCAATCCTCGTGGCTGACCCGCAGCGCGTACTCGCCGGGTGCGAGCCAGTACACCGTGTCGTCTGCCACACCGTGGGCCACGAGTTCCGGAGCTTCGCCGCGCGTCCACACCTCGAGGGTCGAGCCCTCGACCGCGCTCTTCGCGACGAGCTTCGCTCGCTCGCCGGCACTCGCGACGTCGCCACTTCCGCCATCGGGGTCGCCGTCCTCTCCCTCGGTGTCGATCGCGAAGCCACCCGCGCCCTCTCCGCCGTCCCCCGAGCCCGCGACGACGACCGTCGGGCCGAAGACGCCTTCGGAAGTCGAGAAGAACGCGATCCATGCCGCAAGGGCGAGAACGGTCGCGACGACGGCCCAGCCCAGGACCCAGCGCGGAACCCCTGCCGGCGTCGCAGTCGAGCCGAGGGCGCGCAGCGCAGCTTCGAGATCGAGCAGTTCGTTGCGGCGCTCTGCGCGGAACGCGTCCTGATCGGAAGCCTCGGCGCGCGCCTCGACGTGTGCGCGAAGCGCGCCGTATGCCGTGCGGATTTCTCTCTCGTCGGCACCCTCGGAGAGCCCGAGGATCTGGAGTGCGCGAGCCGGGTCCAGCACCGACACAGGCTAGCAATCCGCAACGCCGCGCTCGCGAATCCGGCGATTCGCTTGCTGGGGCGCACACATCCGGTTCCCCGGCCAGGCTGCGAGCTGTGACATACTCCCGCTCATGGCCGACGGCGTCATATCCGTGGACGGCACCGGCAGAGCCTTTGCAGCCGGAGAAGCGGACGAGATCCCCTGCCCGCACTGCGGGCAGCCGAACCCGAAGCAGGCCGCCACCGGAGCCATCCTCGACTGCCGGCACTGCGATCGCTCCTTCACCCAGCCTCGATCCGCGTCCTTCGCCCGAGGTT
>JAYGDB010000050.1:0-27262 GCA_046583095.1 Myxococcota bacterium | reverse complement strand
CAGTTGAACGCCTCGATCGCCGACGAACTCGCAAGCGGCCGCGAGCGCCGCGCCGCATTCGATCGCTACGCGAGCGCCCTGCCCTTCGACGCCGACGCAGCGGACGTTCGGGCACAAGTCGAGCGACGGAGCGTCGCCCGGAGGCACCTCTACCGGGGCGGGGCTACTTGCTGACCGAGAGCCACTGGTAGTAGCTCGAGGAGTCCACAATGCGGCCACACGGACCTTCCTCGAAACGCACGTGCTCCTCGCCTCCGGGGCTCTCCATGATCTCCTGGAAGGCAGCGATCTTTCGGGCCGGGTCGGCCTCGTTCACACCGTGGAAGACGATCTCGACCTTCGGGCGCGCCTCCAGCACGTTGAAGACGAGGGTTGCCAGGGTGAAGAGCTTGCCAATCTCTTCCTGGGCCTCCACGGAGAACCGGGGCACTGCGACTTGGGTCAACTCCAGCTTGTATTCGAGACGCATGGACGCACTCTGACGCCGGCCGTGTAACGTGTCAACTGCCGCCCTGCAGATCACCCGTTGTCGAGCGGCGACTTCGCAGCAGCGAGCACTTCGTCGTCGCTTCTGGGCCAGCCGTGCGAGAGCGCAACCCGATTCGAGCCGATACCATCGCCCGCCGCACGCATCCACGGAGGGGTGAGATGAGCCGCACGACGAAACCCAAGCGGGGAACCCGGCTCCTGGCAGGTGTGTTCGCACTGCTGGCCTCTCTCGCCCTCGGCTGCGCGACCTTCCTGCCTTCGCCGTCGAGCGAGTGGGCCTCGCTCGACATCGAGTACCAAGAATTCGTCCTCGATAACGGGCTCAAATTGATCGTTCACACAGATCGCAAGGCGCCGATCGTCGCGGTGAACGTCTGGTACCACGTTGGCTCCAAGAACGAGAGACCCGGCAAGACCGGCTTCGCCCACCTCTTCGAGCATCTGATGTTCAACGGCAGCGAGAATTACGACGACGACTACTTCACGCCCTTCGATCGCGTCGGTGCCACCGACATGAACGGGACGACGAACAGCGACCGAACCAACTACTTCCAAAACGTCCCCACGAACGCGCTCGACATGGCGCTCTTCATGGAGTCGGACCGCATGGGCCACCTGCTCGGTGCGATCGATCTGGAGAAGCTCGACGAGCAGCGCGGGGTCGTACAGAACGAGAAGCGCCAGGGTGAGAACCAGCCCTACGGCAAGGTCTTCCGGCTGCTCACCGAGCAGAGCTATCCGGGAGACCACCCCTACTCCTGGTCGACCATCGGCTCGATGGAAGACCTCGAGGCCGCGAGCCTCGAAGACGTGCAGGAGTGGTTCAAGACCTACTACGGGGCTGCCAACGCCGTGATCGCGGTCGCGGGCGACGTGGATCCCGAGGACGTGCGAGCCCGGGTCGAGCGCTACTTCGGCGACATCCCCAGTGGACCGCCGGTCGAGCGGCAGCAGGAATGGATCGCAAAGCGCACCGGCGAGCACCGGATGATCGTCGAGGACCGCGTACCCCAGGGTCGCGTGCTGTTCGCCTGGAACATCCCGGGCATCGGGACCGAAGACGGAGCCTATCTCGACCTCGTGAGCACGATCCTCGCGCAGGACAAGACCTCGCCGCTCTACAAGCGCCTGGTCTACGAGGATCAGATCGCGACGGACGTCACGGCCTTCGTCTGGCTGCGCGAGATCGGGGGCATCTTTGTCGTGTGGGCAACCGCCGCACCGGGCCAGAGCCTCGCGCACGTCGAGAGCGTCCTGCAGGAAGAGATGGAGGCGTTCCTCGACCGCGGGCCGACGGCCTCGGAGCTGGCCATCGCGCAGGTGCAGCACTACTCGACGTTCCTGCGCGGCATCGAACGCATCGGAGGCTTTGGCGGGAAGTCCGACATCCTGGCCCGCAGCGAGGTCCTCGGCGGCAGTCCGGACTCCTACAAGACGAACCTCGATCGCATCGCGACTGCCGAGACTCAGGCGCTCGAAGTGGCGGCCGGGCGCTGGCTGACCGACGGTCGGCTCGTGATGGAGATCCGGCCGTATCCGACCTACGGCACCAAGCCCAGCGACATCGACCGGGCGAAGCTCCCAGATTTCGGCGAGCCGCCGGAGGCGCGCTTCCCGAGATTCGAGCGCGCGGAACTCGCGAACGGGCTGAAGCTCGTCCTGGCCCGGCGCGATGCCATTCCGGTCGTCGACTTCGAGCTGCTGGTCGACGCCGGCTATGCGGCGGACCAGTTCGCGCGGGAAGGCACGGCCAGCCTGGCTCTCGCGATGCTCGACGAAGGTACCGAGAACAGGAGTTCGCTCGAGATCAGCCAGCGGCTATCAGCGCTGGGCGCGCAGCTCTCCACGGGATCGAACCTCGACCTCTCGAACGTCTCTCTCTCCGCGCTGGTGGAGAACCTGGACGAGTCCCTCGACATCTTCGCGGACGTCATCCTGAACCCGACCTTCGACCTCGAGGAGTTCGAGCGCCTGAAGCGGCAGCAACTGGCCGCAATCCAACGCGAGAAGGTAACGCCGCGATCGATGGCGCTGCGGGTCTTCCCGCGTCTGCTCTACGGAAAGGGCCACGCCTACGGGATCTCGTTCACGGGCACCGGCACCGAAGAGTCGGTTGCGGGAATCACGCCCGACCAGCTCCGCGACTTTCACAAGAGCTGGTTCAAGCCGAACCACGCAGTGCTCGTGATCGTCGGAGACACGACTCTCCAAGAGATCCAGCCCAAGCTCGATGCGCTCTTCGCCGGCTGGCAGCCGGGCGAGGTCCCGGAGAAGAACATCGAGCAGGTGAAGCTTCCGGACGCTTCGGCGGTCTACCTCGTCGATCGGCCGGGCTCCCTGCAGTCGATCCTCTTCGCGGGCCATCTCGCCCCGCCGAAGGCCAACCCGAACGAGATCTCCATCGAGGCCATGAACGAAGTCCTCGGCGGAAGCTTCTCGGCGCGGATCAACATGAACCTGCGCGAGGACAAGCACTGGGCCTACGGCGCGCGGAGCTTCTTCTTCGATGCCCAGGGGCAGCGGCCCTTCATCGCCTACGCGCCGGTGCAGACGGACAAGACCGTCGACTCGATGCTGGAGATCCAGAAGGAGATTTCGGACATCACCGGAGTGCGGCCCCCCGCCGCCGACGAGCGCGACCGCGCGATCGACAAGAAGACCCTCACCCTTCCGGGCCGCTGGGAAACGGGCGGTGCCGTGAGCAACTCGATCGCGCAGATGATCCGCTTCGGCTTCCCGGACGACTACTGGGATCAGTACCCCGCGAAGATGCGCAACCAGACCGTCGAGCAGCTGAGCGAAGCCGCCAAGCAGGTCCTGCACCCCGACAGACTCACGTGGGTCGTGGTCGGAGATCGCGCGAAGATCGAGGCGGGAATCCGAGCAGCGGGCTTCGGCCCCCTCCACCTCGTCGATGCAGACGGCAATGCCGTCGAATCGGAAGGCGAGGCGGACCCAGCCCAATAGCGATTCGTGGTCTTTCCGCCCCAGCAAGCTCCGCTGCGAATCGGCACTAGAGTTGCCGATACATCTCGATGATGGAGTCTGCCCCGCTTCTCGACGTCCAGAATCTCGTGACCGCCTTTCGCACGGAGGAGGGTGCGGTGCGCGCGGTCGACGACGTGAGCTTTCAGGTTGCGCCGGGCAAGACGCTGGCGATTGTCGGCGAGTCCGGCTGCGGCAAGAGCGTCACCGCGCTGTCGATCATGCGGCTCATCCCGGAAGGCAACGGCACAATCGAAGCGGGACGCATCCGGCTCGAGGGGGAGGATCTCCTGTCCCTGCCCGCGAAGGCCATGCGCGCCGTCCGGGGCAACCGCATCTCGATGATCTTCCAGGAGCCGATGACCGCCTTGAACCCGGTGGTGACGATCGGCAAGCAGATCATGGAGGTGTTCCAGATCCACCAGGGCCTCGGCCGCAAGCAGGCGCGCGACGCCGCAATCGAAGCCCTGCGGACCGTCCGCATTCCGGACCCCGAGCACCGCGTCGACGAGTACCCGTTCCAGATGTCCGGCGGCATGCGCCAGCGCGTGATGATCGCGATGGCGCTCGCATGCGAGCCGCGACTGCTGATCGCCGACGAGCCGACCACGGCCCTCGACGTCACGATCCAGGCCCAGATCCTGAAGCTGATGAAGCAGCTCCAGAAGGAGCGCGGTACCTCGATCCTGTTCATCACCCACGATCTCGGCGTGGTCGCCGGCATGGCCGACGAAGTGCTCATCATGTACGCCGGCAAGGTGGTGGAGCGGGGAAGCACGCTGCAGATCTTCGAGCGGCCGTCGCATCCCTACACGCAGGGACTGATGGCCTCGATCCCGAGCCTCGACTCCGAGCGCAAGGCGCCGCTCTCGACCATCGAGGGCACGGTGCCCGGCTTGCACGAACTACCCACGGGCTGTCGCTTCCATCCCCGCTGTAGCCACGCGGGCGCCCCGTGCCGCGAGACCGCGCCGCAGCTCCTGGAGGTCGAGACCGGCCACCGCGCCGCCTGCCACTGGACGGCGGGATCCCTCGAATCGTGAGCACTCTCCTCGAGGTCGAGAACCTGAACATGCACTTCCCGATCCGAGGCGGCATCCTGCGCCGCACCGTCGGACACGTATACGCGGTGAACGACGTGAGTTTCAAGCTCGAGGTCGGCGAGACGCTCGGCATCGTCGGCGAATCGGGCTGCGGCAAGACCACCCTGGGGCGCGCGCTGCTTCGGCTCTACGAGCCGACTTCGGGTTCGGTGCGCTTCCAGGGGAAGGAGATCGGCAGCCTCGAAGGGGCGGCACTCAAGTCCCTGCGCGGCGACGCCCAGATGGTCTTCCAGGATCCTTACACGTCGCTCAACCCGCGCCGTACCCTCGAGCGAACCCTCGAGGAGCCTCTCGTCATTCACGGCGTGAGTTCGAGAGACGAGCGGCGCGCCCGGGTGCGCCAACTGCTCGAGACCGTGGGCCTGCGGGCGTCCGACCTGTCCAAGTACCCCCACGAGTTCAGCGGCGGCCAGCGCCAGCGGATCGGCATCGCGCGGGCACTCATCCTCGAACCGCGTCTCGTGATCGCCGACGAACCGGTCTCGGCCCTCGACGTGTCGATCCAGTCCCAGGTGTTGAACCTGATGGTGGAACTACAGAGAGACCGCGGCCTCACCTACATCTTCATCTCCCACGACCTGACCGTGGTGAAGTACATCTCGGACCGGATCGCGGTGATGTACCTCGGCCGCATCGTGGAGATCGCCGACGCCGACGACATCCACGCGAATCCGCGCCACCCCTACACGCAGGCCCTGCTCGCCGCCGTACCGACCCCCGATCCGCGCCGCCCGATGAACCAGGACAACCTCGAAGGCGACGTCCCGAGCCCCAGCGATCCCCCGCCCGGCTGTCCGTTCCAGACGCGCTGCCGCTTCGCAGTCGATCGCTGCCGCAGCGAGCTTCCGGTGCTGGAATCCGTACCCGGCAATGCCTCGCACCAGGTGGCCTGCCACCGTGCCGACGAGATCCAACAGGAGGGAACCCCATCGTGAAGCACTCGATGACCCTGATGCTGGCGCTCGCCGTCATGGTCGCCGCCTGTGGCGAGGGCGCGGGAACCCCCTCCGCGGAGTCCGACGCCGAGACCATGAAGATCTTCTACGACCGGCGCGGCGCGGCTCACAAGACCCTCGATCCTCCGCGCCAGTTCGACTCCGCGTCCGCGGACATCATCATGAACGTCTACGACACGCTGCTCGAATACCACTACCTCGCGCGCCCCTACCGCCTGGCTCCGAACCTGGTGAGCGAGCTTCCGGAGAAGCAGGAGGATGGCAAGACCTACGTGTTCCGGCTTCGGAAGGGAATCCGCTTCCACGACGATGCCTGCTTCGAGACCGGCGCAGGCCGCGAACTCGTCGCCGATGACGCCATCTACTCGATCCAGCGCTTCGCGGATGCCAACGTCAACATCAAGAGCTGGGTCCTGCTGGCGGGCTTCATCCGAGGCCTCGACGACTTCCGCGAGAAGTCACGCGAGGTCGGCAAGAGCATCGACTACGCGGCAAACCCAGTTTCAGGACTCCGCAAGATCGACTCACACACCTTCGAGGTGGAGTTCAACGAGGATACGCCCCTCGCCCTCTTCCCCTTCGCGATGACGTCCCTGTCGATTGTCCCCCGTGAGGCCGTGGAGAAGTACGGCGAGGACTTCGCCCAGCACCCGGTCGGGACGGGGCCGTTCACGATCAAGCAGTTCTCCCGCCGCGGCACGATGATCCTGGCGCGCAACCCCAACTACCACGGCAGCTATCCGACCGAAGGCACCCCGGACGACGGCGAGAACGGCCTGCTCGAGTACGCCGGCCGACGGACGCCTTTCCTCGACGAGGTGCACATGCCTCTCATCGAGGAACCCCAGCCGGCGATGCTGAAATTCCGCAAGGCCGAACTCGACGTGATCGGGATCAACAAGGACGACTTCCCGAACATGGCCTACCGGGCCGAGGACGGGACCTTCCACCTGAAGGACGAATATTCCCAGCTCTACCACAGCTACGTGGAGCCGGGCCTCAGCGCGGAGTACTTCTCCTTCAATCTCCGAGACCCACTCTGGCAGGGCGACACGGGCAAGGCACTCCGCCAGGCCATCGCCTGGTCGATCGACACCCCCGGGTTCATCGAGCTGTTGTCGAACGGCCGGGGCCTGCCGATGGCGACGATCGTTCCGCACAGCATCGCCGGCAGCCAGAACGACATGGATTTCACCTACTACACCCAGGACCGCGAGAAGGCGGCGCAGAAACTCACGGAGGCGGGCTATCCCGAAGCCCGCGGCCTGCCGGAGATCCACTTCGAGTACCGCTCCGCTACCAAGGACGCGCGCCAGGGCTTCGAGTTCATCCGTAACGAACTCGCCGCCGTGGGCATCCGTGCGAAGGCGAACTTCAACACCTTCTCGGCGTTTCTGAAGAAGATCGAGTCGGGCAACTTCCAGGTCGCCTCTTCGGGCTGGGCCGCCGACTACCCGGACGGCGAGAACTTCTACCAGCTCCTCTACTCGCCCAACAAGACCCCCGGCCCCAACTCGAGCACCTTCAACCACCCCGAGTACGACGCCCTCTACGAGCAGATCCGTTCGATGCCGAATGGACCCGAGCGCTTCGCGCTCTTCCGCCGGATGTCGGAGATCATCAAGGAAGAGGTGCCGCTGCTGCTCCGATACAACGGCCTCGCCTTTGGCATCTACCAGCAGAACGTGCGCAACCTGAAGCGGCACATGTTCGTCCCGAAGGGTTACAAGTACCTCGACAAGGTCGGGAGTCCGGTCCTGTGATGGACCCGCGGCGGATCTGAGTCGATGGGCGCCTACGTCGCTCGTCGCCTGCTCCAGATGATCCCGATCATTCTCGGGGTCGCTGGGCTCGTGTTCGCCCTGTTCACCGGCGTCGGCGAGGACCCGGTACGAGTGGCGCTGGGCCAGCACGCTACGCCCGAAGCCATCGCCGAACTCCGAGCGCTATGGGGGCTCGACCAGCCCCTGTGGCTTCAGTTCCTCGACTTCCTGCGGCAGATCGCGACCTTCGACTACGGACGCTCGTTCAACACGGGCGAGCCGCTCTCGGAGATGTTCCGACAGGGCGCCCTCGTCTCACTGTCACTCACGGTTTTTCCGTACGTGCTGGGGACGCTCACCAACATCTCCATCGCGCTGCTGGTCGCCTACTACCGGGGTTCCATCTTCGACCGCTTCTCGACCGCGATCTTCGTCGCTTCGATGAGCATCTCGTACCTCGTCTACATCATCGCGTTCCAGTATCTGCTCAGCTACCAGGCGGGGGCCTTCCCGATCAACGGCTACGAGTCAGGCTGGGGCGGCATTCAGTACCTACTGCTGCCGTGGATCATCATCATGGTCGTCACGGCAGGCCCGGACATTCGCATCTACCGCACGGTCTTTCTCGACGAGACCAAGGCCGATTATGTACGCACGGCTTTCGCGAAGGGCGCATCCGAAGCCAGCGTGATCTTCCGCCACATCCTCAAGAACGCGCTGATTCCGATCCTCACCCACATCGTGATCGGCATCCCCTTCCTGATCCTCGGCGCCTTCTTGATGGAGCGTTTCTTCAGCATCCCGGGCGTTGGGGACATCATGATCACGGCGATCCACAACGGCGACTTTCCGATCCTGAAGGGCCTCACCGTGCTGATCGCGATCGCCTACGCGATCTTCAACCTCATCACGGATCTCCTCTACGCCCTGGTCGATCCGCGGGTGCAACTCTCATGACGGCTGCGGTGACCGAACAGCCGATTGCAGAGAACCGCGAGCGCGGCGAGAGTCTCGGCCGACGCGCTGCCCGCAACCTTCGCCGCGACCGCACCGCCATGGCGTGCTTCGTGGTCATCGCGGCGTACGTGGGGGTTGCGCTGCTCGGCTACACCGGCCTGCTTCCAGACTTCCAGGAGCGCGTCGGCGGCAGCTACGAGCCGCCGTCTCTCTCGTTCGCGAAGATCTTAGGAACCGACATCTTCGGCCGCTCGATCCTGTACAAGATCCTGGCGGGCACAGAGACGGCCATGACGATCGGTTTCATCGTGACGGGCATCAGCCTGCCGATCGGCATCACCCTCGGCGCGCTGGCCGGCTACTACGGTGGCCGTATCGACGCCGGGATCGTGTGGCTCTACTCGGTGATCTCCTCGGTCCCGTCGATCCTCTTGATCGTGGGCATCTCCTACGTGTTCGAGAAGGGCATCGTGGCCATCTGCATTGCGCTGGGCGCCGTGAGCTGGGTGGGGCTCTGCCGCCTGATCCGCGGGGAGGTGTTGAAACACCGCAACCGGGAGTATGTCCTCGCGGTACGGCTCCTCGGTGCCGGCGATGCCATCATCATCTTCCGACACATCCTGCCCAACGTAATCCACCTGGCGATCGTGACCGCCTCGCTGCTGGTCCTGTCGTCCATCAAGTCCGAGGTGATCCTGACCTTCCTGGGCGTGGGCATCCAGGACGGCGCGAGTTGGGGCACGATGATCACCGACGCCACGGGAGAACTCGTAACCGGCATCTGGTGGCCGCTCGCCGGCGTCACCACCGCCATGTTCGTGATCATCTACGCGCTGAACGTGGCCGGCGACGCCTTGCGCGATGCGCTGGATCCGAAGCTCATCGACTAGGCTTCTCGAGCACGAAGGTGCTCGCCGGCAGATCGCGGTTCAGCTCGGCGGTCTGGAAGCGGATGGACGTGCGGGCCGCCCGCGCTGGAAAGTCGACGTCGATCTGGTGTGCGAAGGCACCCTGGCGGCGGGTCCGGTAGTCGCTGTACGCCGCCTCCCACAGGAGACGATCGTCGGCGCTGCGCTGGCGAACACGCGCGAGTTGGCCAGAGACGTCGAACTCGAACACGCGCCGGGAGCGGTCCTCGGCGTACCGGAACGCGAGCAGCAGGGTCCCGTCGTGCAGCAACCCGGCAGCTTCGAGCAGCGAACCCGGATGCACCGGCGCGCCAAGCAGCAGGCCCACTACCTCATCCGGCTCGAGGTCGACCCGAGCGACCTGCCATAACAGGCCGCGCCCGGTCTCCCCTTCTTCGATCCCGGGGTTGCCGGCGTCATAGAACTGGTAGCGGGTTCCGTCGGTGGTGAGGATCGCTGCAATCTGGTTGAAGAGCCCGAGGATCTCGACCCGTAGGCTCGCAGGGCGCATCAGCGCAACGCGCTGGGGGCGACTGAAACGCAGGCTCGGCGCTTCCAGGCTGACGCGAGCCTCCCCCACCAGGGAGTGCCGATGCACGGCCGTCGCAGCCAGGGCATCGGCCATCGAGACAACACGCGGGTCTTCGATCGCGAGACGCGTCGCCCGATCGAGGGGCTCGGAGCGCGATGGAGTCATCAGGGTCGCACAACCGGACAGCAGCAGGGCGACGGTCACGAAGACCGCAGGGCGAATCACTGCTCGTGCAGCTCTCGTCGCAGCCGGTCGAGCTTTTCGAGGAGACTCGGCTGCTCGTCTTCGCGGTGGTCGAGGCGGACGGCCTCCTGGTAGAACTCCAACGCCCGGCGGCGCTCGTCGAGAGCCATGTGGACGTCGCCCAGGTGCTCCGAGATCACGGGGTCGCCACCCGTCAACTCGGCGGCATGAAAGAGCTGGTCCCGCGCGCGCTCGAGAAGGCCTAGACCTCGGGTGGCGTCGGACGTCCCGACCAGCGGGAGCCCGCGCATGTAGTAGAGCCATCCGAGGCTGTCGGTGATGTAGCCGTCATTCGGACGCTGATCCAGCGCCCGCAGGATCATGCCCTCGGCTTCGTCGAGGTTCTCGCCCCGCTCCGCCCAGGTGTATCCGATGTAGTTGAGCGCGTGGGGGTTGTCGGGATTCTTCTCGAGGGCGAGGCGCATGTACTCGAGGGCTTCGTCCGCCCGCTTGGCCGTCCCGTAGCAGACACCGAGCTGGTACAAGACCTCATCGTCGTCGGGCTTCTCTTCTCGCATCTTGTGGAGCAGCTCGAGAGCCTCGTCGAAGCGCCCGATCCGGGTCAGGAGTTCGGCGGTGTGGAACGCGAGCGGCCGGCTCGGACGCAGAACGCGCAACTTCTGCACCTCGACGAGGGCGGCCGCGTAGTCCTCGCGATCTTCGTAGATCGAGGCGAGCTGGAGCCGGGACTCGCGGAAGGACGGGTGGTACTCGGGAACCCGGCTAAAGAGCTCCACGGCGCGGTCATCGTCGCCCATGTTGTGGACCACCTGGCCGAGCGAGTAGGCGAGTTCGAAGTGCTCGGGGTGCCGGGCGAAGGCCGCTGCCAGCCGCGCGGCCGCCTGCTCGTAACGACCCGCTGCGAACTCCAGGGACGCGTAGCGCCGGATGGCCTGCAGGTCGTCGGGGTGGGCCGTAACGATGGTCGCGTAGGTCTCCAGGGCGCCCTCGAGATCGTTGATCGCGATCTGGGCTTCGCCCAGCGAGACGAGGGTGCCGAAATGGGCCGGGCGGTTGACGAGCACCTCGCGGTACAGAGCGATCTCCGCCACGCGATCGCCCAGCGCTCGCAGCATGCGAGCGAGGCGGCTGTAGAGAATCGGGCGATCCGGGTGATCCAAGAGTGCGTCACGGATCGTCTGGACGGCCGAGTCCCGCCGGCCCAAATGCTCGTACACCGTGGCGAGGGCCATGTGGCCGTCGAGCATCTCGGGATGTTCATCCACCAGCTGCAGGGTGATCTGGAGCGCTTCGGCCAAGCGGGACCGCTCCAGGTAGATCTGGTAGAGGAGCATCACCGCGCGCGGACTGACCGGCGCGCCGTCCGCATCGAGGAGCACCGATTCAACGCCCGCGAGGTCGAGGCGAATGCGGTGGATCCGAGCGAGGAAGAGCCGCGTGTCCTCGTGATCGGGCTCGAGGGCGAAGGCCCGGCTCGCGTGGATGACCGCAGCGTCTACATCGTCGAGCTTCAGCGCGAGTCTCGCTAGCTTCCGCTGCAGGTACGCGGAGCGGGGATCCTTGTGGGAGGCCCGCAGGTAGGCTTCGCGTGCCTCTTCGAAGTTCGTCTCCTGCGCGGCCAGCTCACCGACCAGAACGTCATAGTCGACGGGAGCATCGGGCCGGGCGACCTCACCCACCGGCACGCTCTCGCGCGGGGCGCGGCCGGCCGGAGCAGGAACGGAGTTCGAGAGCGATGCGCAGCCCGCCGCCGCCCACGACAGAGCGAGGACTCCCACGAGCCATCGCATCCTGCTCACGTACACGTCGCTCCTCTCCGGGCGCCTCGATGCACCCCTCAGCCCAGATACCCCCCCTTGCGGAGGTAGTCGATCAGGACGTCCACACTCTCATCGACCGTCTGGCCATTCGAATCAATCACCAACTCGGCCTTTTCGGGCTCTTCGTAGGGCGCCGAGATGCCGGTGAACTCGGGGATCTCACCCGCCCGGGCCTTCTTGTAGAGACCCTTCACATCCCGCGATTCGCAGGTTTCCAGGCTCGCGTCCACGTAGGTCTCCACGAAGTCCCCTTCGCCCATGATCGCCCGAACCGAATCCCGGTCCGCACGATAGGGCGAAATGAACGAACTGAAGACGATCGCGCCAACATCGGTGAAGAGCTTCGCCACCTCGCCGATGCGCCGGATGTTCTCAGTGCGATCCTCTGGCGAAAATCCGAGGTTGCTGTTGAGACCCTGGCGGATGTTGTCGCCATCGAGGATGTAGGTGAGCCGGTCTTCGTCGGCCAGCCTCCTCTCCGCGGCAACGGCAATCGTCGACTTGCCCGAGCCGGAGAGACCCGTCAGCCAGACGGTCACGCCACGTTGACCGAGACGATCCTCGCGCTCGGTTCGGGATACCTGGCCTTCGTGCCAGGTGAGGTTCTTGGACTTCGACTGTGACACGGCTCGAGCTTCCTTCCTCGTTGCCCCGGGTGGGTGCGATCGCGAATCGCGGACAGGCCACAATAGCGCCGAACGGCAATAACTGCATGCAGATCGGCAGCTTAGGACAGCGCTCGTGCCTCCTCGACGATCCGAGCGGCGGCCGTATCGACCTCTTCCTCGGTTGTGGCACGCCCGAGACCGATTCGGATGGATGACTTCGCCTGGGCCTGGGTCAAGCCCAGCGCGAGCAGCACGTGGCTCGGCGCGGGGTTCGCCGTACTGCACGCGGACCCCGACGAGATCGCCACATCGTGGAGCGCCAACAGCAACCGGTCCGCATCGACGCCTTGGAGGGTCAGGCTCAGGTTCCCGGGCAGACGCGCATCCGCATGGCCGTTGCACGTTAGGCCGGGCAGCGCTTCCGAAAGCCGGCGCCACATCCGCTCGCGCAGCTCGCGCAGACGCTTCGACTCGACCTCGAGTTCCTCCGCGCACAACTCGAGGGCACGTGCCATACCGACGATCAGCGGGACCGGCAGGGTGCCAGAACGAAGACCGCCCTCGTGTCCCCCACCGTGCTGCACGGGCCTGAGCCGCACCCGCGGATGTCGTTGCCGCACGAAGAGCGCGCCGACGCCCTTCGGGCCGTAGAGCTTGTGGGCAGACAAGGAGAGCAAGTCGACGCCCAAGCTGTCGACGTTCACCGGGATCTTGCCCACCGCCTGGGCGGCGTCGGTGTGGAGCGGGACGCCGCGATCCCTGCAGATCGCCGCGATCCGCCCGACGGGCTGCAGGACGCCGATCTCGTTGTTCGCCAGCATCACCGAGACGATCGCGGTGCGGTCGCTGATCGCCTCCCCCACCGCTTCCGGGTCAACCACACCATCGGGCCCGACGGGAAGCCGGGTCACGGTGAAACCTTCGGCCTCGAGAGCCGCGCAGACGTCCAGCACCGCGGGATGCTCGCTGGCGACGGTAACCAGGTGGTCGCGATGTTGCCTTCGCAGCCGGGCCGACCCCTGCAGGGCCAGGTTGTTTGCCTCGGTGGCTCCGCTCGTGAAGACGATCTCGCGAGGCTCGGCGCCGAGCACGGCCGCAATCCGTTCGCGGGCGTCGTCCACCGCGGCCGCCGCCCGGCGGCCGGGCGCGTGGATCAGGCTCGCCGCGTTGCCAAAGTCCTCTTCGAAGAACGGCAGCATCGCCTCGAGGACGCGCGGATCCACCGGCGTCGTGGCGTGGTGGTCGAGGTATATCGCAGGGCGTCGGCGGTCAGGCGGCAAAGACTGCCCGGAGTGCGGCCCTCAGGCCGCGAAGGAATCGCCGCAGCCACACGTATTCGAGGCGTTCGGATTCCCGATTTTGAATCCCGACTCCTGCAGGCTGTCCACGAAGTCGAGCGTGCAGCCCACCAGATAGAGTGCGCTCTTCTCGTCGACGACGATCTTCACGGAGCCTGCCTCGATCTCCGTGTCGATCTCCTTCCGCTCGTCGTCGAAGGACAATTCGTAACGCAGACCGGAGCAGCCACCCCCGACGACCTTCATTCGAAGTCCGTGCGTTTCCAGCTTCCCCTCGTCTTCGAGGAGGGCCTGGAGCCGGCTCTGGGCAGCATCGGTGACCTGGATCATCTCGTACCTCGCTTACGACCCGACAGCGTAGCGCAATCACACCGCTGTAGCCGATTCCTCCTCTTCATCGGCGCCTAAGCCGATTCTCTCGAGCCACAGGAAAATCTCGCGGTTGCCCTTGGGACCGGCAATCCGGCAATCACTGCGTCCTACCTGCCGGTACCCGAGCCCTTCCGCGAAGGCTTGAATGCCGTCACAGGCCTGCCGTCGCAGGGCGTCGTCCCGCACCACGCCGCCCTTCCCCACCTGCTCCCGGCCCACTTCGAACTGGGGCTTGACGAGCGCCAGGACCGGCGCGCGTCCAGCCACCTCCGCGACGGTCGGCAGGATCTGCCGGAGGGAGATGAAGGACACATCGATCACGACGAGATCGATGGGCTCGGGCAGGTCGTTGCGAGCGAGGCTACGGGCGTTCGTCCGCTCGAGGGACTGAACCCGCGCATCCTGCCGGAGCTTCTCGTGCAGCTGCCCGCGTCCCACGTCCACTGCCACGACTCCGGCGGCACCGCGTTGCAGCAGGCAATCGCAGAAGCCTCCGGTCGACGCACCCAGATCCAGGCATCGCAGGCCGGTGACGTCGATCCCGAGATCCTCGAGAGCGCCTTCCAACTTCTCGCCGCCGCGCGAGACGAAGCTCGCCATCCCGCCCTTGAGTCGCACCTGGGCATCGTCCCGGATGCGGACACCCGCCTTGTCGAGGGGCACCTCGTCGACGAGGATACGGCCGGCGAGAATCAGTGCCTGGGCACGGCTGCGCGATTCGGCGATGCCTTCGGCGACGACCCGCTCGTCGAGCCGCGACTTCAAGCGTCGCGACGAAGCAGATCGAGGACGGCCCGGGCGATTCCCTTGGCGTCGAGCCCGAGGCCCTCGAGGCTGCTGCCATGCTCGTTCAGGCGGTCCGGAACGGAGAGCGACCGCGCCGCGGGCGTGAGCCCGGCCTCGGCCACCGCCTCCAGGACCGCGCCGCCGAAGCCGGCGGGCCCTGTGTGCACTTCGACGGTGACGAGGGCGCCGCAGCGTTCGACCAGGGGCAGCAGGCGCTGGATATCGAGCGGCTTCACGAATCGCGCGTTCAGGACGGCGGCCGAAACCCCTTCGGCGGCCAGTTCCTCAGCGGCCTCGAGAGAGGGGTGAACGAGCTCCCCGACGGCCACGATAACGACGTCGTCTCCGCCGCGCAGCAGCTCCGCCTCCCCGACCGGAAGCGCCTTGATCTCCGGATCCATCGGCACGCCGAATCCACTGCCGCGCGGGAAGCGAACTGCGGCCGGGCCTGGGTACTCGATGGCCGTCGCCAGCATGTGCTGCAGCTCGTTCTCGTCCTTGGGCGCGAGCACGAGCATGTTGGGCAGGGTACGCAGGTACGCGTAGTCGTAGATGCCCTGGTGAGTGGCGCCATCTGCACCCACGAGCCCGCCTCGATCGAGCGCGAAGGTCACGTCGAGGTTCTGCAGGCAGACGTCGTGAACGACCTGGTCGTAGGCACGCTGCAAGAACGTCGAGTAGATCGCGGTGACGGGCTTCATGCCCTCGGTGGCGAGCCCCGCTGCGAAGGTCACCGCATGCTGTTCGGCGATGCCTACGTCGTAAAAGCGCTCTGGGAACTTCCGCTCGAACCGGTCGAGACCGGTGCCGGGCGCCATCGCCGCGGTAATTCCGACGATGCGATCGTCCGCCTCGGCCAGGCGGATCAGGGTGTCCGAGAAGATGCGCGTGTAGGTCGGGTGGCCGGCCGCCTTGGCGGCGAACTCTCCCGACTCCACGTCGAAGCGGCTCACACCGTGGTACTTGAGAGGGTCCCGCTCGGCCGGCTCGTAGCCGTGCCCCTTCTCGGTCAGCGCGTGCACCAGTACCGGGCCGCTGCCGTTCGCGAGCATCTCCTTCGCGTTCTCGAAAGTCTCGAGGACGACATCCATTCGGTGCCCCTGGATGGGGCCGACGTAGCGGAAGTTGAGGGCCTCGAACAGGAGGCCGGGGGAGAAGAAGACCTTCAGGGACTCCTCGGCCTTCCGCGCCCAGTGCAACATGTCGCCCGGCAGGCTCTCGAGAAACTCCTTCGCCCAACCCTTCATGGTGCGAACCATCGGTGCCGAGAGCTTCCGAGAGAGGTACGAAGAGAGCGCCCCAACGTTCGGAGAGATCGACATCTCGTTGTCATTCAGAACGACGAGAAGGTTCTTTTCCTTCAGGTGCCCGGCGTGGTTCAGGGCCTCGAACGCCATGCCGGCGGTCAATCCGCCGTCGCCGATCAGGGCGATTACGAAGCCGTCTTCGCCGCGGTGGAGCTTCCCGCGCGCCATGCCCAGGGCCGCCGAGATGGACGTTCCCGCGTGACCCGCACCAAAGTGGTCGTACTCGGACTCGCTGCGGCGGAGGAATTTCGAGATCCCGCCGGCCTGGCCGATGCTCTCGAAACGCTGCCGTCGGCCGGTCAGCATCTTGTGCGCATACGCCTGGTGACCCACGTCGAAGACCAGGCGATCGGTCGGTGTGTCGAAGACGTAATGGATGGCGGTGATCAACTCGACGGCGCCCAGGCTCGAAGCGAGGTGCCCTCCCGTCTGGGAGACGCACTCCAGGATCTCCTGGCGGATCTCTTCGGCCACCTGCTCGAGCTGCTCCGGCGGCAGGCGACGCAGGTCTGCCGGGCTCTCGATCCCGTGGAGAAGACGTTCGCGGGTCATCGCGAGCGTCGGACCGCGTAGCGCGCGAGTTCGCGCAGGGGTTCGGCGGATTCTCCGAGATCGTCGAGACTCGCGAGGGCGCCCATCAGCAGGGCTTCAGCTCGCTCGGCGGCAAGCGCATCGCCGAGGGACGCGGCGAGGCCGTCGCCATCGAGCCGGTCATCCGTGATCTGGAACGCAACGCCGACGTCGAGTCCGAACTTCTGCAGTCGGTCGAGCAACTCATCGCTCGCGCCAGCAACCCTCGCTCCGGTGACGACTGCCGCCGCAATCAGCGCAGCCGACTTGCGCTGGTGAATCGATTCGAGTTCGGCCGGTGACAGAGTTGCTTCGGCAGACACAGCCGCGACGTCGTCGACCTGCCCACCGACGATGCCCCTGGAGCCCGCGGCTCGGGCGAGATCGCGAGCCGCTCGCAGGCTCTGCTCCGGCGCATCCGGCGCGGCGGCCACCGCCGCCTCGAATGCGAGCGCCTGCAGCGCGTCGCCGGCCAGCACCGCCGTCGCTTCGTCGAAGGCCACGTGCACGGTCGGAATTCCCCGTCGCATGTCGTCGTCATCCATGCAGGGAAGATCGTCGTGAACGAGTGAGTAGGTGTGGATCAGCTCGACCGCAGCCGCCATCGGGAGGGCGACTTCCGGCGCCACGCCGACCGCCTCGGCGGCCGCCATCGCGAGCAGCGGCCGAAGGCGCTTGCCACCGGGAAACAACAGGTGGCGCATGGCGGCGTGCAGAGTTCGGGGCGGCTCGTCGGCCGACGGCACGAAGTCCTCGAGCCAGGACTCGATCAGGCGACTGCGCTCCTCGATGTAGGCCGCGGTGTCCACGTCAGTCATCGTCCGCGTCGAGTTCTTCGGCGTCGTCTTCGCTCTCGAACGGCCGGGCCAGCCACTGTCCCCCCTCGCGGATCAGGATCTCGACCCGCTGCTCGGCGGTATCGAGCAGAGCGACGCAGCGCTTCGAGAGACGCACGCCCTCCTCGAAGGCGGCCAGGGACTCCTCGAGTTCGAGATCGCCTTGCTCGAGTCGGTCGACCACCCGCTCGAGGTGGGAGAGCGCCTCCTCGAATGGAAGCCCGGCTTCGGCAGCGGCATCGGGTTCGGCCATGGGGGCGCCATGCTACTTGCGGGGAAACAGCGAGTCAATCGGGAGAACCCGCGCAACGCTTTGATCTACAAGGGGTTATCGACGTCCTTCCTCGCTGTCACCGGGTTCGGCGACGGCTTCGATCTCGCCCTCGGCGACGCGGATCCGAAGTCGTTCTCCCACCGGTGCTTCTTCTCGCCGACGCACGATCAAGCCGTCGCGTTGCCGCTGCACCATCGCGTAGCCGCGGGCGAGGACGGCCAGGGGCGAGAGCGATTCGAGTCGCCCCGCCTGCAGCGAGAGCGCCGAGCGGCGACGCTCGACGCCGCTTCGAACCCCGCGTGCGAGTCCGCGCATGGCCGTCTGCAACCGGACGCGCTGGGACGCGAGCCGGGCAGTCGGCGCGAGCACACGGAGTGCGTCCCGCTCCCGCCCGAGACGCTGACGCGCCTCGCGCAGGAAGCCACGCGCCGAGACCTCGAGGCGACGCCAATCCCGGCTCAGCGTGGCCGCAAGAACGCCTCGGTCGGGAAGCACGAAGGCCGCTGCGGCCGAGGGCGTCGACACGCGGACGTCGGCGGCGAGATCCGAGATCGTCACGTCGACTTCGTGGCCGACACCGCTCACGACGGGCACGGGACACGCGACGATCGCACGCGCGACGGACTCGCTGTTGAAGCTCATGAGATCTTCGAGCGAGCCTCCACCGCGGACGAGCAGGATCACGTCGACATCTTCGCATCCAGCTGTTTCGGTCACCCTTGAAAGCGCCTGCACGATCTCGACCTCGGAACCTTCGCCCTGAACCCGTGTCGGCGAGATCAGCAGCGGCGTTCCGGGGAATCGCTGACCCGCCACCTCGATCACGTCGTGGATCGCCGCCCCGGTCGCCGACGTCACCACGCCGACGCGACGCGGAAACTCGGGAAGCTCGCGCTTTCGCTCCTCATCGAAGAGTCCCTCGGCCTCGAGCCGCCGGCGCAGTTGTTCGAAGGCCAGCTGCAGCGCACCCATCCCGCGCGGCTCCACGTGGCGCACGATCAACTGCAGATCGCCTCGAGCCGCGTAGATCGACACGTCCGCGTACACGACGATCTCGCTCCCCTCCTCGATCTCGAACGGGATGCGCCGGGCGGCGCTGCGGAAGAGGGCCGCCTTCAGCTGGCTGCGATCATCCTTGAGCGAGAAGTAGACGTGGCCGGATGCCGCCTCGTGAAGATTGCTCACCTCGCCCATCACCCAGACACGCCCGACCTGGTCCTCGAGAAGCTCGGAAAGCCCCTCCAGCAGCTGACCGACCCGGAAGATCCGGCGCTCCTGAGACTCGTCCTGGGGAAGATCTGACTGGCTCACCGGGGCAGGCTAGCGGACCGCGTCAGCCGGTGACGCGACCTGGAGCTTGCAGCATCGGTCTCGCTAGCCGATCCCGAGTTCTTCGAGCTGCTTGCCGTGGAGATTCGAAACCGGGTTGTTCCACTCGAAGTCCGTGTCCTTCGGGAGGAAGCCCTGATCCATCAGTTGCTGGGCGAGTCGGGTGAGGATCACCGAGAAGCGCATGCCGGCCAGCACCTCGAACCACTCGATGTTCTCGACCGCAGAACCCGCAATCTCCTGATAGAGGGCGAGGGTTTGTTCGCGGTTCATGAAACCAGGCAGACGCTCGACGTTGTTGCCCTCGGTGTGGTAGCGGTCGAGGAAGAGCCCCCAGGCGAGATCCATTCGGAAATCGCCGAGCCGCGCCATCTCCCAGTCGAGCACCGCGACACCCCGGCCGTGCTGAAAGATCATGTTTCCGATCCGCGCGTCGCCCCACGACAGGACGGGATCGCCCTGCTCTGGAAGATTCGCCCGCAGCCACGGTAGGGATCTCGAGACGTGGGGATGCTCGCGTCCCGCATAGATCCATTCGAGATAGTTCTCGTAGTAGCTGAGTTCCTGGGCCAGGGGCGTGTCCCCGAGCTCGGGCTTCGCAAGGAGGCCCAGGCCGAGTGCGTCCACGTCGAGACGCCGGATCTTGACCAGCGTCTCGAGATAGTCACGCCAGATGGCGGTGCGCTCTTCGGCGTCGACCTCGGTCAACCAACCCGCGGCGTTGTACGGCGGGTTGTCGGCGGGCGTGCGTCCCGCGATTCGTGCCATCAGGTAGAAGGGCGATCCGATCACGTCACCGGTCTTCTCCTGCCAGTACGGCTGCGGGACCGGCACGTCCGTCGGCTCGAGTGCAGAGAGAATCCGGAACTGGGCGTCCAGGTCGTACTCGGGAAACAGGAACATTCGCATCGGTCGAATTCGCGCCACGAGCCCCAGCTCCTGGAGTCCATCCGAACCCTTCCAGGAGACGTCGAACAACAGAGTGTCGCTCGAAAAGCCCGTAGCTTCGGGACCGGTCAGCTCGCCGACGTGTACGTCCGCCACGTCGCCGAAGCGCGCCGCGAGCGGCTCGGGTAGCCAGGCTTCCAGTTCGCTCCGGGTGAGTTCGAGATCGCGGCCGACGGGGGCGGGCACGCGCGCTACTCCGTCGCGAGAGGAACCGCACTCGCCCGGGCCGGCGGGGGCGGGCGCAGATCGTGGAAATAGGTCCAGCTCTTGAGCACCTCGATACCACGGTCCAACTGGACGTCGGTCTTTTCTCTGCTCTCGAGGGCCCCAGACGCCTCCTTCGGCTCTTCTCGATCGGGATCGGCCTGCTCGTGGGTGAAATGACCCTGCAGATCTCGCTCCCGAACCCGGCGACCGGTCACGACCGCCGCGGGCGGGGAATCCTGCACGACAATGTCCGGCTCGATGCCGACCTCCTGGATCGAGCGACCCAACGGCGTGTAGTAGAGCGCCGTCGTGAGGCGTAACGCGGAGCCGTCCTCCAGCGGGAAAACCGTCTGGACGGAGCCCTTGCCAAAGGTCGTTACACCGAGCACCAGCG
Organism: Myxococcota bacterium; assembly: GCA_046583095.1. GTDB lineage: Bacteria > Myxococcota_A > UBA9160 > UBA9160 > UBA4427 > JAJDAN01. The sequence goes on along the minus strand of JAYGDB010000050.1, from coordinate 6,616 downwards.
CGCGCTTGTGATCCTGCAGAGCGCCGGCCACGATCTCCGACGCGCTCGCGCTGCCTTCGTTCACGAGGACGACGATCGGGTAGTCGTTGTTGCCGCGCTGGGGCCGCGCGTGGTAGTCCTGACGCTGACTGACATCGCGCCCTTGCGTGTAGACGATGAGCCCCTCGGCCAGCCACTCGTCGGCCACCTGCACGGCCTGGTCGAGGAGTCCACCCGGGTTGTCCCGCAGGTCGAGCACGAGGCCGCTGAAGACGTCACCGGCTTCGAGACTGATCTTCGCGAATGCCTCCCGCAGTTCGGTTGCCGTGTCCTCTTGGAACGAGCGAACCCGAACATAGGCGATCCCGTCTTCGAGGAGGCTCCCCTCGACCGATGCCACCTTCACGACATCCCGTTGGATCTTGAAGGCCTGCGGCGCGTCGAAGCCCTCACGCAAAACGTAGATCGTGATCTCGGTTCCCTTTCGGCCGCGCATCAGCGAGACGGCCTCGAAGAGCGACATCTCCTGCGTCGGCCGGCAGTCCTCGCTCCAGCCCTCGGGACGCTCGGTCGGGCAGATCGAGACGATCCGATCTCTCGCTTGGATGCCGGCGTTGGCGGCGGGCGTTCCCTCGATCGGGGAGACCACCTCGATGGCTTCGCCCTGGGCCTTCGTGATCTCGATCCCGAGACCCTGGAACTCGCCGCGGGTGTCGACCTGCATCTCCGTATAGGCATCGATATCCATGAAGGAAGAGTGGGGATCCAGCTTGTGGACGAGGCCGCGCACGGCCCCGCGTAACAGGTCGTGCTCGTCGACGGTCTCGACGTAGCTGCCACGCACCAGCGAGAGGACGTGGGTGAAGAGGCTCAGGTCTTCGTAACGAGACGCGTCGGCTGTCCGGACACTGAGAGTAACGCCGAGGAGCAGCGCGGCCGTCACAGCGCCGGCGAAGAAAGACGCGAGCAGTCGTCGCTCGCGCGGGTGCGTGGACATCGGTGAACCTCTCTGATCCCTTGAAAAAACGGGAGCCTAGCAGGCTGGTCGAAAGCGAATCATCACGGCGAGGCGAGCCTGCCCCGCGATTCGAGCCAGTCCGCGGGATCCTGCGGCCGGCTGCCGTGTCGGATCTCGAAGTAGAGGCGAGGGCCGGTAAGGGATCCCGTCTCGCCGACGGTGCCCAAGGTGTCTCCCTCGCTCACGACGTCGCCCACCTGCACAAAAATCTCGCCCAGGTGACCCGAGACTGTGAAGTAGCTGTCTCCGTGATCGACGATCACGAGTTCTCCGTAGCCCCGGAACCAACTCGCGAAGCGAACCGCGCCGGGTGCAACGGCACGGACGGACTCGCCATCGGACGCCGCGAAGTCGACGCCCCTGCGCAAGGTCTCGGTTTGAAACTCCGCGTCCACCACCTTGCCGAAGGCACGCTCGATCACCGAGTCGACGGGTGCGGCGAGCCTCCCCTTCCGCTTCGCGAAGCCCCGGCTCACCGCCGGCGGACGGCCTCCACCCGTGTCGCCCAGGGCCTGGAGCGTCTCTTCGAGAGCGCGTGCCGCCTTCTCGAGTTCCACCAGCAGCATGCGCTCGGAGGTGCGGTCGTTGCGCACGCGCGAGAGGATCCGACGGCGCTCGCCGCGTTCCTCGCTGAGCTGCCCGGAGCGCTTCGTCAGCCGAGCGGTCGCCTGCTTGCGGACGAGCATCGCCAGCTTTGCTTCCTGCTCGAGATCATCGTAGGCGACTAGATAGTCGCGATAGCGCTCCACCAGGGACGCGTCGTACTCGACGAAGGTCTCGAGCGCAGCGGCGCGACGGAGCAGCTCGGGCATCGTCTCGGATGCGAACAGGAAGCGCACCGGGCCCACCGCCCCCGCCTTGTAGAGGGCGACCACACGACGCGACATGGCCTCCCGAGTCGCTTCGAGGCGGCGTCTTGCGAGGCGACTCCGGCGCTCGAAGTGCGTCGCTTGCTCCTGTGCCCTGTTGACGTCGGCAGTCGCCCCACGCACTTCGCGACCGAGTGCAGCCAGCAGCCGATTACTCTGATCCAGCTGCTCGAGGATGGCGCGCTCCTTCCGCTCGTGTTGGCCTACCCGCTCGCGGCTCTCGAGAATCGCGTCGCGTAGCTCATCGAGTTCCGGGACAGCCTGGGCGAGGGCCGGTGCAGCCACCCACAGCGAGACCAGCGCCAGGACCGCCCGCTTCACGAAGCCGGCCTCCCGCCGAGCACCGCTGTCAGCGAGCCCAGCAGCCCGAGGCCGCCGCCGGCCCCGATCAGGGCCATCGCCTGGCCCGAGGAGAAGAAATGGGGTGCGGTGTTGCCCAGCACGAACTCGAGCCCGTACTCGAGACTGGGCAGGAAGACGACGAAGCCTAGATACAGGAGCCCTACCGCGAGCGCTCCGCCAATCGCCCCCTGGAGTGCGCCCTCGAGCAGAAACGGGATGCGAACGAACGAGCGACTCGCGCCGACGAGCAGCAGGATCTCACTCTCGTCCTCCCGCGAGTAGACGGCCAGCCGGATCGTGTTCGCGACGATCATCAAGGCCGCAACTGCAAGGATGAGCCCGAGCCCGAGTGAGCCAGCACGAACCAGCGAGGCAAAGCGCGCATACCCTTCCACCCACTCCTGGCCGTGCGCCAACTCGGAGATCCCCGGCAACCCGGAGAGCGCGCCCACCACGATCGCGACGCCCTCGGGCGTCCGGTCCCGCGGCTGAAGGGCCACCTCGAGGGAAGCAGGCAGCGGATTGTCCGCGAGTCCTTCCAGAAGTGCAGCGCCACCCACCGACTCGCGGAAGCGATCGAGGGCCTCTGCTTTCGAAACAATCTTCACGTCTTCGACACCTTCCACGGTCGAAACACTGGCCGCGAGCGCGCGAAGTTCATCGTCGCCCAGGCCCGCTTCGAGATACGCGACCACGTGCAGTTCTGCACCGAAGCGTGCGAGCAGGTCTCCCATGTTCGTTACGAGCAGGCCGAAGCCCCCGGCCAGCACCAACGCCGCTGCGATCGTGAGTACGGCGATCGAAGTCGTCACCGGACTTGCACGCAATCCGCGAAGGGTCGAGCGGCCGAGACTCAGCGCGATAACTCCGGAACGCATTACAAGCCGTGCCCCGGCGCCGGGGCGTCGTCCGCAATGCGACCGTCCGCGAGGTGGATCGTCCGTCTCCCGTAGCGCTCGACCAGGCTCAAGTCGTGAGTGGCAACGATCACCGTCGTGCCGCGGGTGGAGGCGCTCGCGATCAGATCCATGATCTCGATGGTGAGTTTCGAATCGAGATTTCCCGTCGGCTCGTCGGCCAACAGGATCTCGGGCTCCTTCACGAGGGCACGGGCGATCGCCACGCGCTGCTGCTCGCCGCCCGAGAGCGAGAGCGGATGGTGATAGCGGCGATGCTGCAGCCCCACCAACGTGAGCATCCGGAATGCCCGCGCCCGGGACTCCCGACGCGGCGTGCCAACCACCTCCAGCGCGATCGCCACGTTGTCCTCGATCGTCAGCCGATTCAAGAGCTTATAGTCCTGGAAGACGACGCCAATCCGCCGGCGCAGGGCCGGGATGCCCGCCTCACGAAGGCGCGCGATGTTGCGGCCCAGCACGAGGATCTGGCCCTCGTCGGGACGCTCCGCCGCAAACAAGAGCTTGAGTAGGGTCGTCTTGCCGGCGCCGCTCGGGCCCGTCAAGAAGACGAACTCCCCCTTCGCCACCTCCAGCGTGAGATCGCGAAGTGCGAAGGCGCCGGCGAGATAGGATTTGGAGACGTGGTAGGTGCGGACTGCGCCGTCCCCGGCAATCGCGGGCGAGTCGCGCTCCCCGAGACTCACCGGTTCTTGCGCTTCCGCTTGCGCGCGTTCTCCACCAGGTGTTCGAGGACCACCTCGTCGAGGGGCTTCTGCGAGACGGGGCTGTCTCCGAATGTGCGCATCGGCTCACGTGCAGGTGAATCGGCCGGGGGCGCGGGCGTGGTGGTGCGGCGAGTCACAGCGGTGGCGTCGGTCTTGCTCTGCTGGGGAGCTGGAACTTCGGAGAAGACCCCGGCCCCGAGGCGTTCGAGAATCACGCGGTCGTGTGAGCCTCGCTGCAAGCACTGGAGCATCGCCTGGTGCTGCTTCTCCATCAGCTCCCGCACCACCTGATCGAGTTCGTCCTCGCCGAGGTCGAGCTTGTCCGAGTAGTCGAGCTTTTCCGATGCGAGGATGTTCCCACCGTGAAACAGATGGGTGATGACGTGCGGGTTGGAGGCACCATTGGCCTCGGTCTGGACGTGGAACAGGACACCGCGATAGCGGAAGTTGTTGTTGAATCCGCCGACCATCCCCGAACTCGTCCCCCCGATTGCCCCCACCCTGACAGGGGGCAAGAACCCGAGTCGCGTCAATCGATATCGACGCCCACGAGAATAAGCAATCTTCGAGTGTCGGCACCGCCTACAAGCAGGGCCGGCGCACTACCACCTGCTTATCGGGAGATGTCCTCGGGGTCTGAAACTCGGGGCCGCGGGCCTAGGCTGTCCCTCGGGGGATTCTCGGCGTCTCGCGTCGCTGCGAACCGAAGGGCGGTCCGGATTCGGCTAGTCCCCTAGGCAACGTTCGATCACCGACAGAACTTCCTGCTGCCCGGCTTCGTCGGAGACGTCGAACGGGGTGAAGCCACGATCGGAGAGCCGGATATCCGCGACGATCTCGCCATCGGGGTGGTAGTGGAAGTGAAGAAAGGGACGGGAACCGATTCGGAAGTTGCCGGGCCGTCCTTCACGCAACTCATCGAGCGTGCGCAGTTCGGCGAGGAGGCCGGCCAGCCGTTTGATGCCCGCTTTCCGGCGCAATCTCGGAGATGTCTCGAACTCGGCCACGCTGCGACTCCGCTAGCCGCGATCGGCTGATGTAGGAAGAACGAGCCGCGGCTTCACGGCGCCAGCCCGGCCGGGGTCACTTCGAGGCGGGAAGCACCCGCAACTTCGAGGTCACGCTCCGGACTCCCTTCACCCCGTGCGCGATCTCGATCGCACGCGCGCGGTCGCCGCTCGTCTCGACGTGCCCGTGGAGTGTGACGACGCCCTCGTAGGTATCGACGTTGACGTCGAGGGCGTTGATGCGCTCGTCGGTCAGGAGGCGGGTCTTGACGGAACTCGTGATGGAGCCGTCCTTGAGCTTCGTCCCGATCGTCCGGTCGTCCTTGGCGACCTCGTACGCGGCGGTCCCGGCACCTCCCACTGCGAGCAAGAGGCATCCCGTCGCCGGAAGCATGATCACAAGAAGCAAGGCCACTGTGGCCAGGACTCGTGCGCCACCTCGTCGCATGCTCACCTCGATCGGGTTCTTGCTGCATCGCAGCGGCCCGAACTCTCGCCCGCGGATCGCTGCGGGACAAGGAATGTCAGACCGTACCGGAACTCGAACCCGGGCTCAAAGGCTCGCTTCCTTCCCCTTTTTCCTATCCTCTCTTGCAACGGCTCGAAGTCTCTCGTTGCAGATGCGCGTCCGGAGCGCGTTCCTTCTGCTCTCTACCCTGGTCTGCTGCGGTTGTGGGTTCTCGCCACCTCCGGCACCGCCCGCCACCGACCCGGCGGCCGCACGCCCCACCGGCCTACCGGCCGATCGACACCGCAGACGCCGCTCGACCCGGCCTGAGAAAAACGGCGTTTTCTTTGCCACGAATGCTCCTGCGCGACCACATAGCCCCTCCGCGGAACTTTCCTGCTTTTTTCCTGACACCACGAATAAAAAACGTCCACCTCCTTCTCAGGGCCTTTGGAAGGCATGGAACTGCGGCTTGGAAAGCTCTTGGTGGGCCCATTTCACGCCGGTGGGGACCCCGAGCGCGCGAGAGCCAGGACGAGAGCACGAAGCGACAGGGCGACGGAACGGAAACGGGGGAGGTCGAGATGAAGTCACCGAGAATCACAGCGGCGGGTGTTTGGGACGTAGCCGTCTTCGCATGGGGCATCGCGATCGCCCTGCACGCGTCGGTGAAGGCGCGGCGTCTGCGCACCCAGATGACAAACGAGCGGCACGCGCCGGCCTGACCAGGAAACGAGCGGGCACCCACGCCACAGACGGCCATCGACGGCAGCTGGGTGCCGATCGCTGCTCGCCAGGAGCGGCAAAGACGGCCCGCATCGACCCGCCTCGTTCGCCAATCCTCCGCCCAGGACGCAGTTGCCCGCAAGCTCACCCGCCCTGCGCCTGCTCCTAATGCTGCGGCTCCTGTTCGGCACAGCCCGACTCCAACACAGGCAAGCCGATAGAAGCTTCGAGTTCGCTGATTCCGTTAGACTCGGCTGATCGTGGCCGCGCCTGGGCGGGGTAGATGCCCGGCTGTCGCCCAACGGACCCTGTAACGGAGAGATAGATGGAGACCGAGCCATGACCGACCGCGAAGCTCTCCTGGTCGAGCGAGACGGGGGCGTCCTCACCCTCACGAACAACGACGATCCGATCAACCGCATGTCGTTCGAGTACATGGACCAACTCGAAGAGGCCGTGAACGCTGCAGCCGACGACCCCGAGGTGCGGGTGCTCGTCTTCACCGCGGCGGGCGAGAAGAACTTCTCGGTTGGCATGGACTTGAAGCAGCTCCAATCCGGATCCGCGGAGCGCGGCGGTGCGGAGGCGGTTTTCGACCAGCGG
>JAYGDB010000231.1:0-4278 GCA_046583095.1 Myxococcota bacterium | reverse complement strand
TGTCCGTATCCGGAACCATCTCGTAGACGGCCGCGGGGCAGAAGCTCTCGCAGGGGTTCCCGTACTCGATCGCGCAGGTCGTGGCGCACAGATCCGTGTCCGCCACGTGCAGGTGCGGAACCTGATCGGCCTCGTGGGTGGTGCCACTGAAGCCGACGAGGTGCTCCTTCGAGAAGGTGAGAACGTTGTCGAACTCGAAGATCTCCTTGTCGCGATTCTGCTTCGGAAGCTCCCAGAGTTTCTTCATGGCCTTGTGGCCGGGATCGGTGTGGAGCGGGTCTTTCAGGCCGCGTCCACCCGTCAGCATCATCGCGGGCATGTTGAGGCCCATGAAGAAGAGCGGGCTGATTTCCATGGAGCCGGTGAAGTTGCGGCCTTCGAGATGCTCCTGATAGGCCCAGCTAGCTCTGTAGCGCTCCGTGTAGGCGCCCAGCGTCTTGGCCGAGAAGTCCTCGGCGAGCAAACCGTCGACGATCGTATCTGCCGCCATCATGCCCGACTTGATGGCCATGTGGATCCCCGCCAGCTTGTAGATGTTGCAGAAGTTGCCGGAGTCGCCAACGAGCATCGCGCCATTCGTGTACAGCTTGGGCTGGGCGTATAGCCCGCCCGTCGGGATGCACTTGGCGCCGTAGCGAATCAGCTCGCCCCCTTCGAGGAGCTTCCGCATGAAGGGGTGGGTCTTGAACTTCTGGGCGTACAGGTGGGGGTCACTGTGCGGCGACTCGGCAGAGAGGCTCGTCACGAAGCCGAAGGACACGAGATTGTCCTTCATGTCGTAGAGCCACATGCCGTGGGATTCTCCGAAGAAGCGGGGGAATTCGCTGCCGTGGATCACCCGACCGGGCTTGTGGTTCTCCGGCTTGATGCGCCAGATCTCCTTGATGCCAGTTTCGTAGGTGTCCGGATTCTGGCCCTGCATCTCGAATCGACGGATCAGCTGCTTGGTCAGGCTTCCGCGCACGCCTTCCCCGAGCACCGTCACCTTGGCGATGATGTCCATGCCCGGCTGGTAAGTGGGCTTGGGCTGGCCGTTCTTGTCGATGCCCATGTCGCCGGTGCGGACACCGACGACTCGATCGCCTTCGGTGAGGATCTCGGCGCCCGCGAAGCCCGGGTAGATTTCGACGCCCACCTCCTCGCACTTCTCACCCAGCCACTTCACGACATTCGAGAGGGAGACGACGTGGTAGCCGTTCTTCTGGAAGTTCGGTGGCACGATCGGCGATTTGATGGCCATGCCCGGAAGGAACGCCATGAATTGGGAGTTGGTGCACACGTGCTCGGTCGGGAAGCCTTGCTCGACGAAGTCCGGGATCAACTCGGCGATCGCCCGGGGATTCATGACGCCGCCCGAGAGTTGGTGGTCGCCGATTGCTGCGGCTTTCTCGATGACGAGGACCGTCGGAACCTCGATCGCAGTTCCACCCGTCGATTCGAGGCTCTCGTTGTGGCGCTCGATCTCCTTCATGAGGTGATAGGCGGACGCCAGGGTGGCGGGTCCGGCCCCCACGAAGAGGACATCGACCTCCATGGTTTCGCGTTCGACCTCGCTCATTCTCAGGTTTTCCTCTCGCTCTCAGGCTCTGAGGCGCTCGGGCCCGGCTCCCAGCCTACGGGCGAGTCGGCGTCCCGTGGCTACGGGGGAATCAGGCTGTTTCGGCAACGGGCGCGAAGAACGACGGTAGGCGACCGCGACGGGCCCAACAACCAAGTTGCCGGCTCGTGACCGGCCGCACTTTCGCGCCGCATGCAGCCCTGCGGGGGGGCTGCTCTTCTGGGTCTCGTCAGAGTAGAGTGGGAATCGGCGGCCACGCCGATCAGGAGGAGTGGGATCCGGAATGCCCAGGCCTGCCGACCTCGTAGACATCGTCCGCGACTTCATCGTGGTCCACCAGCGCTTCCAAGTTCTCTTCGAGCGCTTCCATCGCGGTTCCCTCCACTTCGAGGAGGTGCGCCAGCTGGTTGCCGACAGCGATTCGAGTGTTCTGTTTCGTTTGAAGGAGCGGGCGCACGGCTTGTTTCGCGATCGCGATCCGGACGAGCCCCTGCGTCGAGGTGAGGCGCTCTTCGACCTGGCGGTGGGATCCCTGTTCCACGAGGCACTGAAGTTTCGCGAGAACGTCTACCAGATCGAGGTCTACGGTCCGAAGGTCGAGGCGCTTCGCGAGGACGTCGGAGACGAGGCCGACGACCTGGTCGCCGAGTTCGAGAAGATTCTGCGGGCCGCATCGGATCGTCTCGGAGAGTCGTTGCGTGAGACCGAGACGCTCCTCGGTCAGACCCGCATGCAGTTGCTCGCCCTGCTGGGCGATGCGATGGATCGGGGACCTACGGATCCTGTGGCCGGGCTCGTTACGCGATTCTTGTTGGAGGAGCGCGCCCAGGTCGATGTCGTTTATCCGGAGGGAATAGAAGCTCTGCTTGCGCGGGTGCACGACACCGTGTTGGCCGCCTACCTGTGCGCGATCCGATCGCATCTCGCAAGTGCACACTTCGAGGAAGCCGAGCAACTCATCATCGAGGCACGCGGCTTCGAGGGTCGCAAAGACGATCACTGTGAATTGGCCCACCTCGAAGCCTACGCACTCGGTATGAGGGCCTTCCTGACCGGCGACTATCGCGAGGCCGTCACACGGTTGACCGCCTGGCTCGAGGCACCTGCCCTCGCCCCCGTGCAAGTCGATCTCGCCAGGACCGTGATGGCGCGGCTGCCCACCCTTGTCGACGGCAGCGAGGAGGCCCTGCTCCGGGATGCGCGGGAGATTACTGACAGGCTGGAAGGACTGGATCCGTCGTCCGCCTAGGCGCCTCGGACCCCGGTCTAGGCGGTCGCTTCGCGCGCCCGCTGCCGGCGCAGGTAGTAGAGCCAACCGCCGACTCCGGCAACGATGAGCGCGATGCCGATCCACTGCGGCTCGGTCAGCCCGAGGGCGACTTCCGGATTGACGCGCCAGTGCTCGATCACGATGCGCCCGGCGCCATTCGCGACCAGGTATTCGCCGAACACGAAGGGGCTCTTCTTCCGCCGCAGCCAGAGCAAGCCGGCCACGGGTAGCAGCCACATCACCTCGTAGAGTTGGGTCGGGTGCACCTCGATGCCTGGCGGCGTCGGCGGTGCGCCCTGAGGAAACGCGACCGCCCAGGGCAGGTCCGTCGCCTTGCCGTAGTCGTCGCCGACGAGGAAGCAACCGATGCGACCGAGGGACTGCCCGACGGCGAGGCTCGAGGCCGAGCAGTTCGCCAGGGTGAGGAAGTCGGCCTTGTGGATTCTCGTGCCGAGGTAGCAGGCGAGGAGCCCGCCTATCAGGCCGCCGTACCAGGTGATCCCGGCGCGTGCGAAGAAGAGGTCGAAGAACGGCGTGCCGGTGCGGAGCCCGACGTCGATCGCGTAGTAGAGCTTCGAACCGATCAGGCCACCGGCCATCGCATAGATGAGGAGGGTCGATGCGAACTCGGGATCGAGGCTCTCTTCTTGCATACGCTTCGCGGTAATCCAGAATCCCGCGAGGAAGGCGATCGCCAGCATCACGCCGAAGGTGCTGATCGGGTAGTCGATGCCCGGAATCGTGAAGAGCGTGGGGTACAAGGCTCGCGCAGCCTACGCGAGGCCGCGGAGAACTGCTAGGAGAAGGGGAGCCCTCAGCGCGGCGCTTCCGCAGCGCCGGGTCGCGGGGGCAGAGCTTTCAGGTTTGCGGAGCTGGGAAGAGAACGTGGAAGTGCGCGCCCCGCCCGGGTTCGCTCACGATCCACACCCGCCCGCCATGCGCCTGGATGATCTTCTTCACGATCGCGAGGCCGATGCCGTGCGAGTGATCGGCGCGGCGAACGTGGCGACCCGTCTGGAAGGTCTCGAAGATCCGTTCGTGATCCTCCTCGGGGACTCCGCGTCCATTGTCGGACACCACGATCTCATGGCCGCCGTCGATCTCGTGAATCTCGATCGAGATCCGGGGGGTCGCGGGCTGATCCGGGTGGCCAAAGCCGTGCTTCACCGCGTTGCCGACCAGGTTCGAGAGGATCTGATAGAGGCGCGTCTCATCCACCTGCATGATCGGCGGATCCGCGGGCAGGACCAGCTCGATGCCCTGCTGATCGAGGCGTAGCTTGAGCTCCGTCGCCAACTGCTGCAGGACCGAGCGCGGATCGAGGACCGGGCGGAAGTCGCCCGGCGTCTGGATCCGCGAGAGTTCGAGCAGGTCGCGAATCAGCGCATCCATCGTGCGTCCCGCTTCCTCGATGCGGTCGAGGAAGCGATGCCCGGCATCGTCGAGGCTC
>JAYGDB010000181.1:0-9905 GCA_046583095.1 Myxococcota bacterium | reverse complement strand
GGATCCGGATCGCCGAAGGGAGCATCGGTTCCTCCGCCGAGCGCGACCCCCGCCTCGATCAGCCCCTGGCAGCGGTACAGCCAGGGGCGATCTATCGCGTCGACCTCGGACGCATAGGCGTCTCCGCGCTCCCGGATGAAGTTCGGCTGCGTGACGACCGCGAGATCCAGCGCAGCGATCTGTCCCGCGAGTTCGGGTGGGGCGATCGAGGCGTGCTCGATGCGATCGCCGGGCCCGCTGCCGGCCGCCTCGAAGGCGCCGAGGGCGAGCACGAGTTCGGCACGGGTCACGCAGTGAATTGCCACCTCGCGGCCGGCCGCGTGGGCGTTCTCGATGTCGAGCTGCAGGGCGTCGAAGGCGGGCAGGTCGAACTCGGTGAGGACGAGCTTTACGGCACCGCGCGTGACGCGCGCCTGTTCGGGCACCGGCAGGGCGCCCGTGCCCATCACCCGCAGCCGCTGGCGCAGGGCGCCGCTTTCGACCGCTCGGGAGAGACGCGAGAGGGTGGCGGGGTCGTTCGTGGGGGTCGCGTCGGTCACGCCGGTCACGCCGAAACGCGCCAGGGTTGCACCGACCTCCGACAGATCCGGGGGCTCGGAAGTGCCGATCCGTCTTCTCAGCCAAGCGTCGAGTCGCAGGAAACGTCCATTCGGGCTTCCGTCGGGCGCGTGCTCGACGCCGGCGGGCAGGCGGTTGCCGAGAGTCAGCTTCTCGAGGCCGGCCGAGTTGAGGATCCACATCGCCCCGCTGCGGTGCTGGATCCGCACGGGTGTCCCGGGCAGCAGCGCGTCGAGGCGACTGGCGTCGAGATCGCCGGCAACGGATTCGTGGTAGCCGACGCCGCGGATCCACTCGTCCGCGCGGCCCCGCCGGTCGTCTGCGGCTCGCAGCGCGCGGGCGAGGCCCGCTTCGTCGCGAACCTCGGGCGGGCCGCAGCGGGCCGAGTGTCGTGCGGCGGCCAGCGCGTACAGGTGGAGATGGTGGTCGTGGAGGCCGGGGAGCAGGGCGCCCCCGCGGCCCTCCACGATCGTCGCTCCTGCGGGCGCCTCGAGATCGGGTCCGATGGCGTCGATGCGCTCGCCGTCGGTGCGGACGTCGAGCCCGCAGTTTCCGTCGATCTCGACGTTGCGGATCAGCACGGGATGCGGAGTTCAGCGAGGACGCGCTCGGTGTCACGGCCGCTCTCGGCTGCGTGCCCCCGGATGGGTCGGGCCCGCGGCGGCGCGGGGTCTTCCCGCAGACGGCCCGGGGGCACTGGGAATCCCGCCACCTGGCCGGCGACTCCCTGGAGCGACACGTCGAGGAGTCGCGCGCCTCCCTGGGCCCAGCTCGCGAGGGCCGCCAGCGCCGCGTGCAGCCCGGCGAGCGGGTCGGCAATCGCGTCCCCGCAGAAGCAGGGGTCGCCGTCGGGGGCCGTCGCGACGAGTCCGGCCGATGCGGCGGCGTCGTCTCCGAACGCGATCCACCCGGCCTCGGGCTGGCGGCGTCCGTAGCCGGTCAGGCTGACCCAGGTTACTGCCTGCTCTTCGACGTAGGTTTCGGCTCGAAGGCCGAGTTGGCGTAACGCACGAGGACGACTGCTCTCGATCACGATGTCCGCTCGGGCGAGCAGCGCGCCGAGCCGGCGCCGGTCGCGCTCGTCCCTGAATTCGAACGCGACGGATTCCTTCTCGGCGTTCAGCAGCTGGAAGAACGGTGCGCTTCCGCGACGCGCGCCGTCGGGACGCTCGACACTCTCTACCTTGACGACCCGGGCGCCGCACGCTGCGAGTAGCTGGCCACACAGTGGACCCGCCCAGAGGGAGGACAGATCGACGACCAGCGGAGGACTCGAGGGCGCGGGCCGGGCTTCGCCCTGCAACTCGATCCGGCACCAGCGGGGGTCTTCGGCCGGCCCGACGGCGGCCACCGCCAAGCCCATCCCTCGCCCCCGGGCGACGAGCGCATTCCGCGGTTGCCCGGCGACGTGTGCGGCAACCCGCTCCCAGGGATCGGCCTCGCCGCCGGGATCGGTCTCGAGCCAGGCCGGGATCAGTGCGACATCGTCGGGGCGCGCCAGGTTCAGGGCCAGCCAGCCGTCCGCGCACGCGAGGATCCGGGCGCTTCCTCCCGGCGAGGTTCGTCCGGCGCGTTCGAGAGGTGGCTCGGCCAGGGCGGCGCGCTCGCCCAGGAGCGCCGCGCCGTCGAGTCCCCGGGGTGCGATTCCCGTCATCGCGAGAGCGAGTGCGACCAGCGCCCGTCCGGCGCCGTCCGCGCAGGTCGCGATCGGCGCGGGCGCCGGCAACGCGGGGCCGTCCTTCGCACCTGTCAGCATCATCGCCCCCGAGAGCGCCCAGGCATCGGCGGGTGAGCGGTCCGCCGAGGCGCCGTCCGGCTCGGCTTGCCACCCGAGAGACTCGACCAGATTCCGCGCGTAATCGGCGGCGGCTCCCGAACCGGGAATCCCCAGTGCCGGGGTCGTCTCACGGGCTGCTGCAGGGGGCGGCATGGGGCCCATCGTCGCAGACGAGAGCCGCCCTGCCACCTGACGGGGGAGTGGCTATCGTCTCGGACTCTTTCGGTTCTTCACTCGGAGGCGAGTCGCAAGGTATGGCTGAACTCAAGGCGGGAAGTCGACTGAAGAGCGCGGTCTGCGACACCGAGGTGATGGTCATCGTGGCGCCCCAGGGCGACGTCGAAGTCACCTGCGGTGGTGCGCCGATGGTCGAACTCGGAACGGAGATTCCCCCCGGGCAGACCCTCTCGGAAGACGCCGCGGAAGGCACCCAAATCGGCAAACGCTACATCAACGAAGCCGCGGATCTCGAGCTGCTTTGCACCAAGCCCGGCAAGGGCTCCTTCGCGGTCGGCGGTACAGCGCTCACCGTCAAGGGCGCAAAGCCGCTTCCGTCTTCCGACTAGCTCCCGAGAAGAGCAGGAGAGCGGTCCCCCCATGAACCTCATGATGCTGCTCGAGATGGCCTCGTCCGGCTTTGGCGAGCGCGTGGCTGTCACCAGCGCCGGTCGCTCGCTCACCTACACGGACCTCTTCCGGGCCTCCCATCGCGCTAAGCAGACGATCCAGAACGCGGGTGTCGAGCGCGTGGCCATGCTCGACGTCAGCAGCCTCGCGGTTCCGATCGCGCTCTTCGGCAGCGCCTGGTCGGGTCGTCCGTTCGTGCCGCTGAACTACCGGCTGACCGCCGACGAGGTGGCGCGGCTCGCCGACCAGATCGCACCGGCCTTGCTGATCACCGACGCCGAGCGAGCCCCCGACCTCGCCGAGCTCGACGGCATCCAGGTGGTGGATCGAGACGAGTGGATCGACGCGGCGACGTCGGGCCCAGAGACCGAAATCGAACCCGACTGGCCGATGGATCCCGAGGACATTGCGATCCTGCTCTTCACGAGCGGCACCACGGGCGCCCCGAAGGGCGCGGTCCTGCGGCACAAGCACATCGTCTCCTACATCCTCGGGTCGGTGGAGTTCATGGGTGCAGCCGAGGAAGACGCCGCACTGATGAGCGTGCCGCCGTACCACATCGCCGGAATGGCGGCGATCGCGAGTTCCGTCTACTCGGGGCGTCGCATCGTGCAGCTGCCGAACTTCAGTGCCGGCGAGTGGCTCTCCCTCGCCCGGGAGGAAAAGATCACGAACGCGTTCGTGGTGCCCACGATGCTCCAGCGGATCATCGCCGAACTCGAGAAGACGCTCGCCCCCGGCGAGACCGGGGATCTCGGCAGCGTGCGAGCCCTCTCGTACGGGGGCGGCAAGATGCCCCTTCCCGTGATCGAGAAGGCGATGGCGCTGTTCCCGACGACGGATTTCACGAACGCCTACGGGCTCACCGAGACGAGCTCGACGATCTCGGTGCTGACCCCGGACGATCATCGCGAGGCGGCGGCCAGCGACGATCCTGCCGGCCGGCGCCGACTCGTGTCCGTCGGGCGTCCCCTGCCCACCCTCGAGGTGCAAATCTGCGACGAGGACGGTAAGCCGGTCGCGGTTGGCGAGCGAGGAGAGATCTGCGTACGCGGCGAGCAGGTCTCGGGCGAGTATCTCGGCCGTGGCAGCCTCCTCTCGGATGACGGGTGGTTCGCTACGCGCGACGGTGGCTCCCTGGACGAGGAGGGCTACCTCTTCGTCGAGGGTCGTATCGACGACGTGATCGTCCGCGGCGGAGAGAACCTGTCCCCCGGCGAGATCGAGGACGTGCTCCTCGAACACGAAGCGGTCGCGGACGCGGCGGTCGTGGGGATTCCCGACGAGCAGTGGGGCGAAGGGGTCGCCGCGGCAATCGTCCTGAAGACGGGCGCCACGGCCAGCGCGGAAGCGCTGCAGCAATGGGTGAAGGACCGCCTGCGATCGTCCCGTGTGCCACAGCGGATCGAGTTCCGCGACGAGCTGCCTTACAACGAGACCGGGAAGCTCCTGCGCCGCCAAGTCCGCGCGGAGCTCGCCGGCGGCTGATCGTCGCATGCGCCTCGGAGAGGCCCTCGATGTTCTGCCCTCGCCCTACGCGCTCGAGCGCTTCTCGGCGTTGACCGGCGAGGCGGTGCTGGTCGTCGACTTCGGCTCGGAGACCACTGCCCCCCCGGACGACGTGGCTCTGCGCGTGCGCGGAGCCCTCGCCCAGCTGCCGTGTCCCACACTCGCGATCTGCGGCGAGGAAACGCCGGCCAGCGAGGCGCTCGCGGATCGCTTCGACGTGGTCGTGCGAGAGGCTTCGGAGAGCGAGTCGATCCTGGCCGCCATCGAGGCTGCGCCGCTGGCCTGCCAGGCGCTCGTGCAGCTCCTGCGCCAGGGCGACCAGCTGGGTGGGCACGACGCTCTGGTGGCGGAGAGTCTCGTCTACTCGACGTTGCAGTCGGGTCCCGAGTTCGGGGCCTGGCTCGCGGCTCGCAAACGGCCGGCTCCGGCGCCCGACGAGCCCGGACCCGCCGTGCGGGTCGAGCGCTTCCATGACGAACTCGTGCTCAGCCTGAACCGGCCGCGCCGGCACAACGCATTCTCGGTCGAGATGCGGGACGCGCTCGTCGAAGCGCTCCAGATGGCAGTCGCCGACGAATCGGTAGACCGGATCGTGCTTCGGGGCGAAGGGCCGTCCTTCAGCAGCGGCGGCGACTTGTCGGAGTTCGGCGAGCTGCCGGACCCGTCCACCGCGCATGGGGTCCGATCCACGCGGAACCCCGCGCGACTCCTGCTCCAGTGTGCCGAGCGGACGGAGGCCCGGGTTCACGGTGCTTGTATCGGTGCCGGTGTCGAGCTTCCGGCGTTCGCGCGACGCGTCGTTGCCGCGGAGGGGACCTTTTTTCAGCTGCCCGAACTCTCGATGGGGCTGGTGCCGGGTGCCGGGGGGACGGCCAGCCTGCCGCGGCGCATCGGTCGTCAGCGTACCGCCCGGATGGCGCTCTCCGGCGAGCGAGTCGACCTTGCAACTGCGCTGCGCTGGGGACTCGTGGACGAGGTCGCCAGCTAGACTTCGAGATCGACCGGGAAGCAGGAGGCAAAGCCGATGGCCGGACCCATGGATGGAGTGAAGGTCGTCGAGATGGGGGTCTGGATCGCCGGACCCGCCGCCGGGGGAATCCTCGCGGACTGGGGTGCCGACGTGATCAAGATCGAACCTCCTGGGGTCGGAGATCCGGCTCGGCTGTTTCAGAGCATGTTCGGCGTAGAACTCCCGTTCAATCCGATCTTCGAGAACGACAACCGGAGCAAGCGCAGCATCGTGCTCGACCTCTCGAAGGAAACGGGCCGCGGCCTCGCCCACGAACTGATCGACGCCGCCGACGTGTTCGTCACGAACATCCGGATGAAGGCCCTGGAACGACTCGGGCTCGACCCCAGCTCACTGCGTGCGCGCAACCCGCGGCTCGTCTACGCGGCGATTTCGGGCTACGGGTTCAAGGGTCCGGACGCCGACCGGGCGGCCTACGACATTGCCGCCTTCTGGGCCCGCTCGGGAATTGCGGCGAGTCTCACATCGCCCGGCAGCCCTCCGCCGTTCCAGCGCGGCGGGATGGGCGATCACAACGCCGGCTTGGCGGCGGCGGCAGCCGTCTCTGCCGCACTCTACTCGCGTGAGAAGACCGGGAAGGGGCAGCTCGTCTCGACGTCGCTGCTCCGCCAAGGCATCTACACCTTGAGCTTCGATCTCTCCCTGGGTGCGCGCCTCGGGGTTCCGGTCGCCGTCGCGGACCGGACGAAGATGGGAAACCCGTGCATCAACAGCTACGCGGACAAGGATGGGCGGTGGTTCTGGATCGTGGGTCTCGAAGCCGAGCGCCACTGGCCGCCCCTCTGCCGCGCAGTGGGTCACGCCGAGTGGATCGAGGACTCGCGCTTTGCGACCGCCGCGGACCGCAGCGAGCACGCGGGTGAGATCATCGCCGAACTCGACGCGATCTTCGCCACCAAGACGCGCGAGGAGTGGACCGAGATCTTCGATACGGAACCGGATCTGTGGTGGTCCCCAGTCCAGAACAGTGAAGAGGTTCTTGCAGATCCGCAGGTGCTCGCCGCGGGGGGCCTCGTCGAGGTGCCCGATGGCGCCGGCACGACGCTTCTGCCAGCGACCCCCGTCGACTTCGAGGGAACGCCCTGGGCCCCGCGCGCGATGGCTCCGGCCCACGGGCAGCACAGCGACGAGATCCTGCGCGGGCTCGGGCGCAGCGACGAGGAGATCGAGCGGCTGCGAGAACAGGAGGTCGTTTCCTGATCGGCCGCGTCCCTCTGGGCGGTGCCGGGCCGTTCAGGCGACACGGCCGGGTGGAGGCGGAGGCGCGAACGAGCGGAGTGCCCCGAGGGGGTTGCCGACTAATTAGGTGTCGATTTGATCGACGTTGTGGGCTATTTTCCCACGGCTATGTCTCCTCCCGACCCCCGTTCGACTTCTCCGGCGCCCCAGGGATCTCCGGAGCCCCCGAAGTCCCTGGTGACCGCACTCCTGCGGATGCTCGTCCCGCTGGTGCGGCTGCTCCTTTCCCACGGGATTACCCAGCCGTTCCTCGGAAACCTGCTCAAGCGGGTCTACGTCGACGTCGCGGAGCGTGAGTTCGCCCTCGAGAGCCGGCGCCAGACGATCAGCCGGCTGAGCCTGCTCACGGGGATCCATCGGAAGGACGTCAAGCGGCTGCTGGAGGAGCGGACGGAGGTCGACGCCCCGCCCCGCAGCGTCTCTCTCGGCGCCCAGCTGGTCTCGCGTTGGATGGGGCTCGCCGAGTTTCGCGACGGCTCGGATCCCCGGCGCCTGCCGCGACTGGGTACGGCCGACGGCTCCCCCTCCTTCGAGTCCTTGGTCGAGTCGGTCAGCAAGGATATCCGGCCGCGGGCGATCCTCGACGAGTGGGTCCGCCTCGGCGTCGTCCGACTCGACGACGAAGACCGGGTCTGCCTGAACGAGAGGGCGTTCGTGCCCGAGAAGGGGTTCGACGAGAAGGCCCACTACCTCGGACGCAGCTTGCGCGATCACCTGGCGGCGGCGGGGCGGAACCTGATGGGTCGAGAGGCGCCGCTCCTCGAACGAACCGTGTACTACGACGACCTCTCGGTCGCGTCTGTAGAGGAGCTGTCGGAGCTGTCCCGGAGCCTCGGTGCAGAGGCTCTCGAGACCGTCAACCGGCGTGCCCTCGAGCTCCAGGGCCAGGATGCATCCGGTGATGACACCTCCCGGCGGATGAGCTTTGGCGTTTACTTCTACGAAGAGGCCGATGGCGGCGCCGCGGAAGGCGACTCCGAGCAGACAGGGGATGGCGATGCGTAACGCGCTCCGAATCCTGCTTCCGCTCCTCCTCCTGTTGCTGCTGCCGGCACCGGTGCTGGCGAATCCCAGCTGCATGACCAGTGGCTGGAACGACGAGCAGCTGACCGCGCTGGCCGGCGACAGCGGGCTCGGGGGAAGCGGTGCGTCGGGTGACGAGACGGGCCTGGGCGGCAGCGGGATCCACGGCGACGACAGTGGGATCGGCGGAACCGGGGCCAGTGGGGACGACAGCGGACTGGGCGGAACCGGGTTCTTCGGGACGATCACGTCGCTCGGCAGCATCTGCGTCAACGGGGAGCGGGTTCACTTCTCCGACCAGGTAGAGCTCGTGTTGGAGAACACGGTCGCAATTGGGGCAGGGGGCCTGGCCGTGGGTCAGACGGTTTGGCTGGTAGCTCGGCCCGGCGACGCGGGGCTGTTCACGCAGAAGATCTGGGTGCTGCCCGCGGAAGCCGGCCCCCAGGCGTCGGCGGCGTGGCTGGGGGAGCGAGTCGAGAATGCAGGCAACCTGGCGCGGCTCTCCCTGGAGGGGCCCGTCGAGCGGCGGCTGAACCCGAAGCGGTTCGCCGTACACGGGATCGTGGTGGATGCTGCGGCCACCCGGGATGTGCGCGCCCTGGTGGATACCGCCTCGCACGTGAGGGTGAGCGGCGCCGTGCTTCGGGATGGCATCCTTCGCGCCGACCGGCTCGCGGTCAGGCCCGCGCCGCCGGTTCGCCCGCCTGTACTGCGGCCGCAGCTGCCTTCAAAGCCCCCGCGTATCGAGCGACCCCGGAGCGTCGACCGGCCGGACTCGACACTGCGCGCGATCCCGAGGGACGTAAGGCCGGTACCGACGAAGCCCTGACAGCCGTGTCGTGCAACCGGGTAGGGGCGAAGCGCGGAGCGCCTCTCGGGCCGGTTCCATCCTCGACCGCTAGCGCGCGCCGCCCCACGGGCGAACGGGCACCACGACCTGCACCTGGGCGCCGAGCGCGAAGTCCGGGCTGCCTTCCGACAGCCCGGCGACGAAGTAGGGGGAGAGTCGAAGCCAGGGTCCCAAGGGTGCGCTGCCGAAGAGCGTCAGCTCGTGCCCGTCGTCCGATCTCACCAACGCACCCCCGGCACTCGAGCCGGGTACGATCCTCCTGGAGATCGCCTGGCGCCAGTCGTAGCTGATGCCCAGGTTCCACCTCTCCGTTGGGATCCAGCTCAGGCCAGCGGAGGCCGTCGCGCCGTCTCTCAGCACGAACTCGGGTCGGTTCTTCCCGATGAAGCGGTAGCCCCCGGACACGACCGGCACGAAATCGCCGTAGCGCTGGAAGAGGCTGAGCCGAAGCGTGTAGTCCGTCTTCCCGGTTCCGAGTCCGCGGCCCTCGTCGGCAGTCGGGAGTTGGACGGAGAAGCCGAGTTCGCCTGCGGGTAGCCCGGTGCGCTCGGGATAGTAAAGATACGAGGCTCCGATCAGCACGTCGCCGATGCCGCGCTCGCGAGCCGACACCTCGGCACCTGCCTCGATCGGCCCGTCCACTTCGAGGTAGGGAACACTCAGCTTCAGTTCGAGTTGGTCGCGCGGGGTGGGCGAGGGCGCGAACTGATCGAAGAGGTACGTGAGTGTGAAGGGCACGTAGAGCATCTCCGTCTCTGCCTCGTGCCCGTAGTCGCCGCGGCTGTAGTCGATGCCGGTGGCCGCCCGAAGTTCGCCATGTAGCCAGCGCGCGAGCGCTTCGTCGTTTGCCTGCGCGGCCGGTGCGCACGGGATGCACAGCATCAGCGCGAGGCAGAAGAGCCGCTGCACCCGGCCTGCATACCGCCTTGTAGACATCGCAAAAAGCCCTTGACGTGGGAAAGATTCCCACATATATTGTGGCTCGAAGTGGGAAAATTTCCCATTTCTTATACAAGGGCGCTGACCGCAGGACTCGGTCTTCGGTGAGCACCCCCTCCCAAGGAGATACCCCATGCGAAGTATTAATTCCGTCAAGACCCGTTCCGCCCGTTGGGTCACCGCGCTTGCGGTGACCGCCCTGATCGGTGCCTTCGTCGCCCCGGCTGCTTCAGGCCGAGACGTCGAGCCGTTGCGCGATATCGAGCGCGATGCCGCGTCGTTGAGGGACCGAATCGACCTTCCGCCCGACCCGGATCGCGACGTGGCTGACACCGCGATCGTGATTACGAACC
>JAYGDB010000136.1:0-2012 GCA_046583095.1 Myxococcota bacterium | reverse complement strand
GGGCGAGAAGCGCACCGAACAGGTCACGACGCCGGGAGATCCGCTCGAGTTCCTGCGGGAGAAGCTCCGCTCGCTCAAACACGCCACGCCGGAGGGGATCGCGTGGCCGCGTTTCATCGGCGGCGCAGTCGGCATGATCGGCTATGACTGGGTGCGATTCGTCGAGCATCTGCCCGATCCGAATCCGGACGAAACCGGTCTGCCTGTGTTGAGCTTCGTGCTGCCGGAGACCGTCGTCGTCTTCGACAACATCAAGCACACCGCGCTGATCGTGCGGCACGTACACCTGCAGCCCGGGGATGATGCAGGCTTGCGCTACGCCGACGCGGGGCGCGCGATCGAGGAGGTCGTGGCAACGTTGCGGGAGCCGCTTGCTCCCGAGCCTCCGCACCCGCTCGTGCGCGAGCCGATGGCGGTCGACCGCAGCATGAGCGAGACCGGCTATCACGAGATCGTCGAGCGAGCGAAGCGCTACATCGAGGCGGGTGACATCTTCCAGGTGGTCCTGGCCCAGCAGTTCCGGGTTCCCCAGCAGGTTGATTCGTTCTGGCTCTACCGACAGCTGCGCTCGATCAACCCGAGTCCGTATCTCTTCTACGTGCGGCTTGCGGACGCCGAGTTGGTGGGCTCGTCGCCGGAGATCCTGGTGCGTCTCGAAGAGCGAGCCGTCGACGTGCGCCCGATCGCGGGGACGCGGCGGCGTGGGCGTTCGCCGGAAGACGATCTCGAGATGGAGCGGGAGCTCCTTTCCGATCCGAAGGAGCGCTCCGAGCACGTCATGCTCGTCGATCTGGGCCGAAATGACGTCGGTCGGGTAGCGGAGATCGGCTCCGTTCGTGTCAATGAGTACGCCAAGACGGAGCGCTACTCCCATGTCATGCACCTCGTCTCGAACGTCCAGGCGGAGCTGAGGCCCGAGTTCGACTGGCTCGACCTGCTCCGGGCTACCTTTCCGTGTGGCACGCTCTCCGGTGCTCCCAAGGTGCGTGCGATGGAGATCATCGACGAACTCGAGACGGTCGGTCGCGGACCGTACGGGGGTTGCGTCGGCTATATCGACTATTCGGGCAACATGGATATGGCGATTACGATCCGCACGATGGTGGTGGCGGACGGCTCGATCATGGTCCACGCGGGAGCGGGCGTGGTAGCCGACTCGAAGCCCGAGCTCGAGTTCAAGGAGTGTGTCAACAAGGCGCAGGCGCTGGTCCAGGCCATCGATCTTGCGCGGGAGGGAGGCGACTGAGATGTCCGGACGTCTCTTGATGATCGACAACTACGACTCGTTCACGTACAACCTGGTCCAATATCTGGGTGAGCTGGGCGCGGAAGTGGATGTCGTCCGGCATGATGTCGAAGACGTCGACACGCTTCTCGCGCGGGAGCCCGACGGGCTCGTGATCTCGCCGGGGCCCGGAGAGCCGACCGACGCCGGGGTTTCGGTCGAGGCGGTGAAGCGGTTCTCCTCGCAGGGCACGCCGGTCTTCGGGGTGTGTCTCGGCCACCAGGCGATCGGCGTCGCGTTCGGCGGCCGCATCGTCCGGGCTCGATCCATCATGCATGGCAAGACATCGGAGATTTCGCATCAAGGCGTCGGCGTCTTCGAGGGACTCCCGCAGCCATTCGAGGCGACCCGCTACCACTCGCTGGTAATCGAAGGGGACAGCTGTCCGGAGGTCCTCGAGGTGACGGCACGGACCGCCGATGGCGAGATCATGGGTGTTCGACACCGCGAGCTTCCGGTCGAGGGTGTCCAGTTCCATCCCGAGTCGATCCTCACCGAGGTCGGCAAGCAGCTGCTGGGGAATTTTCTCGCCCGCTGCAGGGCAGCGGCATGAGCCTGCGAGAGGCCATCGCGCTTGCCACCTCGCGCCAGGACGTCCCGCCCGACATCCTCGAGGCCGGCTTCGGCGAGATCATGGACGGCAAGGCGACTCCCGCCCAGATCGCCGGGTTGTTGGTCGCGCTGCGAACGAAGGGGGAGACCGTGGCCGAGATCGTGGCTGCAGCGC
>JAYGDB010000119.1:0-17111 GCA_046583095.1 Myxococcota bacterium | reverse complement strand
TTCGACGGGACGAACCTGGGGAACACGATCGGCGGGACGCCGATCGACGTGCTGACATTCTTTTCCGACACGCCGCGAGCACTGGCGACCGACGGGACGACGGTCTACGTCGCAGCTTTCATGTCTGGCAACCAGACCACGGTCGTCAACGAGACCGCTGTCAATGACGGCTTCGGAGGAAACGGGGCACCCGGGCCCAGTGACAACGCGGCCGGAGACCCGGCACCGGAAGTCGGCGCGATCGTGAAGCTGATCGGGGGGAACTGGCGAGACGCCGACAATACCAACCGAAATAGTGCCATCCCGTTCGACCTGCCCGACAACGATGTCTTTGCGTTCAATGCGACGACGTTGGCGAAGGGAACCGTATTCAGCTCGGTCGGGACGATTCTCTTCAACATGGCGGTCAACCCCGCGAGCGGGAAGGTCTACGTGACGAACACGGAGCTCCCGAACGAGGTGCTCTTCGAGGGGCCTGGGGATCATGGCGGCAGCACGGTACAGGGCAAGCTCTCGCTTTCGCGTGTCACCATCCTCGACCCGTCCGGCCCCTCACAGGACGTGCAGCACTTGAATCAGCACATCGACTACTCGAGTCTCCACACGGACGCTGGAGCGGACCACGCCGCGATCAACGCACAGATTCAACACAGCTTGGCTTCGCCGCTGCAGCCGACCATCTCGAGCGACGGCAGCACGATCTACATACCCGCCTTCGGATCCAAGAAGATCGGCGTCTTTACCCGCACGGAGCTCGAGGATCCGAACTTCGAAACCAACTTCGACCCGACGACCCAGAGTAGCGACTACCTCTCGACCTTCGCACGCGGACCCACGGGCTTGGCACTCGATGAAGTGAACAACCGTCTCTATGTGATGGTGCGCTTCAACAACTCGATCGAGGTAATCGATCTCGGTAGCAGCTCGATTTCCGCGATCCACCTCCTCCACAGCCCGGAACCGATTTCGGTTCGCCTCGGCCGCGCGTTCCTGTACGACGCATCCATCACCTCGGGAAACGGGGAGGCGAGTTGCTCGAGCTGCCACATCTTTGGCGACCTCGATGGCCTGGCATGGAACCTCGGCGACCCGGATGCAACGGTCTCGACGAACAATCAACCACAACCCGATCCCGTGCTGCAGCAAGCGGACCCCACCGTGGACTTCCATCCAATGAAGGGGCCGATGACGACACAGACCCTCAAGGGGATGTCCACTCATGGGGCCTTGCACTGGCGAGGCGATCGTGCCGACGGCTTCTTTGGCACCGACCCGTGCACCCAACCCGGTTACGCTGAGGCGAACAGCACGAATGCCCCTTGCGACGAAGTCAACGCCTTCAAGAATTTCATCGTTGCCTTCGAGGGCCTGGTTGGAAAAGAAGGGACGGTCTCGGCGTTCGAAATGTCCCTGTTCTCGAACTTCATGCTCCAGGTGCAGTTGCCTCCAAACCCGGTGCGCAACCTCGACAACAGCTTGACGGACAGCCAGGACGATGGTTCGGACGCGTGGTTCACCTGCGGCCCAGGGACAGTCGAGTGTGCACCTCTAGACGACAACGCCACAGACACCGTCGAGGACTGCGACGGCTGTCACAGCCTCGACCCGTTGAACGGATTTTTCGGCTCGGGTGGCGAAGAGAGCTTCGAGGGCGAGCCCCAGCACGTGAAGGTGCCGCACCTGCGCAACGTCTATTCGAAGGTCGGGATGTTCTCCGTGGGCGGCAATCAGGTGCGCGGCACCGGCCTCCTCCACGATGGTTCTGTCGATTCCATCGATACCTTCTTGAGTGCCGGAGTCTTTAACCTGGACGCTCAAGAGCGGCAGGACCTGGCGGCATTCGTGTTGGCCTTCCCAACCGACATTGCCCCGGTCGTCGGCCAGCAGGTGACGATCGGGCCCGCAAACTTCGGCGTGACGGACGTGAACGACCGCATCGACCTGATCGACGCTCAGGCTGCGGCTGCGTTCGAATCGAAGGTCCTCGGTGGCAGCGTCACAGAATGCGACGCGATCGTAAAAACCGTCGAAGCTGGGGTGGAAAAGGGTTACGCGCGGCTTGTGAGCGGCCTGTATCTGCCCGACGACAACGGCGCCGCCATCAGCGAAGCCACGCTACGCGATAGAGCGGACCCCGCTGGCGCAGCCCAGACTCTTACCTATACCGCCGTGCCTCCCGGATCCGGGACGCGGATGGGGATCGACCGCGACGAGGACTCGCTGCTGAACGGGGTTGAGACCAACACCGGAACGTTCGTGAACGCCAACGACACCGGTACGAACCCAGCACTTGCGGACACCGACGTCGATGGCTTCGACGACGGCGTCGAAGTTGCAGCCGGAACCGACCCGACGGATGCGCTGAGCTTTCCGGGGGCACCTGTCTGCGGCGACTCCGTGGTCGAGGGTGCCGAGCAGTGCGACGACGGCAACACGACACCTGGGGATGGATGCAACGCGACCTGTCAAGACGAATTCTGCGGCGACAGCGTGTTGCAGCCAGGGCTCGGCGAACAGTGCGACGACGGCAACACCACGCCGGGAGATAACTGCTCGGCCACTTGCCAGAACGAGGTGTGCGGAAATTCATTCGTCGATCCTGGCGAAGATTGTGACGACGGAGGCGAGTCTGCCAGCTGCGACAGCAACTGCACGGCAGCCACCTGCGGAGATGGCACCCTCAATACGTCGGCGGGCGAGACCTGTGACGACTCCGGCGAGTCGGCCACCTGCGACAGCAACTGCACGGCAGCCACCTGCGGAGACGGCACCCTCAACACGTCGGCGGGCGAAACCTGTGACGACTCCGGCGAGTCGGCCAGCTGCGACAGCAACTGCACGGCAGCTACCTGCGGAGACGGCACCCTCAACACGTCGGCGGGCGAGACCTGTGACGATGCCGGCGAATCGGCCAGCTGCGACAGCAACTGCACGGCAGCTACCTGCGGCGATGGCACCCTCAACACGTCGGCGGGCGAAACCTGTGACGACTCCGGCGAATCGGCCAGCTGCGACAGCAACTGCACGGCGGCTACCTGCGGCGACGCGACGCTAAATCCGAGCGCCGGCGAGCAGTGCGATGACGGCAATACGAACGCGGGCGATGGATGTTCGGATGTCTGCGCCACGGAGGCTCCGGTGCTGGCCCCCGCGCTCAACCCACTGGGGGTGGCGTTCCTGATCGCACTCCTCGTGGGAGTGGGATTCGCGCTGGTGCTCAGATCTGAGAGAAAGGTCGTCTGATCCGACCCGCAGGCTCGCGGGATCTCTCGTCCCCGGGCAGGCTGGTGGAGACGTCACCTCACCTCGAGCACGTATCGGCGCAATGGAAACGCGACCTTCTCTGCGGTCTTGACCTGGATCATGTACTTGCCGGGTCGTAGCCAGTCCGCGTCGATCTCGACCCGTACATCACCGCGTGCTGTGTCCATTCGCACGGCCGTCGTATCGAGCACGCGTCCGTCCACCGACACGACACGAACGGCAAGGGGCTCGACACCGCCCGCTTCTTCGGCCAGCGCCAACCCAAATGCCAGCACTCCGCCTTGGCCCGATGACGTTGCTTCGAGCGCGAGTCTTCCACTTTCGGCGATGCGGTAGTCTGGCGCTGCGCGATCGAGCGGCCCGCGAGACGACGTACCCGGATCACTGGATGAGCTGTGGGTGTCGGGGTCGGGCGGAATCGAGTCACCCGTAGAAGTGCTCGTGACTCTGCCTTCCGCATCCTCGCCCCCCTGGAGAGACCCCATCGCGACCCACGTTCCGATCGCAAGACCCACGACGCAGACCGCGACGAGCCGCCAACGATTCGTTGAACTGAGTTCGGCCATTTCCACCTCCGCCCCTTGCATGTGCCGAGAGGACCTTGGCCAGCTCGATCGCGACCCGTCGAATCTCTCGCGCAGATCGCGCGTGAATCAGTCCAGGCCGAGAACCTTGGGTGTCGTTCGCGTCCGCTCGGGCACCCTGCTGGATGAACTCGCGCCGATGGAGACCATCGTCCCGCATAGGATTTCGAAGCTAGCGCAGACGGCGACAGCCTGGAAAGCGTCCCTACGGATCAGGAAGGCTGAACGCCCTCCCGGTGCATTGCGGCCAGACCTGCAGCAGGTGAACGGCGAGCATGCGGCGCCTCTCTTCGTCGAGTCCGTAGTCGGGCATGGGAGCCGGCGGCGACCCCAGCAACGACACGATGGACTCGACTGTATGACGCTGACCGAGACCGTCGAGGCGCTTCACGATCATGCCGGGAGTGGCAGCGATTTCGTGGCAACCCCCGCACCCGAGGCGGCAATAGAGCAAGGCTCCTGCTCCAGCAGGCGAGAGTTTCGGGGCGATCTCGATGTCGAACGGCATCGTGACTTCGAGATGGGTGTCTTCAACGACGGTCACCTCTTCGGATGGCAACTCGTCGCTCCGGCGAATACCACGGCGATAACGCTCACAACTAGAATGCCGATCAGCAGCTTGCGCACGCCAAAACTCACCTCAGCCGGTCCGGCCTCACACTCGAAACGACCTCGCGAACGCTCAAGGCGACTCGCCACCTGGGACGCCAGCAACGGGCGAACCAAGCCAGCCGAGAGCTCGCAACTTCGCGAAGAGCAATCGACCGATCCGCTGGGCACCGCGCGGGTTTGGATGCACCAGATCCGACTTGTCGTAAAACTGACCCTCAGATCCGTTGAGACTCGGCTGCGTGGTTAGCATTGGAATGGAATTCGCGGCCGCGACCTCTCGAAGAATTGCTAGCCGCTCCGGCAGCCGGTTGGTAATCGCGACCATCAACGGATTCGACTTGGCGGGATTCTCCAGCCATGCGAGGTTCCCGAGCGGATAGTCGATCAACAAGAGCGGAACGTCGTGCTTTCGGGTCACGTCCGCGATTCGCTCGACGTTTCGACGAAACTGATCCGGCGAGGTCCACAACACACTGTCGGGCTTTGGGTGTACGCCGGGAACACTCTGATACGCGCGGAGCGAAAGTCTCACGAGGCGCCAGTCGTGGAACGCGTACAGGATCGCGCGGGCCACTGGGTTCGCCGGCTCAACGGTACGGCGTTGGGGCGCCCACGACGGTACCGTGTCGTTCGCAGCGAAGCGAGCAGTCACGATGTCTGGCTCGAGGTCCATGATACGAAGTGCAAGCAGGCGCAGAATCTGCGACGAGCCGTAGCCGATCACACCGGCGTTGATCACCTCGACGCGATCAAAGCCCGCCAGTTCGAGACGCCGGGCGAGTTCATCTGGATAGTTCTCAATGACGCGCCACACCCTTTTCGGTGAGCCGGCCTCGGAGTGCGTGGCTTGCACGCCAAAAGTTCCAGAGTCTCCGAGACACACGATGCGCAACACACCGGGTTTCTTTCTCAACTCGATCTCCGGGCCGCGGAAACCCAATTGGTTTACGTAGACGTCTTCCGTGCGCGCCCCCTCACTCGAATCGCACCTTTCGTTCCAAGAGCCGGGCGCGTTCCGCCAACCAAAGACCGGGTCGAAGATGAGCCCGAACATGTGGTAGGTCGCTTCGCCACAACTCTGCGGCGGGCTCCCGAACGTTTCGCTGGTCGTGAGTCGAAGCAGTCCCTCGAAGAGGAGCAGTGGCACCAACAGGCCGATCAGGAGGACACTGGTTTTGACAATCATTGGGTGCACGCGCAGCATGGTCACGAAGAGACGTGGGGACGTCAATTGACAAGCACAGAACGTAGGGGGCCGTCGCTCGCCAAGGCGTGCGCCGGACGGTCGCATTCGCCCATCGCGGGGTCGCCGGGCGACGACGCAGTCAGCCGAGGTCGCGTTTGGTACAACTCACCGTTTCGAGACGGTCTCGGCCGTAATCACTCCACGTGCTCGCCGGAATCTCTTCACGTGGAACCGATCGAAAACCCATTCGCAGGAAGAAGGCTTCGACCCTTTCCGAAGTCGTGCATGCAAACACGGACTGCATCCCCGCAGCACTCGCGCGTGCAACGGCCCTGCGCCCGAGCCTCTCACGCAGAGCTGAAGGGATTGGGCGATGGACAGCGCCTAGACGCGCCGCCTAACCGCGACGCCAAGCAACCCCAATCCAAGCAGCAGGCCGGTGGTGGACTCGAGGATGGTGGAATAAAGGGTGCTGATTTCAGACACCGAGAGTCGACGATCATACATATAGATGTCATCTTGTCGCGTCGTGAGTTTGTTCGCCGCGTAGACGTGGGCAGGTAGCTGGGCGAATCCCGCGGCCAACTCAAGGGCCCTCGCAATCACCCGCTGCTTCGGAACCTCGATCTGCCCCGGCTGGGGTCAGGAGCCCCTACGGGCATCTTCATCACGCCGACGCTGGCCGTTGCGACCGACGGCTATGAGCGCTGGCTCCGCGGCCTCGGCAAGCCCTTCGTGCGCGCCTACGACAAGCGCAATGGCGAACTCGTCGGCGAGATCGAGGTCCCGGCACCCGTCCGCGGCGTGCCCATGACCTACCTGCACGAGGGCAGGCAATACATCGCGATGCCGGTCGCCGAGCCGACCAACGGCCGGCCGCGCCTGATCGCGCTGGCACTTCCTCGCTAGCCTGCGCGTATAGGACGTAGTGGACTCGCGGCTCATCGCGCAACAGCACATCGTCGCGATCGACGGCAAGATGCGAGACGACGCGACGACCTGCTGGGAGCGAAAGCTCTTGTAGACTCTCCCGACATCACCGACGCCAATCGTTCGAGTTCCTCGGGGCCAGCGAAGCCTGCTTCGACTCGGACGGCGTCAACTGCCCCGGAGGAGGTTGTCTTGGAGCAGAACATCGGCCAAATCCTGGCCCGAAGAGCACATCGCGATCCCCACCTGGAAGCGCTCGTGGATGTGGCGTCGGATCTGCGGCTCTCCTATGCGCAACTGGATGAGCGTGCGAACACGATGGCCAACGCGCTGCTCGATCTCGGTATGAGGAAGGGCGACCGCCTGGGCCTGCTTCTCATGAACGGCGTGGAGTTCATCGAAACCTTCTTTGGCGCCGCCAAGGTGGGTCTGGTCAACGTACCTCTCAATTGGCGGCTGGTGGCCGACGAACTCGAGTTCATTCTCTCGGATTCGGGCGTTACTACGCTGATCTACAGCGTCGAGTTTTCCGAGACGGCTGCCGAGTTGCTGGCGCGGGGTACCACGGCCATCACGAATTGGATCCAAGTGGGCGGCGAAGTCGAAGCAGAGGCGCTGGCCTACGAGTCGTTGAGGGCTTCCGGTTCCACCGCGGAGCCCCCGGTCGAGACTGTCAGCGACGATCTACTCTTCATCATGTACACCTCGGGAACGACGGGTCTGCCCAAGGGGGTGATGCACTCTCACGACACGGTGCTCTGGATGATCTTCACCATGACGGCCACGGCGGAGATCCGCTACAAGGACCGCTACCTGAACAGCATGCCTCTTTTTCACGTGGGCGCGCTGGCACCGATCCTGGGTTGTGTTTTCGCGGGTTGCAGCCTGGTGATCATGAAGGCGTTTGATCCTGAACAATCCTGGGAGCTGATGGGTCGCGAGAAGATCACGTCGACCCTGATGGTTCCCGCCATGCTGCAGTTGATGTTGGCCGTGCTGGACGGTGAGAAGCATGACTTCAGCACGCTGCGGTGGATCATGAGCGGTGCGGCGCCCGTGCCGGTGAACCTGATCCGCTCCTATCTCGATCTCGGTGTCGAGATCCATCAGGTCTACGGGCTGACAGAGACCTGCGGCCCGGCCTGTCTCATAACAGGCGAGGACGCAGTGGAGAGGGCGGGTTCCACGGGTCGTGCGTTCTTCTTTACGAAGGCTCGTGTGGTGAACTCTGACGGGGGGGACGTTGCTGTCGGAGAACCCGGCGAGGTTTTGGTTTCGGGTCCCCACATCATGTGCGGATATTGGAATCGCCCGGACGCAACCGCCGAGACAGTGGTGGACGGATGGCTCCACACGGGTGACGTAGCCACGATCGACGAAGACGGCTTCATTACTATCGTGGATCGCGTAAAGGACATGTTGATCTCGGGCGGTGAGAACGTCTACCCGGCCGAGATCGAGAACGTTCTACTGGGTCACGAAAAGATCGCGGATGCGGCTGTACTCGGAATTCCTTCCGTCAAATGGGGGGAGTCCCCGCTGGCTGTCATCGTTCGTCGGGAAGCGGACCTGACCCCCGATGAGGTGATGAACCACTGCAAGGGCAAGCTCGCACCGTTCAAGGTCGTGAAGGCCGTGGAATTCGTCGACGAAATCCCCCGCAATCCGAGCGGCAAGATCCTGAAACGCGAGTTGCGCGAGATGTTCCCGAAGGCCGCCCCCGAGTAGAATTCGCTGCCTTGGAGTTCCTGCTGGCCCCTACTCGCTGCGTTAGAGTGGAGCAATGACGAACACGATCTTCGGTGAGGCACCGTACCCGATCAGATCGGACCTGGATCAAGCGACTCGCGAGGCCTGGGAGTTCCTCGGGAAGCCCGGAAACTGGTGGACCGGCGCGGAACGCGCAGCACTCGTCTCGGAGGTTCGTGCTGCGCGGGACTGTCGCTTCTGCGCGGATCGAGTCGACGCGCTCAGTCCGTACTCCGTCCACGGAGAGCATGAGATCGCGAGCACCCTTCCTGCGGTGGCCATCGAGGCAACGCACCGCCTCACCACCGACGCCGCTCGCCTCAGCGAGAAGGCCATTCGCGAATTGAACGGTGCCGGCCTCACCGATGAGGCCTACGTCGAGATCGTCAGCATCGTATCCACCGTGATGGGCATCGACGGCTTCTGCGACGCCCTGGGAATTCCGCTGCTTCCGCTCCCCGAGGTGCAGGCCGGTGAGCCTTCGCGCTACCGACCCGCGGAGGCAGTCGATGACGGCGCTTGGGTTCCGATGATACCGAACAAAGGCGCAGGCGAGAACGAAGCCGACCTCTACGCCGGTCGTTTCACGCCGAACGTGTTTAGAGCGATGTCACTGGTGCCCGATGCGGTGCGCAATCTGCTCAGTCTTCTGGGCGCCTTCTACGTGAAGGATGTCGGCAACCTGAAGGCCCGCAACAGCCTGGATCGCTGCCAGATCGAGCTGCTCGCCGCTCGCGTGTCCGCGCTCAACGAGTGCTTCTACTGAACGGCCGCGCACGCAAACCTGCTCCGTGTGAGCAGTCAGGGCAGCCATGTGAATCTCGAGGCGATTACGAAGGGTGCCGGCGATGAGGTAACCGGGGTCGCGTTCGGGGCCGAGTTGATCGCCTACGCGGACGCCGTGGTTGCCCGATCTACGGATGTCCCGCAGACCCGTGATGCCGTCCACAAGTCGATGGGAGATGCGGGAGTCGTCGACGCCGCCGCCGTCATTGCGAACTTTCAACGCATGGTACGGATCGCCGACGGCACGGGAATCCCAATCGACGGTCCGCTCGATGTGCTGTCGGCAGACATTCGACACGAGATTGGAATCAACGACTTTCCCAGTGCCGAGGGTCGCGGTAGGAACGGCACACTACGCCGGCTAGCCGCACCTCTGATGCGTCTCGCCATGGCGCGTTTTATGCGATTGCGGCTCCGTTAGCGCAAGGCCGTGCTGCGTGCTCGGCAGGCGTCAACATGGATTCACAAGCCTGAAACACCAACGACATACGATCATCGCCAGTGTCAAGAACACGATGCAAAGTCGATTTCTATTTTCCGTTGGTCAGCCTGGAGAGCAGATGACCTGAGCGTCAGCGCATACCCCAAACAGATCTGACACCCAACGACTGACCCCTCCAAGGAGCATCGACATGCCCAACGACACCGCAGCCCGGCCTGTTCACTTCATCGCTCACTTCACAGTGAATGATGCTGACGTTTACCGTCAGTACGAGAAGGGCTTCTTCCCTATTCTCAAGCCCTACGGCGCGCGCTTCATCACCTTTGACGACCAGGTGACGGTCTTGGAAGGCGAGCGGGCAGCGGGCCGCACGGTGATGATCGAGTTCCCGTCGGAGGAAGTCTTGATGACGTGGTGGAACTCGCCTGAATATGTCGAACTGGCCAAGCTTCGCCAGGCGAGCGTGACCACTCACTCGATCATCGTCGTGCACGCGCCGCCCGAGCGCTGACCGGAGGAGCGACCACGATGCCTGGAGAACATCGAGTTTTTTCAGAAAGCACCGCGCCCGAGGCTCTCACGCAGAGCTGACGGGGTTGGGCGGAGCGAAGGCGGAGCTTGTTCTTCCCATGCACTCGCGCCAGAGTGAGTCCTTCGGGCCGATTCGAGAATAACATGGACGACTATGGGGAGCGGCTGCCGCGCTGGTTTCACCAGGCCAATTGGGCCGGGGGCGCGCTCGCTTGCCTGGGGATTGGCCTCTACCCCGTGCTGGCCTGGGAAAGCTCGATCCCGGTTGCGCTGTGGGCTCTCTTCTGGGTCGTGATGGGAGCGGGGGCCGCCAACAACGCTCGGCGCGGGCTCAACAGCATTCACGTTCCGGCCCGCTTCCGAAAGAAACGCCGGCGCGGACACCCCTAGAGCGAGCACTGCCGCACAGTTCCCTGGCGCCCCGGGGAGGAATTGAACCCCCGACCCGCTGCTTAGAAGATAGCGATGACCCCGAGCAATAACGTGTACTCATGCTCAGCGCCTTGCGAGCCGATACTTCGGTCAACTAGGCGAGGCGCTTCCTCGCCGCCCGAGCCAATCCGAGAGATTCCCTATTCTCTCGCCTAGCGAATCCGGGGCTCATTCTTCCTGTGCAGGGGACGCCCGATGCGCGGAATCCACTTCCTACTCGTGCCGCTCGCCGCCACCATGATCGGGGTGACGTGCAGCCCCGATGTCCGGATCGTTGAGACCGGCGTCGAGATCTACGACTTCATGAGCCCGACGGACCCGACGATCACGGCCGGAAGGCAGGTCGGCATCCGGGTCCCGCTCGAGAACGTGGGCAATGCCGACGCCAGCTTCGTGACCGTCCTCGCCCAGCTCCTCGACAAGGATGGCGGCCTTCTCCAGCAACGGGGCTTCAGCCTGCGCGAGTTCCCCATCGGCGCCCAGCCGGTCTTCGACCTGAGACCCTTCGAGACCGATCCACAGAACCTCTTGGACGCCGCGGGGATGGGCACCTTCCGGATCGAGGTGTCCCTCGGGCCCGCGCCGGCGGCGGTCTACGAGCGCTCCTTCCCGGTCTTCCCTGCGACGCCTGACACGAGCGTCTTCGAGCACTTCGCCCAGGACTTCAACCCGTTCGTCGTCTACCCGCCCGGTGGCTGCTTCACGGTCTCTAGCGACACGATCAGCCTCCTCGCTGCCGTGGAGCTCCACGCCATCGATCCACTCCACGCCCTCGCGATCTCGCCCACCGCGGCCGAGGCGTATGTCTTCCACCTGGCCGAGCAGCACCTGGCGCTGAACTACGACCCGCAGGACCCGGGCGGGCCGGGCACGTGCAGCATCACGCACCCGGCAACGAGCAACGTCGTTCCTGTCTTGGCCTGGCTGCTGAAGGTGCACGGGTCCACCTGGGGGCAGCCGACACACGACATGCTGCGACGCCTGATCCATCTCCCGGCCTGGGGGTACCTCAACAACTCGAACGTCTACAACAAGTCCATCCAGATGCCGACGATGCGGCTGCTCTTCGGAGAGGCGGCCTGCCACGAGCCGTCCTGGGACCATGCTTGGAACCAGCTCAGCAATATGGTGGACACGCACCTCACCAAGGGCGGCTTCGAGTCGCACGATCTCCACTACACGATGTACCACCTCGGCAATCTGGGTCTGCTCCACGCCCTCGATTCGAGCGTGCCCCGGGACATGGCTCACGCGCTGTTCGATCTGAAGTCAGCGCTGGCTGCGCACATGTATCTGCCGGGCGGAGAGCTCGGCGTGCTCTACACGCGCGCGACCCCGCACTTCTTCCCGGGAACCGAGCGGGAACGGGCACTCGGACCGGTGGTCGCCGCGCTCGGTGCCGGATCGGACTTCGTCAACGCGGCGACCCCGATCTCCCCCCATGGAGTGACCCTGCTCACCGACGTCGTAACCCGGCGCGAGCCGCTGACGGCTCCGATCCGGAGCCTTTTCCACGAAAAGACGAACGGCTACGAGACCTGGTGGCTCCAGCGGTTCGCCCGCTCGAGAGCGCGCTATCCGGGGACGCTGGCGTTCCTGGGGGAGGGCGGCGGCCCCGGGTACGCGTGGCAGTTCAACGTCTTGCCCGGTGGCGACGCGTCGATCGGGACGAGCTACGGGGCCTGGGTTCCCAACACCGGCAACAAGGAGGGCGCCGCCGTCCGCTGCCTGGGCTGCGAGCAGGGCTTCGCGTACGTCTACCAGTGGCAGGCCTGCAACCCGATCGACACGGACGATTCGGGCGATTCGCTCTTCTGCTCCTCGCACACTGCGCCCGAG
The DNA here is from genome assembly GCA_046583095.1 of Myxococcota bacterium. Classification (GTDB taxonomy): domain Bacteria; phylum Myxococcota_A; class UBA9160; order UBA9160; family UBA4427; genus JAJDAN01. The sequence goes on along the minus strand of JAYGDB010000119.1, from coordinate 4,756 downwards.
GCGAAGACCTCGGGCTACGACGCGGAGCGGATGCAGGTGCATCGCACGCGGCTCTCGCTCTTCGACCCCAGATCGCGCTTCTCGCGCTGGTGGGATTCTCCGACCCTGCCCGTCGTGCGCGGCGACGAGCGGAGCCTCGCCTACGTGACAAACTGGGACCACCCCTTGGTAGGCGGAGAGACCATCTTCCCGACCGTCGGCGGATGGTGGGTCGGCCGCGTCGGCGACGTGTTCATCGCCTATCGGCCCCTCGCGGACTCCATGGTGGTGAGTCAGCTCGACGGGCAGCGACTCGACGGGGGCACGAACGTCGACTACGCGACGCTCTTCGAACTCAGCGGCCGCTCGGGGGGCATCACGATCCTCGCGACGGGCGAGGAGTTCCCGGGCAACACGTTGACGGACTTCGCGGCCGAGATGGACGCCCGCTACTGGAGCTTCACGGCCGCCGGACCCAACGACGGCCCCATCGCCGAGACCGACTATCGCGATGCGAACGGCCAGCTCTGCCGGATGAAGCTAGAGTACATGGGGATCGGCGGCCTGCCCGGCACCGAGCGCCGCTACGTCGACTGCTCGCCCGTGCTGGGGACCGGGTACGTCGAGCTGACCCAGGACGAGTTTTTCGCGCCCCTCCTCGACGGTCAGCTCATGACCTCGCCCTACGTCTCCTACGACCCCCAGGCCGACGTGCTGACGGTCGACGTGCCGAAGTTCCTTCCCGTCACCTACGACTGGGGTGCCTTGCGGTACCCGCCCGTCGAGACGCCCGCAGGCTGCAGCGGCCGCGCGTATCTGGAGCTCGGCGAGCCTCCGGAGGCCCAGCTCCAGGCGACTCCGCTCGCGCCCGTGCCGGCGGTAGACGTCGACCTCGCCAACGCGGGCTTCGCGGACACGACCGTGTCGGTCTCGTTCGCAGGCGACGACTGCACGGCCGGCAGCGCCGCGCCGAACAGCGACTGGCTCGAGCCGCCGCTCGTCGCCGAGCTGGTGACCACAGGAGGCGCCACGACGATCCACGTCAGCGGCAGTGCTGCCGGCTGTGACGTGGGCCAGTACGCGGGCGAGCTCACCTTCTCGTCCCTCGAAGCGAACGCCCTCGACACACGGCTGCCCGTGACGCTGGACGTTGCGCCCTAGCGGCGCGCTCCCAAAAGGCGAGCGCTGCCGCACGGTTCGCTGGCGCCCCGGGGAGGAATTGAACCCCCGACCAACTGCTTAGAAGGCAGCTGCTCTATCCAACTGAGCTACCGGGGCGCGGCGGGCAAAATAGCAGCCCGGCTGTTCGGCCCGTTCGTTGACACCCGGATGCCCTCCCTCTAGCTTCCCCGCCCCGAACCCAGCGGTTCCCATGGTGGGCGTAGCTCAGTTGGTAGAGCACAGGATTGTGATTCCTGTGGTCGCGGGTTCGATCCCCGTCGCCCACCCCACTACCCATCTCGATGCGCCCGAGAAACAGATTGCGGGGCGGACGGGCCGTTCAACATCGGCCCCACGGGGTCTTCGCGCTGCTGGTCACCTCAGCGCGGGCTAGCCGACCTGGCTGACGGGCAAAGAGGAGCCCGCAGCAGCCCTGTGCAAACCCGTGGGGCGATCGGCCCGGGCTCGGTTCGCTGGCGAACCTCGCCCGCCGCTCGCCCGGACACGAAAGTGCCTGTTGAATGGAATGCAACAAGATCTGGCCTCGCTGCGGGTGGACGTGGCGCTACCATTCTGCCCTCACGCGCTGCTTCTTCAGGTGCCCCCATGAACCGAATCCGCGCCGCACGGCAGGCCCTTGGCTGGACTCAAAACGATCTCGCCCAACGTGCCGGCGTGTCCACGCGCACCATCCACGCCATCGAGAAGGGAAGGCCCTGTCGACAGGCCACCAAGAGGCACATCCTGAACGCCCTGGGCGTTCCCTGGCAAGCGCGCAACGACTACTTCACGAGCGCGCGTACCGTCCGCCGCGAACCCGCGCGCGGCAGGATCCAAAGCGCCTGAGCTGATTTTCGATCTAGGCTCGTCGCTTGGTCCCACGCAGCTTGAACGCGGGGCCGGCGCATGAGGATCGCCGCGCTGCTCGCACTGATCCTCGTCGCGCTCGTCACCGCGGCTGCGCTGATCGCGAGCAAGGGTGTATTCGGTACACGCCAGGACGGCGGCAAGATCGCGGGCGTCCCTCGAGATCCGGACCGCGTTCGCGAGAAGACCCTGCGACAGCTCTCGGCTCGCGAGCAGCTGGGCGCAATCCGGGGAGGCAAGCAGATCCTGTTCGGAGATCTGCACGTCCACACCACCTTCTCGTTCGACGCGTACTCGATCAGCCTGCCCATGTACCAGGGCGAGGGCTCTCATCCACCGGCGGATGCCTGTGACTTCGCCAGGTTCTGCTCCGACCTGGACTTCTGGTCGATCAACGATCACGCGGAAGGGCTCACGCCGCATCAGTGGCGAGAGACCCGCGAGACCGTACGCCAGTGCAACGCGGTCGCCGGCGACGCCGACGATCCCGACCTCGTGACGTTCCTGGGCTGGGAGTGGACGCAGATCGGCAACACCAAGGAGAGCCACTACGGGCACAAGAACGTGATCCTGCTCGACACGGAGGAGGGCGCGGTGCCCACGCGTCCGATCTCGTCGCGCGAGCAGCTCTTCCCCGGTGGCAGCGACCCCTACTCGACGCCCATGCGCATCGGGCTGATCGTCGCCGCGCCGGGCGGACGACGTCAGGCCTATCTCGACTTCGCGCGCTTCCTCGCGGATCGCAGCGAGCGCGCGCCGTGCCCGAAGGGCGTCGCGGTGCGCAACCTGCCCCAGGACTGTCAGGAGAGCGCGCCGACCCCCGGCGAGCTCTTCGCCAAGCTCGACGACTGGGGCTTCCCGGCTCTCGTCATTCCGCACGGGAACACCTGGGGTTTCTATACGCCGCCCCTCACCTCGTGGGACAGGCAGCTTGCCGCCCACGATGACCCCGAGAAGCGGGAGTTTCTCTTCGAGGTGTTCTCGGGTCACGGCAACACCGAGGAGTACCGGAGCTTCCGGGCGATCGAGATCGACGAGGACGGAGCGCCGCGGTGTCCGCGTCCTTCACCGGGCTACGTGCCCGAGTGCTGGCGCGCGGGAGAGATCATACGGGTTCGCTGTCGCGAAGCGGGAGAGCGCGAGTGCGAGGCCCGGGCCGAAAAGGCCCGCGCTCATCACGTCGCGGCCGGCGACGCCGGGCACCTCGCGGTGCCCGGCCAGGAGATCGAGGACTGGCTCGACTCCGGTCAGTGCAGCGACTGCTACATGCCCGCCTACAACTACCGGCCGGGAGGCTCCGTCCAGTACGCCCTGGCCCACCGTAGCTTCGACGGCGAGACGCCGAAGCGATTCCGCTTTGGACTGATCGCTTCGAGCGACGTCCACACCGCGCGGCCCGGAACCGGCTACAAGGAGATCCAGCGGCGACGCATGACCGACGCGGGTCTCGGCAACCTCGGCCCGCCGCCGATCCTCACCCGGGGCGAGTCCGCGCCCCGCTCGGTCGCCCTCGAAGAAGACGACTTCCGGACGCCGAACTTCGAGCGCTTCGCATCGTTCTTCGGGGCCGGGGGCCTCGTCGCCGCGCACAGCAGCGGACGCGACCGCCACTCGATCTGGGAGGCGCTCCAGCGCAAGGAGGTCTACGGCACGAGCGGCGATCGCATCCTGCTCTGGTTCGACCTCCTCCACGAAGACGGCACGCGACTCCCGATGGGCGCGTCACTGCTGCAGACTGATGCGCCGTCCTTCGAGGTGACGGCGATCGGCGCGTTCGCGCAGAAGCCCGGCTGCCCGCCCGATGCCCTACAGGCTCTGGGCGAGGAGCGCCTGGCAAGGCTCTGCGGGGGCGAGTGTTACCACCCGTCCGACGCCCGCAAGCGGATCGACCGGATCGAGGTGGTCCGCATCCGTCCCCAGGCAAGCCCGGACGAGCCCATCGGCGAGCGGATCGAAGACCCGTGGCGGGTGCTGCCGTGCCCGGCCGCCGGCGAGGGCTGCCGCGTCCGCTTCCGCGATCCGGACTTCTCGCAAGCCGAGCGCGACAGTGTCTATTACGTCCGCGCCATTCAGGAGGCGAGCGCGACCGTGAACGCCGGACAGCTCCGCTGCACACGCGACGAGGCCGGCGCCTGCGTTTCGGTCGAGCCGTGCCGCGCCTCGGAGCCCACCGCCTACGAGGACGACTGTCTCGAGCAGGCCGAGGAGCGGGCTTGGTCGTCGCCGATCTTCGTCGACCACCCCCAAGCCGCGTCGCGCCCGAACCCCGAGGGGCCAGCAACACCTCCAACAGGCCCGTCGCTGGCGCCCGCCGATCCGCTCCGGTAACAAGGGGCCGACCCTGGTTCAGGGGCGGGCGCCCGCCCGCTCCTTCAAGCCTCAATCGCGCGCCGGTAGCTCAGCTGGATAGAGCATCAGGCTTCGAACCTGAGGGTCGGGGGTTCGAGTCCCTCCCGGCGTGCCATTGAATCCAAGTAGTTAGGCGCTTCCGTGAAGTCACTGTCTCCGAGAGGGGCCGTATGGGGCCGTCCAGGGCCCTCGAATCCGCCGAAAGCGGAGGCAGCGCGAGCCCAGCAGACGCGAGCGCGCGCGCCGCCCGATTGAGCGAGCGCAGTGGTAGAGATCGCAAGCGGGCGTCGTGAAACGTGTAACTCACTGCACTCATCTGCGGATCAACACCGCGGTGCGGCCCAGGCTGCGACGCGCCTCGTGAGCCTCGAGCGCGTCGCCGGCGGCTTCCATCTCGACA
>JAYGDB010000035.1:0-12867 GCA_046583095.1 Myxococcota bacterium | reverse complement strand
TCGACCGACCGGCCGTCTTCGATCGCCGCGATCGAACAGCCGTTGCCCAGATGCACGGTCACGCCGGTGAACGCAGCGGTCGAGCCGGGCAGCATCGCGGCTGCCCGTTCGCTGGCGTGGCGGTGCGAGCTTCCGTGGAAGCCGTAGCGACGAATCCGATCTTTCTCGTACAACCGCTGGGGCAGCGCGTAGCGATAGGCCGCCGCCGGCATCGACTGGTGAAAGGCGGTGTCGAAGACGGCGACGTGCGGGACCTCGGGGAAGAGTTGCTGTGCTTCACGAATCCCCAACAAACACCGTCGATTGTGAACCGGAGCGAGCGGAACCTGCGCCTCGATGCCCTGGGTAACGTCCTGATCGATGCGAACAGCTTCTGTGAATCGCTCGCCGCCGTGGACGACGCGGTGGCCAACCGCATCGGGCGCCAGGTTCGCGAGTGCGCTGCGCGCTTCCGTCCAAGCAGCCTGCGGATCGTGCACGCGTTCGATTGCTCCGGCCGCGATTTCGACGTCGCCGTCGGTCTCGAATAGTCCCCAACGAAGCGAAGAGCTTCCGCCGTTGACTGCCAGGACTCTCACGACGAAGCGGGGAGTTCCTCGCGGATCGCGCGCTCGACCGTCGTGGCGAGCAGGTCCGACTCGTCTTCGCCGAGCACCAGCGGCGGTGCGAGGATCAGCACGTTGCCGTAGCCCGGTGTCGTATTGGTGGTCTTGCCGATGATTACGCCGTCTCGCGCGCAGCGCCCGACGACCGACGCCACGCCCGCGGCGCCAAGCGGCGTCTTTCCAGCCTTCTCCTCGACCAACTCGATGCCGAGCAGCAGTCCACGGCCGCGAACGTCGCCCACATTCGGGTGGTCTTTCAGGCCGCGCAGCCTTCCGAGCAACGCGTCGCCGGTCTTCGTGGCTCGATCGAAGAGCTCCTCGCGTTCCATGATCTGGATGTTTCGCAGCCCGACCGCTGTAGCGACCGGGTGTCCGCCGTAGGTGTTGATGTGGCGCAGATGGCGCAGCTCGTCGGGTTCGCCTTCGAAGGCCTCGAAGATGTGCTGCTTGGCCACCATGGCGGCGAGGGGCTGGTAGCCACTCGCGAGACCCTTGCCGAGCGTGAGAATATCGGCCTCGGCGTCGTAGAACTGGTGTGCAAAGGCAGCACCGACGCGGCCGAAAGCGGTGACCACCTCGTCGAGGATCAACAGCACGCCGTGACGGTTGCAGATCTCGCGTACGCGCTTCAGGTAATCGTCGGGCGGCATCAGAACTCCGCCGCCCGCGATGATCGGCTCCATGATGAACGCCGCGACGGTTTCTGCACCTTCCCTTTCGATCGTCTCTTCGAGATGAGCTGCCGCGTCGCCATTGTTTCGGTAGAGATCCGGTGCAGCTACATGAAGAAAGCCGGGCGCGAGCGGCCCGTAACCAATTTTGCGCTCGGCCTGCCCGGTGGCAGAGAGGGCGCCCAGCGTGTTTCCGTGATAACCGCGGTAGCGCGCGATGATCTTGTAGCGACCGGGTGATCCGGTCTGCGCCTGGTACTGACGCGCGATCTTGAACGCGACCTCGTTGGCTTCCGAGCCGCTGTTCGTGAAGTAGACCTTGCCGGCGTAACCGAGCATGTCGAGTAGCTTGCCGGCAAGCAGTGCCGCGGGTGCGTGAACGAACGTAGCGGGCAGAAACGCGAGCTTCGTCATCTGCTCGCGCGCCACGTCTGCCAACTCTTCGCGGCCGTAGCCCACGTTGACGCACCACAGCCCAGAGACTCCGTCGAGCACACGTTGGCCCTGCGCGTCGGTGAGAAAGACGCCTTCGCCAGACACGATCTCACGGGGCATGCGCGCCTCGAGGCCGTGGTGCTGCGTGAGTGGATGCCAGAGGCTGTCGAGATCGAGCTTCGCGAGGTCTGATTGGGGAGGCATGTCGGACTCCGGGGCTCTTCTCAGAATACACCATGTACCGCGCGCAGAGCCGCTGGCGTCCAGACGCCAGCCTTGCGCTAGACGCGCAAGCATGAGAACCGGCCGATGCAGATGGAGTCATTCGCTGGATCGAGCAGCCAGAGAACTGCCCGCGGCGATCCGATCCCGAGCAGGTGCTCGTTGCCCTGGAGCAGCAGATCGGTTCGGCCCGGCGTGTGACCGAGGTCTTGCTAGGGGAGCGGGCCACCCTCCCGGACCCGAAGCGTGAGCAGGGCGACGATGCTGACTGCGGACAGGAACATGAGATAGAAGGCCGGAGCGGCCATGTCGCCCGTCGACGAAATGAGCCAGGTGGCGACGAGCGGCGCCGTTCCGCCGAGCAGGCCCAGAGTGACGTTGTAACTGATGCCGAGTGCGCTGGCGCGGATCCGAGTGGGAAACATCTCGGCCATATAGGCCGGCATCGGCCCCTGGATCGAGGCGACCAGCACCGCGAATCCCAGCTGTGCTGCCAGCGCGAAGGCAATCTCGCCGGTATCGACGGCCATGAAGAGCGGGTAGACGAGTAGTGCGTTGAGGCTCATTGCGGCCAGCAGAACGCGCCGCCGCCCGAAGCGGTCGGACAGGGCGCCGGCGACGGGCAGCAGGGCGAGCAGCAGCACCATCGACACGGTGTTGACCATGTACGCGTGCGGAATCGGTGGATCGAGGATGTCGGTGTAATAGGTGGGCATCCACACGAAGAGCATGTAGAAGCTCGTCCCATACAGCGCCAGCAGGGCACTCAGGTGGGCGATGCGTCCACCCGCCTCGGCAATTGCACGAACGACCGGGGATCGGTCCGAGTCATCCTCCTGCGAAGCCTTTTCGAAGGCTTCCGATTCGGGCAAGCCGAGGCGCAGCCAGATCCCGACTGCGGCGATGACGACTCCGAACAGAAATGGAACCCGCCAGCCCCAGGCCGCAAGGGCCTCTGCGTCGAGTGCACTTCGGAGCCACGTGACGGCGATCGATCCGACCAGGATGCCTCCAATCGCCGTGAACAGGGTCCAGCTCCCGTACAGACCCCGCTTTCCGGGGGGCGCCGTCTCCACGATGTAGGACATGGAGCCGATCAGCTCGCCGCCGACCGAGACTCCCTGTGCGAGACGCAGCACAATCAGCAGGAGTGCGGCACTGGTTCCGATCTGGTCGTGCGTCGGAAGACATCCCACCAGGAATGTGGGCAAGGCCATCATCAGGATCGACAGCTCGAGCGCGCGTTTCCGACCGAAACGATCGCCGAGGTGGCCGAAGAGCATGCCCCCGATCGGTCGCATCAGGTAGCCGGCCGCGAAGACGCCGTAGACCTTGATCAGCCCGGCGAAGCGATCATCGGCGGGGAAGAACTGCGAGCTGATGACCGGAGCCAGGAACCCGAAAACCGCGAAGTCGTACCATTCCAGAATATTGCCGAACGCGCCGGCAACCACGTAAGTTCTCGTCTTCTCCAAATCGTCTTCCTTCCTACGTCGCCGTTGCATGTCGGTCGTCCGGGACCTGCTTCGCCAGACGAGGGAGTCTGAGCCGCTATTCGGCGTACCCAAGGCTCCGGAGGGACTCCTTCAGCTCCGGTGCCAGTTGTAGAACCTCGGTCGGTTTCGAAAGTTGCGTGACTGCGCGCCACTGTTCGAGTTCAGTGGTGAGTCTCTGTGTCACGTCGGGGTACTCATGCGCCAGATTCTTTAGCTCGAGCGGATCTGCGTGCAGATCGAAGAGGTGGATCAGTTTTCCGTCATTGAGGCCGGGGTACTCGATGAGCTTGTAGTCGGGCGTTCTGGCACCGGAGATGAGCTTGCCCCCGCCTACCTCTGCCGCGTGTGTGCCGAGCCTCTTCTTGCAGAGCCTCGCGATGCTGAACATCGGCTGCGGGTGCTCGGTTCGGCGCTCGTTCTTTCCGCTGGAAGCAATCAGGGGAATAAGAGAATTGCCCTCCAGCTGCTCGGTCGTCTCCAGGCTGAGTCTCTCCAGAATCGTCTGCATCAAATCGACATGGCTTACCTGGGCTTGGATCCGCTTCCCGGCATATTGGTCCGCAGGGAAGCGGATCACGAGAGGTACCCTCGTCTGTTCATCGTACAACCTGCAGCCGTGATCGAAGACCCAGTCCCGCTCGAAGAGAGTTTCGCCGTGATCCGAGGTGAAGATCAGGAGGGTGTTCGACATGCGTCCCAGCTCCTTCAATTGCGCAAAGAGCTTCCCTGCATGGTGGTCCGCGTAGGCGATCTCACCGTCATAGCGCGAAATGACTTCACTCACGAACTGGGGCGAATCGTTTTCGAGGTAGCTCTTGCGAGCGTGATCGACGTCGCCCTTCTCGAACTTTCGTCGTTGCCCGAACCGCCTGCCGAAGCCGTCCGGTGGATTGTACGGGTTGTGCGGGTCATAGAAGTGAAGGAAGAGGAAGATCGGCTCTTCCTTGGCCGCCACCTGTCTCAGCCAGTGTGCCGCCTTCGCCCACGTGCGATCCGCACGGCGCTGCCGGCGCGGAGCAGTCGGGGCGTCGTATACGTCGAAGCCGCGCTGGAGTTGCGTATGGGTCGAGAGCGTCAGTCCGCTCAGGAAGGCACCCGTCTGGTAGCCCTCGCGAGACAACACCTCGGCCAGTGTATCGACATCAACACGCAACGCGGCCCAGTTGTCGAGGATGCCGTGGCTACCCGGGTACTTGCCGGTCATCATGCTGGCATGGGCGGGAGCAGTGTTGGTGTGTGGCGTGATCGCCGAGTCGAAGACCACTGCACGCTTGGAAAATTCCTGGAGATGCGGGCTCGTGTTCTTGTCGTAGCCGTAGATCGGCAAGTGGTCGCGCCGGAGTGTGTCTATACTCAGGAGAACCACGTTGGGTCGTTCCGCTTGGGACCGCGCGGGGCTTGTTGTGTCGGACACCTCGGGAACTCGATCCGGATCGCTGGCTCGCGCGTCGGGTGCCAGGCCGGTGGGCAGTAGAAGTGCGACCAGTGCGACCGCGATCAGATCGCGAGCCGTGGACCGCTCGGCCTCACCACGATCCCCCGCAGCCATTTGCGATCTCCGCACCGGATCTCTGTGCCCCAACTCGACCGGGTTCAGTCCCTGTAGATGGCTAGCCGATGGCGACGCAGGAAGTTCATTCGCCACGCACTGCCTTCACGATCGACGTCCGAATGTAGCGCTCTTAGTTCCTTGTACGTGACGGGCATACCCTGCAACTCCGCAAACCTCTGTGCTGCAATTCTTGCCGATCGCTTCGTGGCCTTGGACAAGTCTTGCCGAAACGATGGAATCCGTAGCACGGAGGGCAGGGGCTTGTCTTGAATCCGGGCGCTCAAACGAGCCAGCGGAATGTGTCTGCGCTCATACAGATCGATTTCTGTGAAATTCGTGAGCCAGAAGGACAGCATGACGATCGCCATGGCCGTGGGCAGTGCGATGGCCATGCACCCATCCAGCATGGTCCTGGATCGCACCGACAACGGGGTGGCGACTTCAATGCCAGATGCATGACTGTTGGCGCCTTCTTCGCCAGGCCCCGAATTTCCGTCCGAGGCGATCGGCCCGACACGTCGAGTCTGCGCGAGAAGCTGGAGTGCCAGGCAGGTCAGGACGGCGAGTGCGATCCAGAGTGGGGAGGCGAATATCTTCCAGTCCCTCTGAAGTACAACCTCAACCTGCAAGTAGAGCCGGCCCATGCTCGTCAGGAAGCCCGCCCCGAACGAAAACAACCCGAGCGAGACGTAGGGCGCCACGACGGAGACGGAGACCCTCTTGAAGAAGACGAGATACAGTGCAAGGGCAGGGAGCGCGAGCAAGCCACCGAGTCCTGCGATGACTGCGCCATTCAGATTGTAGTTGCAGATCGGCGCACCCACGAAGGCGAGCGTGAATTCGAGCTTCTCCAACAGGCGGGGAAGAAAGCTGAAGTGCAGATCACGGGGCGCCATGTCGATCATGTAGATGCTGACGACAACGATCGATACGGCGACCCAGAGCGCGAGGTGGAGGGTTCGATCTCGAAGGGTCTCGGTCCTCTTACAGGCCAGCACGAAGCAGCCGGCCGGCCAGAAGACCAGGGCAGGCGCAAACGAGAGCGTGGCCACGATGCCGAGCAGCGCGGCTCCCGAGAGCGCCCGCAGCGGCCGCTCCGAACGCCCGAGAACGAAGAGCCCGAATACGACGCCAAGGATCGAAAAGCTGTGCTGCAACGCGGCATAGCCCATGTAGAAGATCTTCCATGAGGTCATGGAGAAGAGGAGGAAGGAAACGACGGGGATCGACCAACTGAGGGCATCCAGGCCGATCGTTCGAAATGTTCTCAACTGCGCGCGTGTGAGTACGATCAGAAGTGCGACATAGCCAGCGAAGCCCGCCAGCGTCTCGTAGAGCACGTTCCAACTCGCGAAGTACGCGTTGGCCATGATGAAGAGCAGGGGGAGAACAGGTCGATGAACATTCTGGTTTGCCCAGAGATCGGCGGCGAACGAGAACTCGCCCTCGAGGAGGTGCTGGACTCTGGGCAGGATGTGCCGGAATTCGTCGCGAATGATCAGATCAGTGCGGTACTCCGTGACGATCCAGAGCTGGGTCAGGACCGGAACGAGAGTCCAGATCCAGATTGCAATGATGCGTCCCTTACGGTTGTCCACTGCACCTTTCTAGCAGGCCCCGCCGGGGCCAGCTATCGCGAGTAGGAACTCCAATCCGCGAATCCGCTGCGTGTGAGAGGCTCGGCGGGGGTCCGCTGCAGCGACTTGCTAGACGGACGATTCCGACTGCCTCGGTAATTCAAAATGCGCGCAAATCTATGCATCCCGTGCTGATCCGGCGTCGTCGATCTCTAGGTCCCAGCTGAGATCGAGTCTACTGGTTTTCTCGTTAATGAAATTGACCTTCTCCTCAGGAACAAAGAACAGACCTTCGCTGCCGATCGCGCCGCGACGTGGATGCCATCTCTATTCAGTGCATCGGGCGTTATCGATCTGACCGATCCCCTGGACTTCCCGGTCCTCCAGCGCCGCCGATTTCTGCCAGGCGGTGCCGCACCTGCTCGTAGAAGCGCGGGTGCATCATGAAGTACTGGTGGCCATCCGCCTCGGCTTGGGGCTGGGGTTCGAGTCGGTTGTCTCGAGCCGCGCGAACACCCTCCAGGATCAAATCGACCAGGGCCGGCTCAAAGCGCTTTCGCAGACGCTCGACGCTGTCGCCCCGCGCGATGGGAACCCGCACGCTTCGAACAATGGGGCCGGTATCGATCCCCTCGTCCATCAAGTGCAGGGTGGCGCCAACGCCGACTCGTTCCTGCTCATCCTCGAGGATCGGCCACTCGACCACGTCCATGCCCCGGTAGCGCGGAAGCACGCCCATGTGGGGATTCAAGATGCCCCTCCCGGACGCGCCGATCAGACGCTCTCGAATGATGCCGCCGCCGGTAAAGGCCACTATGTCCGGGCGCATCGCCTCCAGGGCGGCAAGTGAGGCCGGATCGTTGTGATCGCCGACCTTGATGAAACGGATGCCCTCGCGTTTCGCGAAGGTCGAGAGCCGGATGCCAGCAACCCCCGCTTCCTTCGCGATGTCGTTGAGGCCCCGCTCGTCGTCGGCCACGCCATCATCGCTATCGAGGACGAGCTTCTTCCAGACCTTGCGAGCGAGCCGGGCACCGTCGCGGCGCAGCTCGGAGCGGAGCCGTTGCGGGTTCAGGATCTTGCGAATGATGAGGCCCGCTACTTCCACACCGGGCTCGGCATGGCAAAGGGCGGTCACCGCACGCGAGAACGGGCTGTTGTCTACCGGCGCCAGCACCACCACCCTCAACATGGGAAGGCCCGCCGCATCGCCTCTTCCTGTTGGGCCAGGGCCGCCAGATAGAACAGAAAGCGAAGCCTCCAGCGCGCGTCTCGGGCCCTGGCCTTCGCATGCTGGAGCCGGCGCAGGTGCCAGTCCTGGGTCTTGAGCGCGGTATTGAGATATCGCGCGTCGTCGAAGACGGCCGAACCCGCCAACAGCGCGAGCGAGAAGCGGATCCGTTCGAGATCCGAATCGGCATCGGGCGTGAGACTCGTTTGGGCCATTTCGAGAGCTGCCTCGCGGCGAACTTCCAGGTGCCGGATGGCGCTGTCGAGGACCGCGCGAGCGTATTCGCGCAAGGGCTCGAGCCGCGTGTCGCCCGCAGCGACCGCGCAGAGCTGAAGCAGGCCGCGCAAGAAGTCGGCGCTGCCGTAGAGGGCTCCGCGTTTGAGTAGGAACCAGCGCTTCGAATCCAACCCGTTGGCCAGCGCACGGGTGCGTGTGACGGCCTCGTCGAGGCTGAACTCACCGGACCAGATCCCCTGCAGCATCTCTTCAGCACCCGCGGCGGCGACGCGAGGCTCGTCCTCAAAAGACGGAGGCACGCTGGACGCGCTGGATACCGAGCTCGACTTCGCTGTGAGCGACGCCGCCGGCGCGAATAACGACCGGAGTGGCCCGCTTTCGCCAAGCGATGCGCCCTCGCCCAATGCGGCCGCCCAGACAGGCGGTTCGAGACCGATCGAACCACAGCAGCGCGCCACCAGGGAGGCCGTGCCTGCAGGCCCGCCAAGCTGCGTCAAGTCACCCTTGGCGAGAACCCCGGCGATGAAGCTCGAATGTTCGGCCGGGTCCACGCTCGGATCGAGGCGTGACACGACGGCCTCGAAGAGCGGCCCAACGCCCCGGCGAATCAGCGATCTCACGCGTTGGCTTCCAGGCTGCAGAACACGCTCTTGCAGTCCAGGCCCTTCACGCCCTCACCGGAGAGCCAGAAGCCCCGTGCCGAAAGGCGGCCGGCGGGGAGGCTCAGGGAGCCGAACCCGAAACCCCATCGCATGGGGAAGATGTCCTTCTCGAAGGTTGCCACCTCGCTCCACTCGACCGCATCGTGGGACGCGAGCAGATGTGCGCGATCCGTCTGGATGCCCGGGCCTGGCTCCACCGTCGTAGTGGCCAGATAGATGCCCTCTTCGGTTCGGGCCGAGTACCAGGATGAGGCGCTCCGCTCCCCGTGCAGCGAGATCTGTTGGGTCGCCCGGTCCATCGAGACGATTCGATTCTGCTCGATGTGGGTGTCCGTGAGCCAGTGGATCCGGTCCCTCTCGAAGATCAAGCCCACCGAGCGCCAGATCTGACTGCCGTCACCGAGGAACTCCATCGAAGCGAAGCGGTCATCGGTATAGGCCAGGTAGCACTCGTCCTCGAAGTCGCCCATGGTGATCCACAGGCGCGAGGGCCGGTAGGGGTCTGCATGGATGGCGTGGACGTGTCGTGCGCGCGGCTCGTCGAAGCGGTACACGCATTCGCAGCGCTGGAGGTCTGGGTCGACGCGCCAGACACGCACCGGGATGCGCGAACGATTCATGAAGTACTCGCCAAAGTAGATATTGCCGTCTTCGTCCTCTGCCATGGCCCGGTTCATCACGCAGTCGCCCTCGATCTTTGCGAGCGGAGCAGGCGCCAAGTCCGGGTCGAGGCGGTAGACGGTCCCCCCGCGCAATCCGAGGAGCCGGCCGGTACGAGTGGGGTGAACATTGCACTTGTCGCTGCGGAGCCAACGACGCGGCAGGCGCTGCACCGCAAGCAGATCCTGGGGGAGCACAGCCGGGAAGCGTGTAACGACGCGCCACGGCCCATCGTGCGCGCTCGCGTAGAGGATGCTCCGGCCTCGGCTGGCCCAGGTTCCGTTTTCGTCGCTGTAGTGAACGATCGTAAGGTCCGAGCGGGCCCGACCCATCCGGAGCTGCATTGGAGCACTATAGTCGAAGGTCGTCTTGACTGGCTGGGTGATTCAACGCAGATGTCTCTCAGCTGTCGAGAGAACGGGCGGCTCGAAGCACCTGGATAGGGTCGGTCAGTTGAATTTTGTTTTCCGCGCTGCCCTCCTGGCTGCGGCCTGCGTGGCTCTGAGCCGATTCCCGAGGCGGCTTCCCGCATCCGAGACCCCGACGTCGAGAGCAGCCAGGCGGTCACCGGCCGAGCCTGTCACACAGAGCTGATGTGATTGGACAGGTTCCCGACTCTCGCAGGTAGCGAATTCGCGGCTTGTTCTTCCTACCCACGCGATTCTGTCCGGCCGGGCAGGGGGAGTCTGGTAGGATGGTTCGATGGTCGCTATGCGGGTGGTGCGATTGGATCGGACCGCACTTCGCTATGCCCGAATCGTTGGCTGTCTCATCGTCGGCGTCTCCATCGGATGCAGCGATCACACCGAGAAGCCTGTCGATCCCCCGCAGAATCTCATCCTCATCTCGATCGATACGCTGCGCCCGGATATGCTCGGCGCCTACGGCTACCCCAGACCGACGTCGCCTGTCCTCGACGAGCTTGCAGATGACGGGACCCTGTTTCTGAACGCCTTCTCCACCTCTCCCTGGACGATTCCCGCCCACGGATCTCTGCTGACCGGCCTCTATCCGAATCGTCATGGTGCCAAGAGCGAGCTCCTCGCTCTCTCGCCGGATGTTTCTACATTGAGCGAGATCCTGGCCGCCCACGGCCTCAGGACTGCGGCCTTCGTGAATTCACTCTTTCTCTCCAAACACTACGGATTCAATAAGGGCTTCGACGAGTATGAGTACGTGGAGGAGGATGTCCGACTCGAGAGCTCTGACATGGCAAAACGAGTCATCCAATGGTTCGCAACCGAGAAGCCCGAGCGTTTTTTTCTCTTTCTTCACGACTATCAGACGCACAGCGACTACTCCGCGCAGCCGAAATACCAGGAGGGCTTGATCAGACCCTACGAGGGAAAAGTCACAGGCGCGACGAGTGAGCTGATGGTGTTTCGAAATGACCACTTTCCCCTCGGCCCACGCGATATCGAACACCTGGTGGATCTCTATGTCGGCGGTATCCGACAGATGGACGCCGAGTTGGGGAGGTTGTTTCGACATCTTCAGCAAGCCGGCTATTGGGAAAACACTCTGATCATCGTTACATCCGACCACGGCGAAGAATTTCTCGAGCATGGCGGGGTGTTGCACGGCCGCACGCAATACGATGAGGTACTGCGAATCCCGCTCATCATGCGGGGACCCGGCGTGCCCGCGGCGACACGAATTTCCGATTCGGTTTCGATCATCGACGTGTTGCCCACCGCGCTGTCCCTGATGCAGATTCCCGTTGGCAGCGCTCCGGACGGAACTGCTCTCGATGGAATCGACGTCATGGCAGCGGGAGAAGATGGAAGCAGATCGAGGCAGCCAGATCGGATTCTTTTTGCCGAGGCAGACCACGGCAACGCGCAGCTCGACATTCTGCGATCCGTACGCATGCGGGGTTTCAAGCTCATCCACAATCGCTTGACGGGGGTGTCCGAGTTCTACGCCACCAGGTCCGATCCCTCCGAACAGCGCGAGATCTCTGGCCGCCATCCGGAGATGCAACGAATGCTGATGGAGGAGGTCGAGGACTTCGACGCAGCCCGGGTCGAAGGCAGGGCTCTACCGGCGATGGATCCTGAAATCGGTCGCAAGCTCAAAGCACTGGGATACCTTCGATAACAATCCAGATCTCCGATCGTGCTCGCTGCGAAGTGTGCAAGATCATCCAGGGCTGCGGCGCGGCAAGCTCGGAACTGCGATCATTGAGGCGCGCGGCGGATCCGCCGTAAGAAGGTACGGGGTCTAGTAGAGGGTGGCGAAAGCCGAGATCGACGCGGGGCGGGCGCGACCCGGACGCGTCCGCGGGCTGGACGGCCTGCGGGGGATTGCGTCGCTGATCGTCGTGCTGCGCCACACGAGCAACGCCGTCTTCATGCCGGTCGATATGAGACGGACGCTGCTCGAGAGCCCGCTGGCGTTTCTTTTCAACGCCCAGGGTGCCGTGCAGCTGTTCTTTGTCTTGAGCGGCTACGTCCTGGCGACTTCGCTCAACCGCAACAAGAAGTGGGTCGATGGGCTCCAGTTCTATGTAAAGCGGGTCTTTCGCATCTATCCGCCGTACATCGTCGCGGTGCTACTGGCGTGGCTGGCCAGTCAATTCTACGTGAGTACGCCGGATGGCGAGGGGCTCACACTCTGGATCCGGCACAGTCTCGATCTGGATATCTCCGCGCGGCAGGTGCTCTCGAGCACGCTCTTTCCCGGAGAGGCCTACGGGCTCGTTCCGCAGGGTTGGACATTGAGGGTCGAGATGATCTTCTCTGTGCTCATGCCATTCTTGCTGTTCTTCGCGCGGCGCTTTCACTGGTCGTTGCTGGTAGTTGCTGCGCTGCTCGTTTTTCGTCTGCCCGAAGCTCTCGGGGATCTGCGCTACGCGATCGACTTCGGCCTCGGCATCGCGCTATTTCTCGAGCGAGAGCGCCTCGGCCGCGTAATGGCGCTCATTCCGCGGCGGGCCACACCGCTCGTGGTGCTCGTTGGGGTCTGGTTCTTTGCGTCGCCGATGCTCCTGGGTTGGCACGAGCCAATTCCGGGCGGGAACGTGCTGATCGGAGGCTTCGATCCCGCATCGATCGTGCTCATGGGCATCGGGTCGGCCATCCTTGTCATCTGCGCGGTCTACGTGCCCTGGATGAGTCTTGCGCTGTCTTCTCGGCCGATCGCGTTCCTGGGAAAGATTTCGTTCAGCCTCTATCTGCTCCATCGGATCTTCATTGCCCTGTTCGCTCCCCATCTCGCAGCGCCGATGACCCTGTTCGACGCTCTGCTGCTTGGAGCGTTGGTGCTCATCGTGTCGATTCCGGCAGCCGCCCTCAGCTATCGCTATGTCGAGCGGCCGTCGATTCGCGTCGGAAATCGCACTTGCGCGTGGCTCGCGAGACGCACGCATGCGCGCTCGCTCACGTCTCTGGCGGGAGAAGTCGACTAGGGCACAAGATTAGACGGACGGCCGAAAGGCGAATCGCGACGCGGCCCATCTGGGAGGATCCGTCTGCGAGCCAAGGGAGGCTCCTACCGCTGAGCTTGGAGGGTGGCGCC
>JAYGDB010000028.1:0-28515 GCA_046583095.1 Myxococcota bacterium | reverse complement strand
GCGACCGACGCGGCAGATCTCGGCGCCATGCTCACGGCGGTCATCACGGTATCCCCGGCGGTTGTGACCGATCTGAACTGCAATGGCGCAGCGGACGCGGCCGACCTCAGTAAAGTGTTCGTGGACACAATCTACTCCCTGGTGCCAGGTCCCTCCGGCCTCGCCTGTGCGGGTACGGTCCCGTGTCCGTGATGAACGCTCTGGCCCACGGGCCGCTCTCGCTCATCTAGTGAGCCGGAGCGCCGTCGCGTCTCCACCCGCCTAGGTGACGGCCCCCGCGGCCTTCAGTTCGAGAATTCGTTCCCACTCGAAGCCGAGTTCCTGGAGCAGGCTGTCGCCGTGCTCGTTGAACTCGGGGGCGCGGTTCGTGGCGGTGGGCTTCTCGTCGAACTGCACCGGGCTCGCGACGAGCTCGAACTCCGTGCCGTCCTCCGTCGCGGTCTGCGCGACGTAGCCGTTGGCGCGCACCTGGGGGTCGGCCGCGACCTCCAGGGAGTTCTGCACCGGGGCCCACTGGCCCGCGAGGGTCGAGAAGCGCTCCGTCCACTCGGCGAGGGTGCCGCCCGCGATCACCTCTCCGATGATTGTGCGGGCTTCGGCCGCGTTGTTCGACAGCTGCTCATGAGTGTCGAAGCGCTCGTCGGTCGCGAGTTCCGGCTTGCCGATGTGCTCGCAGAAGTCCGGCCAGTACTTGAAGGCCTGCAGCATGACGACGCTGACGAAGCGATCGTCCGAGGTCTTGTAGAGGCCCGTCAGCGGATTGCTCGGCCCGCCGCCCCGGGTTGCCGCCGCCATGCTCCAGGGCTCGCCACTCTGCAGCCCGAGAGCGATCGCGGCGCCCATCGCCCACGTTCCGGTCCCCAGCAGCGAGACGTCCACGACCGACGCTTCTCCGGTGCGCTCCCGCTTGAGCAGCGCCCCCGCAATGCCTCCGGCAATCGTCATGCCCCCGAGCGAGTCGCCGTACGCGGGTCCCGGTTGCGGCACCACGAAGGGCAGCCCCGGCGGCGTCGCACTGGCGGCGCTCCCCGCCCGACTCCAGAAGGCCGTCATGTCGTAGCCGCCGCGATTCTTGTCCGGCCCCACCGGTCCGAACGCCGTCCCGCGCACGTAGATGATCTGCGGGTTGTGGGCGCGGATGTCATCGACGTCGATCTTCAACTTCTCGAGGACGTTCGGGAGCTTGTTCGTGAGGAAGACGTCGGAGGAGGCCGCCAACTTGTAGAGCACCTCGCGGCCCTCGGGCTTGGTGAGATCGATCCCGATGGAGCGTTTCCCGCGGTTGGCGTGCTCGTTCAGGACATGCACCCCGTCGCCGAGGTTCATGACGCCTGTCGAGGCGAGGCCTCGCATGGCGTCGCCGCGTTGGGCGTGCTCGACCTTGATGACATCAGCGCCCCAGTCCGACAGGACGGCGCCGGCCGTGGGCACGAAGGCGTGCTCGGCGACTTCGAGGATTCGGATTCCGGTCATCGGGAGGGACATGGGAGTGCTCCGTGGTTGGGACGAGCAGGGTAGGTCACCTCGGCGAAGCAGGGTCTCGCGCCCAACGTCCCGACAGCATCCAGCCCATCGTCGAGCCGATGAGCCCGCTCAGTCCTTGGGCAGCCCCAGCATGCGTTCTGCGATGATGTTCTTCTGGACGTTGGGGGTGCCGCCGCCGATGACAGTTGCAGGCCAGGAGAGCGCAGCCATCTGCCAGCGACCCGCGTCGATGACGGCGTCTTCCTTGCCGTAGTAGCTGGCCGCACTGCCCTGGAGCTCGAGGGCCAGGTCGCTCATCTCCACCAGCAGATCGCAGTTGTGGAGCTTGTTGATGGAGGCTTCGCTCGGGTGGAGGTTGCCGCGCAGCTGGTTCGTGAGGGCGCGCATGCCGTTCAGGCGCATCGCCTCGATGCGGGTCTCGAAGCTGCCGAGCCTGCCGCGCACCGAGGCGTCCTCCAGGGCGGGCCGACCGTTGCGCTCGGAGCGAGCCGCGAGATCGATCAGATCCTCGAGGCTGGTGGCGTGGCGGTTCACCTCGGTGATGCCAGAGCGCTCGCTCTGGAGCGCGGAGCAGAGGATCTCCCAGCCTTGGCCTTCTTCGCCAAGGCGAAGCTCCGCCGGGACGCGCACGTCCTTGAAGAAGACCTGGTTCAGCATGTCGCCATAGCCGCCCGCACCCATGTTGTGGACGCGTTGGATCTCGATCCCGGGTGTATCCATCGGAACCAGCAGGCAGCTGATCCCGTCGTGTTTGGAGGCGCCCGGGTTGCTGCGAACCATCAAGAAGATGGACTTCGCGAAGTGGGCCAGGGAGGTCCAGATCTTCTGTCCGTTCACCACGTAGGTGTCGCCCTCGCGGACCGCGCGGCACTGGAGTGCCGCCAGGTCGCTCCCGACGTCGGGCTCCGAATAGCCCGTGCACCAGATCGACTGGCCGTCGAGGATCTCGGGGATGTAGCGAGCCTTCTGCTCGGGTGTGCCGAACTGGATGATGGCAGGCCCGACCCAGTGGAGGCCGGTGTAATCGCTGCCCAGCATCGGCGCGCGGGCTCGGACTAGCAGATCCTTGAGAATGAACTGCTGCATCAGGGTGCCGCCGCCGCCGCCGACCTCCTCGGGCCATGAGAACCCGACCCAGCGTTTGGCACGGATTTTCTTCCACCACTCGGCCATGAAGCCCGCGTCGCGTTCTTCGGGCGGCGGTAGCTCCGCGGTGAGGAAGTCGCGAACCTCCTGGCGGAATGCCTCTTCTTCGGGGCTCAGGCTGAAGTTCATCATAGACCTCGCAGGCGTAGCAGCCGGTCGTAGTGGTGGGCGGAGTCGCCGAAGAGCGGGCGCACGAGCTTGGAGCGCTTGTAGTAGAGCTGCGCCGGGTACTCCTCGGTGTAGGCGATCGTGCCGTGGAGCTGGATCGTCTCGGTGCCGATCCGGCTGAAGGCCTCGGTCATCAGCGCCTTGGCGCGCGAAGCCGCGCGGGGCACGTCGTCCGGGCTTTCGTCCAGCGCCCAGGCGGCGTAGTAGAGGAGTGACCTCGCCGACTCCAGCTGGACGTGCATCTCGGCCAGGGGGTGCTTCACGCCCTGGAAACGACCGATGGGCGAGCCGAACTGGACGCGGTCCTTGGCGTACTGCACGGTGAGGTCGAGCGCGGCCTGGGCAGTGCCCAGCATCTCGGCGGCGACCGCGGTGGCTCCTCGGTCGAGCAGGCGCTCGATGGCTGGCCAGGCTTCGCCGGGCACGCCGAGCACGGCCTCATCGGCGATGCGCACGTCGGAAAGCTCGAGATTGCCGAGCCTCCGGGTTGCGTCGAGTGTCGGGAAGCTCCGGGCCGAGAGCCCGGGTGCACCCTCTTCGATGACTCCGAGGGCGAGTGCTTCGGCCGCGTCCCCGGTTCGGAAGGCGACCACGAACAGGTCTGCCGCCGTCGGGTCGGTGACGAAGCGCTTCTCGCCGCTCAGCCGCCAGCCGGCTCCGTCACGCTGCCCGCGCAGCCGGATCGCGTCGGGCCAGAACGCCTCGCGTTCGTCGAGCAGGGCGACGGTGCCGGTGCGGGAGCCATCGGCCAGCCCCGGGAGCCACTGGGCCTGCTGCTCGTCGTTCGCGGCGTCGCAAAGGGTCGCTGCCGCCAAGGTGTTCGAGACCAGGGGCCCGGGGAAGAGGCTCCGGCCCGTCTCTTCGAGGAGCACGATCAGGTCGAGCCAGCCGAGTGCTGCGCCGCCGTGTGCTTCGGGGATGATCAGCCCGAGCCAGCCCAGCTCACCGAGTTGCTTCCAAAGCTCCGGCGAGTGGCCCGCGGGGGTCTCCTGCAGCGCTCGGACCTCGGAAAGTGGACAGGCCTCGTCCAGCAGCTTGCGTGCCTCGCCGCGCAGCAGCTCCTGCTCGTCGCTGAATCCGAAGTCCATGAGGGGGCCCTCCCAGGTACGGTCGAGATGCTCTACAGGGCAGGTCCTGCTCGGGCTAGAATACCGGCACCCCATCCTCTTCTCCACAGGACCCCAATATGTCTCTCTCCCACATCGACCTGACGAACCCCGACAACTTCATGGACGGCACCCCCCACAAGTGGCTCAGCGAGATCCGCAACGAGGATCCCGTGCACTGGCACGAAGGCTCTTCGGGGGCCGCCTTCTGGTGTGTCACGAAGTGGGCCGATCTGCGCCACGTGTCGCGCAATCCCGGGCTCTTCTCGTCCCAGCGGATGGGCACGAACATGCCCAACCCGAAGATGGAGGAGATGATGCGGGAGCGCGCCGCGCAGGGCGGCATGGGCGGCATGAGCGGATCGATGGCGGAGATGGCCAGGAAGGCACAGGCCGCAGAGCCGGGAGACGGCGTCGGCGGCTTCCCGATCATGCTGATGATGGATCCGCCTCGCCACGTGGTGTTCCGGCGCCTGGTGCAGCGCAGCTTCACCCCTCGTTTGGTCGCGGAGCTCGAGCCGCACATTCGCGACCTCGCCAAGACGATCGTGGACGGCGTGATCGAGAAGGGCGATTGCGAGTTCGTCACGGAGGTGGCCTCGGACCTGCCGCTGCAGGTGATCTGCGAGATGATGGGTGTTCCCGAGGAGGACCGGCAGGAGATCTTCGATCTCTCGAATCTCATGATTGGCTTCGACGATCCCGAGCTGGGCGAGAGCGAGGGACAGCGGGCGATGGCTTCGATGGGCATGTTCGGCAAGGCCATGAAGGTGGCTGAACTCTACCGCGACAACCCCCAGGAGAACCTGACGAGCCACCTGCTGCACCGCGAGGTCGACGGCGAGAAGCTCTCCGAGATCGAGTACTCCGCGTTCTTCCTGTTGCTCTGCGTCGCCGGCAACGAGACCACCCGAACGGTGACGAGCAACGGCATGCGGCTCTTGATCGAGAATCCCGACCAGCTTCAGCGCGTGGTCGACGATCCCTCCCTGATTCCGTCCGCGGTGGAAGAGATCCTGCGCTTCGAGCCGGCCGTGCACCACTTCCGCAGGACCGCGACCGAGGACACCGAGATCCGAGGCCGCAAGATCAAGGAGAACGATCCGATCCTCATCTGGTACCCCGCGGCGAACCGGGACGAGGAGGTCTTCGAGGATCCGGACCGCTTCGACGTGGGCCGGAACCCCAACGAGCACCTGTCCTTCGGCATCGGTGAGCACTTCTGCCTGGGTGCCAATCTCGCGCGGCTCGAACTCAATGCAATCTTCGACGAGATCATCCCGCGGCTGCGCAACCCCGAGCTGGTCGAGCCGCCCAGGCGCCTGCGCTCGAACTTCATCAACGGCGTGAAGGAGATGCGGGTGCGCTTCGATGTGGGGACGGTCTAGCCGGGCATCTGGTCGGATACCACCCACATCGCGAAGTACTGCGCGGCCCCGCCATAGGCATGGCCGAGCGCGAGGCTGGCGCCGTCCACCTGGTGCTCGCCCGCGAGACCGCGCACCTGGAGCGCCGACTCCGCGAAGCGCAGCATCCCCGACGCGCCAATCGGGTTCGATGACAGGACTCCGCCCGAACAGTTCACCGGGATGTCGCCATCGAGTGCGGTGGCCCCCGACTCCGTGAGCTTCCAGCCCTCGCCGGGCCCCACGATGCCGAGGTTCTCCATCCACATGGGCTCGTACCAGCTGAAGGGCACGTAGCACTCGATCATGTCGAAATCCTTGCGCGGATTGGTGATGCCGGCCTGCTTGTAGACGTCGGCCGCGCAATCCTGACCCGCCCGCGGATTCACCGGGTCGCGGCCCGGGAAGAACCCCTGCTCGCTGCGGATGGCGGTGGCGTGCACCCAAGCGGGTTTGCGTGCAGTTTTCTTTCCCCCCGCTTCATTGGTGAGCACCATCGCGCAGGCCCCATCCGAGGTGGGACACGACTCGAGCCGGCGGATGGGAGCCCACTGGATCGGCGAGGCCTCCACCGCCTCGAGGCTGATGTCGGGGAGCTTCAGGTGCGCGTACGGATTCTTCAGCGCGTTCTGCCGGTCCTTGACTGCGACCATCGGGCCGACGTGCGGCGGTGAGCCCGAGCGCTCGATGTAGGCGCGCACGTGGGGCGCGAAGTAGCCGCCGGCGCCCGTGCCGCCACTGCGTCCGCCGGACAGTCCCCAGCTCGTGTCGCCCTCAGACTGCTTCTCGAACGCGACCGTCAGCACGCGCGCTTGGACGCGCGACTGGATCAGGTGCGTGGCGACTACCGCGGTCGAGCCGCCCACGCTGCCGGCCGTGTGCACGCGCATGATCGGCTTGCCGGTGGCACCGAGAGCGTCCGCGAGGTAGAGCTCGGGCATCATGATGCCCTCGAAAATGTCGGGGGCGGTTCCGATCACCACGGCGTCGATGTCCTTGAACGTGAGTTCGGCGTCCTCGAGCGCCCGGTTGGCGGCCTCGCGCACGAGGCCCGCGATGGAGACGTCGTCCCGGCACTTTTTATGGTGGGTCTGTCCGATCCCGACTACGGCGCAGCGTTCGATCATCACTCCCCCTCCAGCACGCAGACGAGATTCTGTTGCAAGCACGGTCCCGAGCTCGCGTGACCCAGCGTGCGCTGCCGGCCGTGGTCGTGGATCTGCCGGAACGCTTCGCCAATGCGGGTGAGTCCCGCCACCATCGGCGGGTTCGAGACCAGCGCGCCGCCCGACGGGTTGATCACGGTCTCGTCTCCGAGCCCGAGCGCCTCGCACAGCAGGAACTCCTCGTGCGTGTACGACGCGCACAGCTCCGCGACTTCCACGGGTGCGTCGGCGACGCCGGCTCGCTCGCCTGCAATCCTTGCCGAAGGCGAGACCGAGAGGTCTCGCACGCCCGGGTAGTGGGGATCCACGCGGTGGTCGATGCCGCGGATCCACGCGGGCCGATCGCACAGCTCTCTCGCGCGATCGCCTGCCACCAGCACGGATGCAGCCGCACCGAGGGCCAGGGCCGACGCATCGTGGGCGCGCAGCGGCGGTGCCTCGTACTCGCTGGACAGGAGCTGTGCCGCGTCCACATCCCCGGATACCTCAGCCATGGGGTTGTCGACCGCCGAGCGGCGGCAGCGTGCTGCGACTTCGGCGAGATCCTTCTCCGTGCGGCCGCTGCGTGCGAGATACGCCTGCGCCTGCAGAGCGGCCAGCTCGTCCCGTCGCGCACACAGGGGCATCAGGTAGTAGGGGTCCATCTGGATGTTCAGCACGTCATCGAAGTCGAGGGCGACGTTCTTGCCCGAGCTGTAGACGAGAGCCACGTCCGCGTCTCCGTGTTGCAGTCGCACCCAGGCCTCGTAGAGCGCCCAGGCCCCGTCCATCTCCAGGTGCGACTCCGAGATCGGCGGCCAGGCGCCCGCGGCGCTGAGAGTCTGAACAAAGGTGAAGACGCCGCCGGACAGGTAGTCGGCGCTGCCCGAGCAAGTGAAGTCCACGTCCTTGCGCGTGAGCCCCACGTCCTCGAGAGCCCGCGTGATGGTCGGGAGCAGCATCATGGTCTCGGTCTGACCCACAGGCTGATCCTTCTCGGCCTGGGCGAACGACACGATCGCGATGTCTCTCACAGGATGTGCTCCTGGAGTTGGTCGCGCGGGACGTCGGGTTCTCCATTCGGGCCCCAGTGCTTGATGGGGCTGCCGGCACCGGGCTCGGCCCATTCCACCTCGACGCGCATCCCGGTGCGCACATCCTCCGGGTCGATCTCTCCCAGGCGCTGCTGGCCGAGTGCAACGCCAGCCCCGTCGAGCAGGATCGCCGCCACCACGTACGGGCTCTTCTCGTGCTGGCCTTGGTACTGCACGGGTTCCACTACGGTGAACGTGGTGACCGTGCCGCGCGGTTCGAGCTCTACGCGTCCGTGCCCGCCGATGGCCACCGAGCAGAGCGGGCAGAAACCGTTGCCGGGTACGTAGGTGAGGTCGCACTCCGGGCAGCGGTGTCCCACGATGCGGTGCTTCGCGAGCTCCTGGCCGTATGCGATTTGCTCGGGGCTCGGCTTCATGTCGTATTCCACCGACACCACCTGCTGCATGAACTTGCCGTCGTCGTCGTCGCTCACGAGGGGATCCTTCGTCTCTGTTTGTCTTGGGTGAGATTCACTCGGGCACGAAGCACTCGAGGTCGGTCACGTGGCCTCGCGGCTCCTCGCGCCAACGCGGCTTGACACGCATTCCGATCGATACGGCGTCCACTGAATCGACGGCGAGGGCGTGAAGCAACGAGGTGTCGGCGCCATCGAGCTCGACCAGGGCCCACGCGAAGGGGCGGTCCAGCGGCTGTGTCTGCTTCGGATCGGGATTCCAGGTGAAGCCTTTCACCACGCCGCCAGGTCCGACCTCGACGAGTTCGGCCTCGGTGCTCTCTCCGCTCTCGGGGTCGTACTCGAGCGGCGGTACCAGCACGCGACCCGACGCCGTCCGGGCACCGAGCAGGCGCTGTTGCTTGAGGCCCCCGAGAAAGCCCCCGATGACCGGGCCGAGGCTTCGCTTGTACGGAAATTCGAGCTTGAAGGGCATGGGGAGGCGCTCCGTGGTTGGGGCACAGAGTATCACTGCCGGGCCGTTCCGTGGGGCCCGCAATCAGGGGCCTGGCCCCGGATCTCTCCCTTTTCGAGGCCCACGCCTGCTGCCGGTCGTGGCACAATGGAAGCGGCAGCACCCGGAAGGAGGCATCCATGTCAGAGCGGGAGACCATCATCGCGGCGGCGGAGAAGTACTTGTTTCACGGCCTCGTCGAGCACGACGGCAGCAAGGTTCCGCTGGCCGAAGGCGTCACCCGCATCGAGCAGGGCCACAACACCGGCGAGGGCCGTGACGGTCTCGTCGAGGCGCTCTCTCACGAGGTGATGAACGTGATCACCGGGATCCGTAATGTTCGCTGGATCGTCGAGGGAGATCAGGCGGTCGCGTTCTACGACCTCGATGTCACGACATCGGACCGGCCGGTGCTGATCGCCGAGCGCTTCCGCGTGGTGGATGGGCTGATCACTGAGATCGAGGCGATCTTCCACCCGCAGTCCGCAAGTGGCAGCGAGAGCTGATCGTGGGACGGCTCGACGGCAAGGTCGCGATCGTGACAGGAGCCGCGCGCGGTTCGGGTGCGCTCACCGCGAAGCGCTTGGTGGAGGACGGCGCGCGCGTCGTGCTTGCCGACATTCTCGATGACCGGGGAAAGCCCGTGGCCGAGGAGCTCGGGGATGCGGCGCGCTACCAGCACCTCGACATCACCGACGAGCAGCAGTGGCAGGCGGCTGTGGACTTCACCTTCGCGGAATTCGGCGAGCTGACGACGCTCGTGAACAATGCCGCGGTACTGCACGTGGGGCCGATCGAGCACACGAGCGCAGAGGAATTTGCGCGGGTGCTCGAGGTCAACGCGCTCGGCACCTTTCTCGGAGTGCGGACGGTGATCGCGCCGATGCGGGCGGCGGGTGGCGGCTCGATCATCAATGTTTCCTCGATCAGCGGTCACCACCCGGCGGCCGGGACCGCGGCCTACGCGGCGAGCAAGTTCGGGGTGCGGGGCCTGACGAAGGTCGCGGCACTCGAACTCGGCCGCTACGGCATTCGCGTGAACTCGGTAAACCCGGCGATGGGCAACCCCGAAATGGTGCTCGAGTCTCTCGGGCTGACGGGCAGCGACCTGGAGTCTCTGAGGCCGCGCGCCGGCTCGCGAAGAAGAGGCGGGCTGGGTGGCGACACTCCGATCCTGCGCCGGGGGGAGATGGCCGACGTGGCGAACGCGGTGGCATTCCTCGCCTCCGACGACAGTTCCTTCTTCAACGGAGCGGACTTCGCCCTGGATGGCGGCATCACGGCGGGCACGCAGCTACCCGGTGACATCCCCGGCGCGCCCAGACCCGAGTCGGACGACTAGCGATCAGCGCTCGGGGTCGGGCGGGAGATTCGGGTAGGAGCCGACCAGGCTGCCCCGGTCGATCACGAAGTTGCTGCCGTTGTAGGCGCCCGCCTCGTCGGACGCGAGGAAGAGGACGGTGTCTGCGACCTCCTCGGGGCGGAGCTGTGCGCCCCACGGGTTGGCCCCGCCGATCGCGCCGCGCTTCTTCATGGCCTCGGCCAGTTCGGGCGGTAGCGTGGCTTCGAGCGCCATCGGCGTAGCCACCCAGCCGGGCGTCACGCAGCAGACGCGAATGCGAAAGCGCGCGAGTTCGAGCGCCGCACTCTCGGTGAGTGAGATGACAGCGGCCTTGCTGGCGCCGTACGAGAGCATGAAGGCGCCCGCGCACCCCTTGAGGGCGTGGATCGTCGACATGTTGACGATCGCGCCACCTCCGACCTCCCGCATGGGCTCCACCACGGCTTGGATTCCGAGGAAGGTGCCGAGTTCGTTTACCCGAACGACGCGCAGGTAGTCCTCGGCGGTGGTGCGGTCGATCGTCTCCATCTGGAGGATGCCTGCGTTGTTGACGAGCACGTCGACTCGACCGAAGTCCGCGCGCACGGCCCGGATCGCGGCCTGCCAGTCCGCGGCCTCTGCCACGTCACAGCGCGCGAACAGCGTCCGCTCACCCAGTTCCTTCGCGAGTTGCTGACCGGCTTCTTCCTGGATGTCGAGGATGGCGACCCGCGCCCCCTCGGCTGCGAACCGCCTGACGATCGCCTCGCCGATCCCCTGGCTGCCTCCCGTCACGACGACGACGCGATCGTTCCAGCGACTCAAGCGGAGGCTTTCGTGGGATTCACCGGCGGTGCAGGCCGCTCGCGCGGTCGGCCAGCGGAGCCCGCCCGAGGACCTGTCGCGCCGGGCTGCGGGCCTCTGCGTCCTGCGCGCCGTGCCGAATCACCTGGCCGATTCCGTTGAAGGTCGCGTATCCGCAAAGGGCGAGAAGTTCATCGGGATACTCGCGAGCCTCTTCGACTGAAATCGAGAGCATCAGGTTCTGCAGCGGACGGATGAAGCCCGCGCAGTAGGAGACCTGCATGCCGAGTCGCCACACGCCGGGCGTCTGGTTCTCGCCTGAGGTATGCCAGACCGCGCCATCGAGGAGCAGGACGCTCCCGGTGCCCATCTCGGCGGACTCGGTCTCGTAGTCGCCCTGGTATCTCGAGTAGTCGGGCAACCCGGGCTCCCTGTGCGAGCCGGGAACGACCCGGGTGGCTCCCGTTTCCTCCGTGAAGTCGGACAGTGCCCACATTGCGGTCAACACGACTGTCTGGTGTGGGCGAGCCAGCGGCATCAGCGCGTCGTCGTTATGCAGTGGCTGGAGGTTCTTTCCGGGCGTCACGTCGAGCGAGTCGTAGAGTGTCAGCAGGCAGCCCGGCCCGAGTACGCCCTCCACGACGGGCAACACCTCGGGGTGGAGCGGGGGGACGCGAAAGATCGGGTCCAACCCCAGGAGGCCGACGGTTCGCAGGATGGTGCCCTGTACGAGGTTCGGCTTCTCGGCCTCGATCCGGCGAATCGTGTCGCGCAGTTCAGCGACGAGGTTCGGCTCGATCGCGTTCTCGATGATCGTGAAGCCATCTCGGTCGACAGCCTTGACGTGGTGTTCGGTGATGCTCGGGTCCATTGCGGTCTCCGAACTGCGTCGGCTCATGGTAACGGACACCGATCTTCGATCCAGATCGGCCGGAGCTCCGCCGACGGGTTCGTCATCCGCCACTCGCTGGAGGTGGCAGGCGAACGCCGACGGGTGTTCACCGCCGAACACCGAATTCGCGGTATGCTCCGCGCCCGATGGAAGCCGCTCTTGCCTCGGTCACTCCCCACCAGTGGATCAGTCTCCTGGGGGTGGTTGCTGTCCTGCTCGCGCTCATCTGTATCCATGTGTTGCGGAACGCGACGACGGATATGGATTTCGATCCCGCAGAGCCCGAGCGAATCGAGCCCCCGGTGGTCGAGGAGGTGGAGCTTCCGCCGACCCCGGTCGTTGAGCCGCAACTCGAGCCGCTGGTCGCGACTCGCGTTCCGCTGCGCGAGCGACTCACGGGAACGAGCGAGAGCCTCGTCGGTAGACTCGGCGGCCTGCTTCGCGGCCGGACCGTCGACGCGGAGCTTCTCGCGGATCTCGAGGGACTGCTGTTTACCGCCGACCTCGGGGTTCGCACCGCCGAGTCGCTACTCGAGACGGTGCGCGCCAAGGCCTCCGGCTCGGACGCCGGTGCGGTCCGCAGCGTCCTGCGCGAGGCGATTCTCGAAAAACTGTCCGCCGTACAGCCGCAGGCCGTCGAGCTGCCGGACAACGGGCTCTTCGTAGTCCTCGTGCTCGGCGTGAACGGCTCGGGGAAGACGACGACGATTGGGAAGCTCGCCGCCCGCTACGTCGCACAGGGAAGCAAGGTGATCCTCGGTGCGGGAGATACCTTCCGCGCAGCGGCCACCGCGCAGCTGCAGATCTGGGGGGAGCGCGTTGGCTGCGAGGTCGTTGCCGGCCGTCCCGGCTCAGACCCGACGGCCGTTGCATTCGACACGGTGAATGCCGCGCGCGCCCGCAAGGCGGATGTCGCGATCATCGATACGGCTGGCCGCTTGCAGACGAAGAAGCCGCTGATGGAGGAGTTGGGCAAGATGTCGCGGGTGCTCGCCCGTGAGGTTCCGGATGCGCCGCACCAGACCCTGCTCGTCCTGGACGCGAACACCGGTCAGAACGCGATCTCGCAGGCCGCGCTCTTCTCCGAGGTGACCCGGGTCACCGACCTCGCACTCACGAAGCTCGACGGCACCGCCAAGGGGGGTGTCATCGTGGGCCTCGCGGACGAGTTCGGGATCCCGGTTCGCTACGTCGGGGTCGGGGAAGCGATCGAAGACCTTCGGGACTTCGATGCCGAGGAGTTCGTGGACGCGCTGTTTTCGGATCCGGCGTGACGCCGGATCCTGGCCCGAACGTCTGGTTGGACTGAGGGGGAGATTCGATGAGCCGCTACGTGATGGCCCTCGATCAGGGGACGACCTCCTCCAGGGCAATTCTCTTCGATGCGGCGGGCCAGATCGTCGCGCTCGATCAGTACGAGTTCAGCCAACACTTTCCCCAGCCCGGCTGGGTCGAGCACGACGCCAACGAGATCTGGGACAGCCAGCTTCGGGCCGGCCGGGGTGCCATCGAGAAGGCCGGTGCGAAGGCGTCCGAGATCGCGGCCGTCGGGATCACGAATCAGCGCGAGACGGCGGTCGTCTGGGATCGCAGGACCGGCGAGCCCATCCATCCCGCGATCGTCTGGCAATCTCGACAGACGGTGCCCATCTGCGATGAGCTCCGGGCGCGTGGCCTGGAAGGGGAGATCCGGGATCGCACGGGACTCGTTCTAGACGCCTACTTCTCGGCAACGAAGATCCGTTTCATTCTCGACGCGGTGGACGGCGCCCAGGAGCGTGCCGCCCGAGGTGAGCTCTGCTTCGGGACCATAGACACCTGGCTCGTCTACCAGCTGACGAAGGGGCGGGTGCACGCCACCGAGTACTCGAATGCGTCGCGTACGATGATCTACGACATCCACGGCAAGCAGTGGGACGAGCTGCTCACCCACGAGCTCGACATCCCGATGGCGATGCTCCCCGAGGTGCGCGACTCCAGCGGTGATTTCGGCGAGGTGGATCCCGAGTGGTTCGGAGGCGCGATCCCCATCGCGGGGATCGCCGGCGACCAGCAGGCGGCGCTCTTCGGGCAGGGATGCACCGAGGCCGGCCTCGCGAAGAACACCTACGGAACCGGCTGCTTCTTTCTCATGAACACCGGGGAGAGCGCTCGCGCCTCGAAGACGGGCCTGGTTACGACTCTCGCCTGGGGGCTCGCAGGTCGGGTCGAGTACGCACTCGAAGGCAGTGTCTTCGTTGCGGGCGCGGCGGTTCAGTGGCTTCGCGATGGTCTCGGTCTCGTCGAGAGCGCGGCGGACACCCAGGGCGCTGCGGAGTCGGTCCCGAATACCGGGGGTGTATACCTCGTCCCGGCATTTGTCGGCCTCGGTGCCCCCTACTGGGATGACCGCGCCCGTGGGACGATCGTCGGAATCACGCGCGGTACGACTCGCGAGCACCTCATCCGCGCCACGCTCGAATCGATTGCATTTCAGAGCCGCGACGTCCTGCAGTGCGCCGCGGAGGACTCGGGGATTCGTCCGACGCTGCTCAGGGTCGACGGCGGTGCCTGCGAGAACGATTTCCTGATGCAGTTCCAGGCGGATGTGCTCGGCACGGCGGTCGAGCGTCCCGCGGTCCTCGAGGTGACGGCCCTGGGCGCGGCCGCGCTGGCCGGTCTCGGTGTTGGCTTCTGGAAGAACCGCAGCGACCTCGATGCGGCTCGGGGCCAGAGCACGATCTTCGAACCCCGGATCGGCGAAGACGAGCGCGAGACCCTATGTGCGGGCTGGAAGCGCGCAGTCGAGAGATCCCGCGACTGGGACCAGAGCTGACGCCGTGCTGGTGATCGCGCACCGCGGTGCCTCGGGTCACCGGCCGGAGAACACGCTCCCCGCCTACGAACTCGCGATCGAGATGCGATCCGACATGATCGAGATCGATCTCCACAAGACGAAGGACGGTCGGATCGCGATCACCCATGATGCCGAACTGCCCGGCCTGGGCGAGATCGCCAGCCACACGTTGGAAGAGTTGCAGTCCCTCGACATGGGCGAGGGTGAGAAGATCCCCGCCCTCGACGAGGTCCTCGACGGCTTCGCGTCCCGGATTCCGTTCAACCTGGAGATCAAGTGGGGCACCGGGGGTGACTACGACGGGCTGGAGGAGCAGGCCCTCGAAGCGCTCCGCAAGCGCGGCCTGGGCGACGACATCCTGTTCTCCTGCTTCCGCCGGTCGGTGTTGGCTCGCCTGCGGGATCTCGACCCGACGGCGCGACTGGCGCTGCTGATCTCGCCGCGGTCGTCGAGCTACCCACTCGATACCGCCCTCGAGCACGCCGCGGCACTCGGCTGTGAAGGTCTGAATCCCCACTGGTCGCAAGTCGATGAGCGGTTGGTGGCGCGCGCCCACGGGGCCGGGTTGGCGGTCAGCGTCTACACGGTCAACGAGATCACCGCGATGCGCCGCATGCTGGAGCTAGGGGTGGACGGGATTTTCACGAACTTCCCGGATCGGCTCCGGAGCCTGATCGACTGAGGCGATTTCCCAGCGAAGTCGAGAGATCCAGGCTGTTCGCGTCACGTGTGCAGCGGTCGCCTTGA
Organism: Myxococcota bacterium; assembly: GCA_046583095.1. GTDB lineage: Bacteria > Myxococcota_A > UBA9160 > UBA9160 > UBA4427 > JAJDAN01. The sequence goes on along the minus strand of JAYGDB010000028.1, from coordinate 13,456 downwards.
CACTCAAATGCCCCTCCTTTAGGTTGAACTGCCGGCGGGATCGCGTCTTGTAAGTTGCCGGAATATCGTGGCAAGTCACCCGAGCCCCCGCGGGTTGCAGGTGAGAACTCGGTCGACATGAGCAGCCGGTCCAGCGATGGACGCCAGCCCTGACACCGCGGATGAACCGCGCGAAGCCAGCGAGGCATGAAGAAAGCTCCCCAGCAGCCTTCGACACGACACGGCCTCTACGATCCCGCCAATGAGCGGGACGCCTGTGGGGTCGGGTTCGTCGCGAACATCCAGGGCGAGAAGTCGCACGAGTTGATCCGCACGGGCATCGAGGTGCTCGTCCGGCTCGAGCACCGCGGCGCCTGCGGGTGCGATCCCGAGTCCGGTGACGGCGCTGGAATCCTGATCCAGCTGCCCGACGAGTTCATGCGGCAGGAGGCCGGCAAGCTCGGCATCGAACTGCCCGAGCCCGGCGCATACGCGGTCGGCATGATGTTCCTCTCTCGCGACGAGGCCGAGCAGACCTGGCAGCGCGAGACCTTCGAGCGTCTGGTCGCGGAGGAAGGACAGCAGGTTCTCGGCTGGCGAGATGTTCCGCACGACCCCCAGGCGATCGGTTGGCTCGCGAGAGACAGCATGCCCGTGATGCGCCAGGTCTTCGTTAGCCGAGGGGACTCTGCTCCTGTAACGGGCGCCGTCGACTCCGACGACTTCGAGCGGAAGCTCTACGTCATTCGCCGTCGTTTCGAGAACCTGGCTCTCGAGCGACCGGGCTTCGCCTATCTCACGAGTCTCTCCAGCCGCACCCTTGTCTACGCGGGGATGGCCATGGGCTCGCAGGTCGAGGCGTTCCTGCCGGATCTCACCGATCCGGCCATGACATCGGCGATTGCCCTCGTGCACTCGCGCTACTCGACGAACACCTTCGGAGCCTGGGATCTCGCCCAGCCGTTCCGGTACCTCGCCCACAATGGCGAGATCAACACCCTGAAGGGAAATCGCGCCTGGATGCGCGCTCGCGAGGGAACGCTGCGATCGGATCTATGGGGTGACGATCTCGAGAAGATCTACCCGGTCATGCGCCCCGCGACCGCCAGCGATTCGGCGCAGTTCGACAACGTCCTCGAGTTCCTGTGCCTCTCGGGCCGTGAGCTCCCGGAGGCCATCCTGATGATGATCCCGGAGGCCTGGGAGAATCACGAGCAGATGGACCCGGACCTGCGGGCCTACTACGAGTACCACTCCTTCCTGCTGGAGCCCTGGGACGGTCCGGCCTCCATCGCGTTCACGGACGGCCGAAAGATCGGCGCCGTGCTCGACCGCAACGGGCTGCGTCCGTCGCGCTACGTGATTACCAAGGACGGTCTTCTCGCGATGGCGTCGGAGGTAGGCGTCGTCGATATCGAGCCCGAGCGTGTGCTTCGGAAGGGCCGCCTCCAGCCCGGTCGCATCTTCTACCTCGATCTCGAGGCCGGGCGAATCGTGGAGGATGAGGAGATCAAGGCCGACTACGTCTCGCGCAAGCCCTACCGCGAGTGGATCGAGCAGAACCGACTCAAGCTGACGGACCTTCCGGCTGCCCGCGTGCCCCCAGAGTACGACAACCCCGAGGCGCGCTTCGAGTTCCAGCAGGCCTTCGGATACACCCTCGAGGACCTCAAGTTCCTGATTGCACCGATGGTCGCCGACGGCAAGTGGGCGATCGGATCGATGGGCGAGGACGCGGCGCTGGCCTGTGTCTCGGACCGACCGCGCATGCTCTACAACTACTTCAAGCAGCTCTTCGCGCAGGTGACCAACCCGGCGATGGACTCGATCAACGAGGGAACCGTGATGTCCCTCTATTCGACGCTGGGCGCCGAGAAGAACCTGTTGGAGGAGACCGCCGATCACGCGCGCATCTTGCGCTGCGACCGTCCGATTCTCACCAACGAAGAGCTCGCGCGGATCCGGGCATTGGACCAGCCGGGCTTCGCGTCGAGTACCTTCTCGGCTCTCTACAAGGTGGCCGACGGTGGGGCCGGCTTGCAGGGCGCCCTCGACAAGATGTGTGCGGACGTCGAGGCGTCGGTTCGCGACGGGGACAGCCTGATCATCCTTTCGGATCGCGGGGTGAATTCCGACCTCGCACCGGTTCCGATGCTGCTTGCCGTGGGCGCCGTTCACCACCATCTGGTTCGCGCAAACCTGCGAACCCAGTGCGGTCTGATCTGCGAGACGGGAGAGCCCCGCGACGTCGCGCAGTTCGCGCTGCTCCTCGGCTACGGCGCGGGCGCGATCAACCCGTACCTTGCCCTCGACACCGTCTCCGACCTGGTCGAAGACGGCTCGTTGATCCCGGACGGAGTCGACGCAGAGAAGGGTCTTCGGAATTACCTGAAGGCCACCGACAAGGGCCTGCTCAAGACCATGGCGAAGATGGGGATCTCGACGCTGCAGAGCTATCGCGGTGCGCAGATCTTCGAGGCGGTCGGCCTCGACCGCGACCTGGTCGACCAGTGCTTCACGGGCACGGCCTCGCGCGTGTCGGGTGTCGGCTATGACGTGATCGCCGAGGAAGTGGCCCTGCGTCATCGGCGTGCCTTCCCCGCCGAGGCGTACGAGTTCGGTGAGTTGGATCCGGGTGGGCTCTACCAGTGGCGGCAGCGGGGCGAGCGCCACACGTTCAATCCCGACAGCGTCTCGAAGCTGCAACACGCGGTGCGCGGGGCGAGCTACGAGACCTTCAAGGAGTTCTCTGCTAGCGCCGATGACGAGGCCGAGCGGCTCTGCACGCTGCGCGGGCTGCTCGACTTCAAGTGGGCCGCCGAGCCGATCCCGCTGGCTGAGATCGAGCCGGCCGCGGAGATCGTGAAGCGCTTCTGTACCGGTGCCATGTCCTACGGGTCGATCTCGCTGGAGTCGCACCAGACCCTCGCGATCGCGATGAACCGCCTGCAGGCCAAGAGCAATACGGGCGAGGGTGGCGAGGATCCAGCGCGCTTCATCCCGGAGCCCAACGGAGACTCTCGCCGCAGCGCCATCAAGCAGGTTGCGTCCGGCCGCTTTGGTGTAACCAGCTGGTACCTGGTCAACGCCGACGAGTTGCAGATCAAGGTTGCCCAGGGCGCGAAGCCCGGCGAGGGCGGTGAGCTGCCTGGCCACAAGGTGAGCGAGGCGATCGCCGAGACCCGGAACTCGACGCCGGGCGTCGGGCTCATCTCGCCGCCTCCGCACCACGATATCTACTCGATCGAGGATCTTGCCCAGCTGATCTATGACCTGAAGAACGCGAATCGCTTCGGGCGGGTCAGCGTGAAGCTCGTCTCCGAGACGGGTGTCGGCACGATCGCTGCCGGGGTCTCGAAGGGCCGCGCCGACGGCGTCCTCATCTCCGGCCACGATGGTGGCACCGGTGCGTCGCCGCAGGCCTCGATCAAGTACGCCGGCGTTCCCTGGGAGATCGGCCTGGCCGAGACCCAGCAGACCCTGGTGCTGAACGACCTGCGCGGACGAATCCGCGTGCAGACCGATGGCGGGCTGAAGACCGGCCGCGACGTCGCGATCGCGGCGCTCCTGGGGGCCGACGAGTTCGGCTTTGCAACGGCGCCGCTCGTGGCGATGGGCTGCATCCTGATGCGCGTGTGTCACCTGAACACCTGCCCGGTGGGAATCGCGACCCAGAACGACGAATTGCGCGAGCGCTTCGCCGGTACGCCCGAGCAAGTCGTGCAGTACTTCTTCTACGTGGCCGAGGAAGTGCGCGAGATCATGGCGAAGCTCGGCTTCCGGACGATCGACGAGATGATCGGCCAGATGGACCGGCTGGTAGCCGCCGACGCCAGCCAGCACTGGAAGGCGAAGGGCATCGATCTTTCGGAGCTGCTTGCGAAGCCCGACACGCCCTACGACATCTACAACACCGGTTCGCAGGACTGGAGCGTCCTCGACTCGGTCTTCGACCAGAAGCTCCTCGAACTGGCCCAGCCCGCTCTGGCGAAAGGCGAGAAGGTCGAGATCACCGACACCATCCGGAACACCGATCGCACCCTCGGTACCATCCTCGGATCGGATATCTCGCGGAAGTACGGCGCCGACGGGCTGCCCGATGACACGGTGACCCTGAACCTCACCGGCTCGGCGGGGCAGAGCTTTGCGGCCTTCTGCCCGAGCGGCATGACCTTCGTGGTCGACGGCGATACGAACGACTACTGCGGTAAGGGGCTCAGCGGCGGCAAGATCATCGTGCGGGTTCCAGAGGGCTCCAGCTTCGAGCCGAGCGAGAACATCATCACGGGCAACGTCGTTCTCTATGGCGCCACGTCGGGCGCAGCCTATTTCCAGGGCATCGCCGGAGAGCGGTTCTGCGTCCGCAACAGCGGCGCCGACGCCGTGGTCGAGGGGGTGGGCGACCACGGCTGCGAGTACATGACGGGTGGGCACGTCGTGATCCTGGGGTCGACAGGCCGGAATTTCGGTGCCGGAATGTCTGGTGGCTTCGCCTACGTGCTCGACGAGGACGGCGACTTCCGCGACCGGGTGAATCCGGAGCGCATCTTCCTCGAGGCACTCACCGACGAAGACGAGCAGCGTATCCAGCGGATGGTGCGACGCCACTTCCAGTACACCCGAAGTACCCGCGCCGACGAAGTGTTGCGCAAGTGGAACAGTTACGCGCCGAAGTTCGTCAAGGTCTTCCCGAAGGATCTGAAGCTCGCCCTCTCAGACCGGCTCACGTCTCGCACGGGAGACGGCTGATGGCGAAGGTGACGGGTTTCCTGGAGTACGAACGAGAGGGCACGTCCTACCGTCCCGTCGACGAGCGCGTCAGGGACTACCGGCTCGCCCAGAGCGACACGCCGGTAGAGGCGCTGCAGCTTCAGGCGGCGCGCTGCATGGACTGCGGCATCCCGTTCTGCAACGAGGGCTGTCCCCTCGGCAACATCATTCCGGACTGGAACGATCTCGCCTACCGGGACAAGTGGGAGGATGCGCTCCAGCGTCTCCACTCCACCAACAACTTCCCGGAGATGACGGGCCTCGTGTGCCCGGCCCCCTGCGAGACGGCCTGCGTGCTCGGCATCAACCAGGATGCAGTCACCATCAAGGCCGTCGAGTGGGAGATCGTCCGCAGGGGCTACCAGGAGGGCTGGGTCAGGCCGGTGCTCCCCCAGCGGAGAACTGGACGCAGCGTGGCGGTGGTGGGCTCCGGGCCTGCCGGGATGGCAGGTGCCCAGCAGCTCACGCGGGCGGGTCACAGCGTGACCCTGTTCGAGAAGAACGACCGGGTCGGGGGTCTGCTGCGCTACGGCATCCCGGACTTCAAGCTCGAGAAGCAGTGGATCGACCGACGCATCGATCAGATGCGGGAAGAGGGCGTCCAGTTTCAGACCGGCGTGCAGGTGGGCGTTGACATCTCGGCTGCGGAACTGCGCCGGAGCTTCGATGCAATTCTTCTCTGCACCGGCTCTGAGCTCTCGCGCGACCTCCCGATCGAAGGCCGCGAGCTCGAGGGCATCGAGTTCGCGATGGATTTCCTGCCCCAGCAGAACCGTCGGGTGGCCGGAGACGTGCTCGACCCCGGGAAGGACATCCTGGCTACGGACAAGCACGTGGTCGTGTTAGGCGGCGGCGATACGGGATCCGACTGCGTCGGCACCTGCCACCGCCAGGGTGCACAGAGCGTGACCTCCATCGAGTTGCTCGAGCGCCCGCCGGATCACCGGGATTCGTCGACACCGTGGCCACTGTGGCCGCACATGTTCCGCTCGTCGAGCTCCCACGACGAAGGCGGGAGCCGTGAGTACGCGCTCATGACCAAGCGATTCAGAGGCGAGAATGGCCGGGTCGAGGCGCTCGAGGCGGTCCAGGTTCGCTTTGGCGAGCCCGACGAGAGCGGACGCCCCAAGCTGGAAGAGGTGCGGGACAGCACGGTCGTGAAGCCCGTGGATCTCGTACTGCTGGCCATGGGCTTCGTCCACCCTGTGCACGCAGGCCTCGTCGACGATCTCGGCGTCGAATTGGACCCTCGCGGGAACCTGCTCGCCGATACCCGTGGGTATGAGACCAGCGAGCCGGGGGTCTTCGCAGCCGGCGACTGTCGCCGCGGTCAGTCGCTCGTCGTCTGGGCGATCTCTGAAGGGCGCGAAGCCGCCCGCTCGGTCGATCGCTACCTGACGGGCGATACGCGCCTGCAATCGAAGAGCGCTTGAGCGGCGAGTTGCCCGGCGAACGGCAGTTGAAAATTCTGTTTGTGGGCCGCAGTCATGGGACGAGCGTGGTAGCTTCTGCCTCATGGCGAGTGCCAACGCCCGAGTTCCCGCCGCCGAGTCCAGACGCGCCACCGATCTCGAGCGCCTTGAGGACGCCGTCCGCGATCTCGTCGCGCTCAAGGACTCCCTCCAGGCCAAGAATGAAGCCCTCGAGGAGTCTCTCGACGAAGGTCGCGCTCAGATCGAGGAAGCGGGGACGACGAATCGCGAACTGCAGGAGCATCTGCTTGCCGAGGCGCAGCGCCGCCAGGACGCGCTCAAGCGCATCGACGATCTCGTGGGCCTGATCGATCAACTCGATCCGCTCGTTGCATCCGGCGAGAACTAGACGACATGCCCCGGAATCCCATCGTCCAGTCTCCGCCTCCCTCGCGCAGGCGCCGGGTGACGGTGCGACTCAACGGGAAGGAGTACCGTGTCGTGACGGACACGGATCCCGAGTGGTTGCAGGATGTCGCCGACAAGGTCGAGGCCGCGATGGCCCATGTGCGAGACCGCACCGAGACCGTCGATTCTCTCGATGTCGCGATGCTCACGGCCCTCAACCTCGCGCGCGAGTTGATGATCCTGAAAGAACAGGGCGTGTTGCCGCCCGGGAGCGATCCCGCGCAGCATCGTGACGACGCGAAGCGTCTGCGCCAGATCGTGAAGCTAGCCGAGCGTGCCGTCCAGTCTCCGCTGCAAGCCTGATCCGCGGTGACGTCCGGGGCTTCGCTCGAATCTCGCAAGCGCGAGCTGCGCCAGGCCATGCACGCATTGCCCGGGCCCTCGCCCTCGGCCTCGGAAGCGGCTTGCAGCCGTCTTGCCGGCCTGCCGCAACTGGACGGAGCCCGCTGCGTCGCCCTGTTCGCGTCGTTGCCCGACGAGCTGTCGACACAGCCGCTGTTCGAGCTGCTGCGCATCCGGGACCTGCGCTGCCTGCTGCCTCGAACGACCGACGCGCGCCAGCTCGAGTTCTGTCAGGTTCCTCGCTGGGAAGATCTGCAGTCCGGGCGCTACGGTGTGTCTGAGCCACCGGCGGACAGCGTCGTCGTGTCTCTGGAAGAGGCCGACATCGTCGTCGTTCCAGGCGTCGCGTTCGACGCGTCGGGTGGACGGCTCGGGCGAGGTGGGGGCTACTACGACCGCGCGCTGGCGCGCATCGAACGTCCCTTCGTCGTCGGGTTTGCGTTGGAGGGGCAGGTAGTCGAAGAGGTGCCGCGGGGCGAGCTCGATCAGCTCGTCGATGCGGTTGTCACCGAACGCAGGGTTCTCTCGAGGGAGCGATGACCGCAGAGCCGATCGATCCCAAGCTCGCAAGCGAAGTCGAGCGGCAGCTGACGCTCTTTGATCGCGACGCGATCGACTTCTTCGGACGCGAAGAGCTGGCGGCCCGTCTCGCGACGTCGATCGCAGAGGGCCGGCCGCTTCGGGTGAAGCTCGGTCTGGATCCATCTGCCCCGGACCTGCACCTCGGCCACACGGTCGTCCTCCACAAGCTGAAGAGCTTCCAGGATCTCGGCCACACAGCGATCTTCCTCGTGGGTGATTTCACGGCCGCGATCGGCGATCCCTCGGGTCGGAGCAAGACCCGTCCGCCGCTCGCCCGGGAACAGATCGAGGAGAATGCCCGCACCTACGTCGACCAGGTGGCCGGGATCCTGGACGTGGAGGGCGTGGAGGTCCGCTTCAATAGCGAGTGGATGGACGCGTTGACGCCTGCGGACTTCGTGCGGCTCTGCGCCCACTACACAGTGGCGCGGCTGCTCGAGCGGGATGACTTCGCGAAGCGATTTGCTGCGGGTACGGCGATCTTCGCCCACGAACTGCTGTATCCATTCGTCCAGGCCTACGACTCGGTCGCCCTCGAGGCGGATGTCGAACTCGGCGGCAGCGACCAGACCTTCAACATGCTGATGGCGCGCGAGGTGCAGCGGGACTACGGACAGCTCCCGCAGGCGGTGATCACCCACCCGCTGCTGGTCGGCACCGACGGAACCGAGAAGATGTCGAAGAGTCTCGGCAACTATGTGGGGGTCGCGGAGCCGCCGAACGAGATGTTCGGGAAGCTGATGAGCATTTCGGACGCGGCACTGCTCGAGTACGTAGATCATCTGGGCAACGGAGAGTGGGACGAGTTGGCCCCGCTTCGAGACCCGGTGAAGGAGGGAGTCGGCGACCCGATGGGCTTGAAGAAGGAGGTCGCTCGCAGGCTCGTCGCTCGTTACAACGGCGAGGAGGCCGGCGCAGCAGCCCTGGATCACTTCCAACGGGTCGTGCAGGCGAAGGAACTGCCCGACGACATCCCGGAAGTCGCGCTGTCTCTCGAGGGGCGACCGGACATCTCGATTCTCGAGGCTCTGGAGCAATTGGGGCTGACGAAGAGTCGTGGAGAGGCCAGAAGAGTGGCTCGCCAGGGCGGGCTCTCGATCGACGGGACCCCCATCGAGGACCCGACGCGCCCGCTGGCCGCTGGCCGCTACCTGATTCGGGTGGGCAAGCGGAAGTTTGTCCGTCTGACCCTGGGCTGACGGCCCCCAGAGGGGTTTTGAGACGAATCTGAAGTCGGTTTCAGGCTCTCGAAGGGTTGACTGGCCCCTCGCGCTCTCGTAACTTCCGGCGCCCCTAGAGACTTGTTTCGGCAGATCTCGACGGGTGTTTCAAGCGCTTCGCAATAGCACGCACCTGTGTTTGGGTGGGTTGCTGTCGGCTTCGGTCGTCGAGTTTCGACTGGAGTCGCGCGTGCGGGACGCGTGGACTGAACGGTGGATGCCTGCAGAGTTCCGGACAGACTCCCTGAGGCTTCGTCCGCTCTTTGAAAATTGAATAGCGTGTGGTTCGAGGGAGCTCGAGGAAGCTTGCTCGGACGTAGGAACTCGAAAATTCCTTAAGGCGATGCTGTGCAGCCTGCTCTCGAGCAGGTGAAGAGCGCAGCGCCGCAATACGTCAAACAAAGCGCGAAGCCGACGTCTTCGGACGTCGTCTTCAAGCTGGGTTTAAACTGGAGAGTTTGATCCTGGCTCAGAACGAACGCTGGCGGAGTGCTTCACACATGCAAGTCGTACGCGAAAGTCACCTTCGGGTGGCGAGTAGAGTGGCGAACGGGTGAGTAACGCGTGGATAATCTGCCTTCAGGTTTGGGACAACCCCGGGAAACTGGGGCTAATACCAAATAAGACCACAGGGTCTTCGGACTCAGTGGCCAAAGATGGCCTCTTCTTGAAAGCTATCGCCTGTTGATGAGTCCGCGTCCCATTAGTTTGTTGGTGAGGTAACGGCTCACCAAGGCTGCGATGGGTAGCTGGTCTGAGAGGATGGTCAGCCACATTGGAACTGAGACACGGTCCAAACGCCTACGGGCGGCAGCAGTGGGGAATCTTGGGCAATGGGCGCAAGCCTGACCCAGCAACTCCGCGTGAGGGATGAAGGCCTTCGGGTCGTAAACCTCTGTCGGGAGGGAAGAACGGGCCGCAGTCGAATAGGCTGCGGTTTTGACGGTACCTCCAAAGGAAGTGCCGGCTAACTCCGTGCCAGCAGCCGCGGTAATACGGAGGGCATAAGCGTTGTTCGGAATCATTGGGCGTAAAGCGGGTGTAGGCGGCTTGGCAAGTCGGGTGTGAAATCCCTGGGCTCAACCCAGGAACTGCACTCGAAACTGCCTCGCTAGAGTCCCGGAGAGGGTGGCGGAATTCCCGGTGTAGAGGTGAAATTCGTAGATATCGGGAGGAACACCAGTGGCGAAGGCGGCCACCTGGACGGTGACTGACGCTCAGACCCGAAAGCGTGGGGAGCAAACAGGATTAGATACCCTGGTAGTCCACGCCGTAAACTTTGGGTGCTCGTCGTAGCGGGTATTGACCCCTGCTGTGACCAAGCTAACGCAAGAAGCACCCCGCCTGGGGAGTACGGTGGCAACACTAAAACTCAAAGGAATTGACGGGGGCCCGCACAAGCGGTGGAGCATGTTGTTTAATTCGAAGCAACGCGAAGAACCTTACCTGGGTTTGACATGTACGGAACCTCTTGGAAACTCGAGGGTGCCCTTTGGGAGCCGTAACACAGGTGCTGCATGGCTGTCGTCAGCTCGTGTCGTGAGGTGTTGGGTTAAGTCCCGCAACGAGCGCAACCCCTACCGTTAGTTGCCATCAGTTAGGCTGGGCACTCTAGCGGGACTGCCGGTGCTAAACCGGAGGAAGGTGGGGATGACGTCAAGTCCTCATGGCCTTTATATCCAGGGCTACTAACGTGCTACAATGGTCGGTACAGAGGGTCGCCAACCCGCGAGGGGGAGCCAATCCCACAAAGCCGGCCTCAGTTCGGATTGGAGTCTGCAATTCGACTCCATGAAGGTGGAATCGCTAGTAATCGGAGATCAGCACGCTCCGGTGAATACGTTCCCGGGCCTTGTACACACCGCCCGTCACAGCACGAAAGCTGGTTGAACCAGAAGTCGGTGACCCAACCTTCGGGAGGGAACTGCCCAAGGTATGACTGGTGATTGGGCTGAAGTCGTAACAAGGTAGCCGTAGGGGAACCTGCGGCTGGATCACCTCCTTTCTAGGGAGTTCGGGGGCCTTCGGGCCTTCGGCATCTCAGTCAAAACCGATCTGGATGCCTCGAGCATCAGAAGAACTTGAATCCCGGGTTCTCCCGGTAACTCGTTAAATCGGGGAGCTCTTTGATCGGTTGTTGCTACGTGCCGCACGCTATTCAGTTTTTGGAGACCGGGGGAGCCTTTCGTGAGCTCGGGCCTGTAGCTCAGTTGGTTAGAGCGTCCGCCTGATAAGCGGGAGGTCGGTGGTTCAAATCCACCCAGGCCCACCACTTATCTCGCCGCGCATCTGCGTGGCTGTGGATGGTGCCGAGACGCCCTGGGGATCCCAACGATCAAGGGGCTGTAGCTCAGCTGGGAGAGCGCGGGCTTTGCAAGCCTGAGGTCGTCGGTTCGATCCCGATCAGCTCCACCAGGTTTATCAGTTGCTTCGGCAGCTGAAAGCAAGCACCCCAAGAGGCTCTTCGCGAGCCCGCCAGCCCCGAACAGGTTGGTAGTCGGTCACGAACCGGCGATCTTTGATAATCGAATATCTTTCTGTGTCCAGAAGCGTCTGGACGCAATGTCTGTCGACATGTGTTGTGGCGAGAGTGTCTGGCTTCTACGAAGCCGGGTGCACTCGTCGAAGATAGAAGATTTATTGGTCAAGCTACCAAGAGCAAACGGTGAATGCCTTGGCGGTAGGAGGCGATGAAGGACGTGGTTAGCTGCGAAAAGCTTCGGGGAGTTGCTAAGCAAGCTTTGATCCGGAGATGTCCGAATGGGGAAACCCGGCGAGGGTCATGCCTCGTCATCCTGCACTGAATACATAGGTGCAGGAAGCTAACCCGGGGAACTGAAACATCTCAGTACCCGGAGGAATGGAAATCAACCGAGACTCCCCTAGTAGCGGCGAGCGAAAGGGGATCAGCCTAAACCGACGGGAAGAAATTCCTTTCGGGGTCGTGGGACCTCAACGTGGGACTCCTAGGGATAGCGGAACGGTCTGGAAAGGCCGGCCAGAGACGGTGATAGCCCGGTATGCGAAATCTCGAAGAGCTCTAGAGGATTCCCGAGTACCACGGGGCACGTGAAACCTTGTGGGAATCTGGGTGGACCATCATCCAAGGCTAAGTACTACCTACCGACCGATAGTGAACCAGTACCGTGAGGGAAAGGTGAAAAGAACCCCGGTGAGGGGAGTGAAATAGACCTGAAACCGTTTGCTTACATACAGTGGGAGCTCTATGCGGAGACTTCGGTCTCCGAAAGAGTGACCGCGTACCTTTTGTATAATGGGTCCGCGAGTTACTCCTCAGCAGCAAGGTTAAGCCGTCAGGTGTAGCCGAAGCGAAAGCGAGTCTTAATAGGGCGTCTAGTTGCTGGGGGTAGACCCGAAACCGAGTGAGCTACCCATGGCCAGGTTGAAGCTCAGGTAAGACTGAGTGGAGGACCGAACCGTAGAAGGTTGAAAACTTCCCGGATGAGCTGTGGGTAGGGGTGAAAGGCCAATCAAACTCGGAGATAGCTGGTTCTCCCCGAAATATATTGAGGTATAGCCTCACGCGAATACCACCGGAGGTAGAGCACTGGATGGGCTAGGGGTCCTACCAGATTACCAAACCCAACCAAACTCCGAATACCGGTGAGTTCTACGTGGGAGTCAGACTGCGGGCGATAAGGTTCGTGGTCGAGAGGGAAACAGCCCAGACCGCCAGCTAAGGTCCCAAAGTGCATGCTAAGTGGGAAAGGAAGTGGAAGCGCTCAGACAACCAGGATGTTGGCTTAGAAGCAGCCACCATTTAAAAAGTGCGTAACAGCTTACTGGTCTAGTGAGTCTGCGCCGAAAATGTAACGGGGCTCAAGCATGCCACCGAAGCTGCGGGGTTGTGTCACTTTCGAGTGTCACGACCGGTAGGGGAGCGTTCCAGTTGCCTGTGAAGCTCGACGGTAACGACGGGTGGAGGTCCTGGAAGAGCTTATGCGGACATGAGTAGCGATAAACAAGGTGAGAAACCTTGTCGCCGTAAACCTAAGGGTTCCTGAGTAAAGCTAATCTGCTCAGGGTTAGTCGGCCCCTAAGCCGAGGGCGAAAGCCGTAGGTGATGGGAAACGGGTTAATATTCCCGTACCAGTAGATCGACGTTTGACCGAAGGGGGGACGGAGAAGGGTAGCCGGGCCGGGTGTTGGACATCCCGGTTCAAGCCTGTAGGCGGGTGGTGTAGGCAAATCCGCACCGCCGTTAACGCCGAGAGGTGATGCCGAGAGCTTCGAGCTCACAAAGTCGGTGATCCCATGCTTCCTAGAAAAGCCTCGTAGGGAGTCGATCTGGTGACCGTACCGCAAACCAACACAGGTAGGTGGGCAGAGCATGCCAAGGCGCTTGAGAGAACTCTGGTTAAGGAACTCGGCAAATTGACACCGTAACTTCGGGAGAAGGTGTGCCTCTGGTGGTAAAGGGACTTGCTCCCCGAGCTGCTGGGGGTTGCAGAGAGCAGGGGGTAGCGACTGTTTACTAAAAACACAGGACTCTGCGAAGTCAATAGACGACGTATAGGGTCTGACGCCTGCCCGGTGCCGGAAGGTTAAGGGAACCCGTTAGCTTCTTCGGAAGCGAAGCGGTGAACCGAAGCCCCGGTAAACGGCGGCCGTAACTATAACGGTCCTAAGGTAGCGAAATTCCTTGTCGGGTAAGTTCCGACC
>JAYGDB010000147.1:0-16808 GCA_046583095.1 Myxococcota bacterium | reverse complement strand
CCGAAGGGCTGGAGTTCCTTCGACAACCCTTCCGACAGGGCCTCCAACGCGTACTTGGTCGAGCTGTAGTAGACGTTCGGCGGATTCGTGACGAGCCCCGTCATCGACGAGATGTTCACGATGTGGCCGCTGCGACGTTCGCGCATCCCGGGCAGCACTGCCTTGATCAACTGGACCACGCCGAAGTAGTTGGTGTCGAAGAGCCGCCGGACCTCGTCGTCTTCGCCCTCCTCGACCGCGGCCATGTAGCCGTAACCCGCGTTGTTGACCAGCACGTCGATCGCGCCGAAACGCTCGAGGGTGGCCGCAACCGCAGCGTCGATCTGCCCGCGATCGGTGACGTCGAGTTCCAGGCCGATGGCGCGCTCTGCGTTGGGCGCGACGATGTCTTCGACCGCCGAGGGGTTGCGCGCGGTCACCGCAACCCGGTGCCCCTTCGCGAGCGCGGCCAACGCGATCTCGCGGCCGAAACCCGTCGAGCACCCTGTGATCAGCCAGACCGAGCCGGCTTCGGGGGTTGCGGTCATGCTTCAGACCTCCGGCAACCGGCGCTTGTACGCGGCAGCCCGGTCGGCCTGTTGCTTCGCCCGCTGTTCCGGCGTCACCCAGGTCGTCCCCTCCGGCAAGTGCGTGCGCAGGTCCGCCCGCTTGACGATCTCGCCTCGGGCCGAGAGGTCGTCGTTCGGCCCCGCTTCCGGAAACTCCGCCATCCGCAGCGTCAGCATGCCCTCGTCCATGTCGCACGGGTCGAGCCAATTTTGCACCCCGGGATCGTCGCGCGAGATCACGTAGGTATAGGTGCCGTCGGCGTTCGCCGCCGACTGGGCCTTATTGAGGCTGCTCGTGCGATTCACGATCTCTAGCGTGGTTCCCCAGACGTTGGCGATCGGCACCACGAAATAGCCGGCTCCCCCGTCGCTCACGTGGATCACGAAGGCTTCGTCGTCGGCCAGGCGGAAGTGTCCGCCAACGTAGACCTGCTTTCGCAACGCGCCGCCCGTGTCGGCCGACCACGCGAGGCTGAAGGTGTTGGCCTCGTTCGAGAGCGAGCCGCGGCTGAGGCGATGCGTGAAGTCGGCGTAGTGGAGCATGAAGTCCGCGGTCAACTGGGCCTGCTCGTCGAGTGTCTTCGGCGGCGTCTTGGGCGGGTCGCCGAGTCGTTCGATCGTGAACTCGTTGGGTTCGTCCTGCGCCCAGTCGAGCATCACGTCGCGGATGTAGAACTCGTGCGCCTCGGGTGCCGATCGAACGTGGTTGGGTCGGCCGTCTGCAGGCTTCGAGTCGACCGTGATCGTGAACGTCCGGTCCTCGTTCAGCACCAGGTCGTGACCCGAGAGAACATCGACGCTGTTCATATTCTCGTCCCACAACGTGAAGTAGTTCTCGGTCATGCGATGCTTGCCTACACGGCCGTGGATCCGGTACTGCTCGTCCCCGGAGATCGGGATCACCCGGTAGATCGAATCCGGGTTGTCGATGCCCCAGCGAGAGCCGGGGATCTGGAGATCGCCGACGGGATGCGCGAGGCGCGTGATCGTGACCACCTTGGGCCGCAGCGGATCCTGGTTCGACGACCAGATCGCCGCCGAGAACATCACCTCTTCGAAGGCCGAATCGAAGCAAGCGCGCATGGCCGGAGTCGGGTCTGCCTTTTCGAGCCAGTGAGCCCCCACCCGTTCGTAGGCCTGCTTGACGATCGGGTGCTGGATCAGTTCGAGGGCTTCGACCTCGTGCTGGTGCTGCTCGGGGGTCGCGATCGGGTGGGCTTCCATGCTGGCTCCTCGCTATCTGGGGGCGCTCTCTCGGATCTGCCGTCGAAGGCATCATCTGCCGCCGCGGCGTTCAGCTCTTCTTTTCGTGGGGCTC
Organism: Myxococcota bacterium; assembly: GCA_046583095.1. Lineage (GTDB taxonomy): Bacteria > Myxococcota_A > UBA9160 > UBA9160 > UBA4427 > JAJDAN01. Next base: position 14,942 of record JAYGDB010000147.1, on the reverse strand, counting down.
GATGAATCGTTCCGTGTAGGCCGCGAACTTCTCGCGGATCTGCTCGCGGGAGAGACCGAAGTCTTCCGCGGTGTATCGATGGGTCGCCAACTTCTCCCGGCTGTCGTCCGCGAGCCATTGCGTCATGGCGCGGCGTGCGTCTGCGGTGAGGTCGATCCCGGCGGCGGCGTAGATTCGCTGGGCCTGGCCGATCGGGTCGGACACCGCATCGCGGAACCATACATCGGTGAAGCGCTCACGCGCCTCCGGGCTCTGGTCACGGAAGTCCATCGCACGCCCGTTCGTCCACGCCATGCGCTCGATCCACTGGGCCCCGACACGTTGCGGATCGACCCCGTCGCAGTGCATGCGCCAGAGCGTGGTGTTGAGGCTGGCGCCGGACGGGATCGTCTCGAGCGGATCGCGGTGCATGTGGATCACGTGGGCCTCGGGGAAGGTCTCGAAGAGCGGCTCGAGATAGCCCAGATGCGCAGGCGTCTTGAGGACCCAGCGACCGCGGTGCTCACCTCGCTGCTTCTTCTGCCACTGCAGGAGCTGGAGCATCCGGTGGAGATAGTCGTAGGCGGGCGTGAAATCCTGGTCGTCGAGCCAGGCTCGGTACCCCGGCACGTCGCAGGAAGCTTCCGGCACGTGGGAGAGAAACGCACCGGCGAGAAGCACGATCTCCTCTTCGGCCTGGTGGGCATACGAGGGGTGGATGGCGAACAGATCCGGAGCGAAGTTGCGGGCCTGCTGGGTCTGCGCCTCGGCCGTCGCGATCCGGGGATCCGGATCGACCGGCCAGGCGCCCGGTTGCGGAGCCGGCGCGCCGATCTCCCAGCCCAGCGCGCAGTAGTGGCGGGCGTCACTGGCCAGCACGCGCTGCAGCAGCGTCGTGCCCGACCGCATCATTCCCACCACCACGAGCGGTGCCTCGATCACCTCGCCGGCAATCTCCGGGTGGGCCTCGAACCAGTACTGGGCGCGCAGGCGCGAGACGAGGCTCGACACCACGGATGCCCGCAGCAACCGCACGCCGAGTTCGTGCAGCGGTGCCTCGCCGAGCGACGCGAGCAGCACGCTCAGCGGCTCGCGGAATCCTTCGTCGCCGAAATCCGTGAGGTCGTCAGCCGCGCGCGCATCCGCCAGGATCGCTGCTTCGTCGAAGGGGTTCGGGGGGGTCGTCACGGTCTCGCTTGTCGGGGGATGAGCGAGTCGGCATTATGTCTCAAGTATGAACCGACCGGAAGACCGGCCGCCAGTCTGCGTCCGTTGTACGATCACAGGAGGGAGCGCGTCCGCGCTTGACCCGACCCTCGAGGTAGGTAGGTGAGCGAAACCAGCGCGCCCGAAGCCGAAGTCATCCTTCTCGGCGGACCCGTTCGCACGGTCGACACCTCACGTCCGACCGCCGAGGCGGTCGCGATCGGCGGCGGTCGCATCCTGGCGGTGGGCGCGCGCGACGAAGTCCTGGCCCTGCAGACCTCGGCCACCGAGGTGGTCGACCACCGCGACGCCTGTGTGCTGCCCGGCCTCGTCGAACCGCATACCCACCCCGACCTCTGCGCCCAGTGCTACGCCTGGGTCGACGTCAGCGGCTTCACACACGCCCACGTGGACGGCGTCGAGGGCGCGCTTCGCGAGGCGCTGGCCGCGACCCCGCCCGGCGAGTGGGTTTTCGCGTTCGGCCTCGACCCGATGCTCACCGCGGAGATCGGGGTGTTCGGACGCGAGCGCCTCGACGCGCTGGCCCCGGACCACCCGGTCGCCGTGATGATCCAGAGCATGCACACCGTTTTCGTGAACAGCGCAGCCCTTCACGCCGCCGGCATCGACGAGAACACGCCCGATCCCCCGGGAGGAGGCCGTTTCCAGCGAGATAAGAACGGCAGGCTCACCGGAAAACTCGAGGAAACGGCGGCCATCTTTGCCGCTCTCCGCTTCGACGACCCCTCCCCCGCAGCACGCAGCGAGCGCATGTGGGCCCAGTACCAGCGCTACGCCGACGCGGGACTCACGACGATCGGGATCCCGGGGCTTTTCACGCCGCTCTCGACCCTCGATGTGTTCGGCGAATTCGCGAAACGCCCAGACGTCCCGCTGCGGACGGTCGCGTACCTGCGCCATCAGCAGGTCGACCAGGTCGACTGGAAGCCCGGCTTCGGGGACGACTACTTCCGCGTAGAGGGCGTGAAGCTCTGGTACGACGGCTCGCCCTACAGCGGAACCATGCTCCTCGACGAACCCTATCTCGAGTCGCGGCTCTGTTGCTGCACGCTCGGCATCCCGGCCGGCACGACCGGCCACGCAAACTTCGAGCCCGACGAACTCGCCGCGACACTCACCTCGCTCCACGCCGACGGCTGGCAGGTGCTCACCCACGTCCAGGGCGACCGGGGAGCGCGCGAAGTCCTCGACCTGTACCAGACCGCCCTCGCCTCGGGCGACCAGGACGACCACCGGTGGCGTCTCGAGCACTGCGCGCTGATCGAGCGCGATCAGCTCGAGCGCGCCGCGCGCCTCGGGGTCACGCCGAGCTTTCACGTGAACCACATCTACTACTACGGCCCCGAGCTGCGCGACGACATCCTCGGACCCGAGCGCGCAGCGCGCCTGATGCCGGTCGGAAGTGCTCTCCGCGCTGGACACCGCGTGAGCCTCCACGCCGATTCACCCATGTATCCCCCCGAGCCCTTGCGCCTGATGCGCACTGCCGTGACGCGCCGCACGCGCACGGGAGAGCGTATTGCACCCGACGAGGCCATCAGCGCCGAGCAGGCGCTGCGCGCCGTCACGCTCGATGCCGCGTGGCAGCTCCGAGCCGAGCGGCGGGTCGGGAGCATCGAAGTCGGCAAGCTCGCCGATTTCGCGGTCGTCGATCGCGACCCGCTCGCCATCGACCCCGACGAACTCGACGAGATCCGCGTCCTCGAGACGTGGATCGGCGGTCGCCGGCGCACTCCCGCGCAGCCCGCGCGGTTCTTACCCCCATCACGCCAGGAGTGATTTCTCGATGCCTTACGAAACCTACAAACTTCTACACGTGGTCGGACTCTTGCTCCTGTTTCTGGGAATGGGAGGACAGCTGCTCGGTTCTGGTTCCGAGCCGGACCGCGCGCCGAAGCGCACCACGATCCTGCACGCAGTGGGCCTGGTGGCGATGCTGGTCGGCGGCTTCGGCATGATGGCTCGACTCGGCGTCCAGTGGCCGTGGCCCGGCTGGTTGATCGCAAAGCTCGGTATCTGGCTGGCGATCGGCGCGTTGCCGGTGGTGGTCCGTCGCCAGGTTCTCCCCCACGGTCTGGCCTGGGGGGTCGCCGCCGTGCTTGGCGCGCTCGCCGCATGGCTCGCGATCAGCAAACCCTTCTGACCCGACTCTCGCAGCGCATCTCCGCCGGCATCGGGTCGCCGGTCACGAATAGCCCTCGCTAGCGCGAGCCGGCACGCCCCCCGGTGGGTTTCGATAGCGCGAGGGTGTCTTCGATCACGGGAACCAGGGACTCGAGCAGGTAGCCGTACAAGAGGGCGGTCGGGTGCGGGCCCGCGGACAGGTCGATCAGGCTGCGAATGGCATGGCCGTCCGCGACGGCGCGCTCGAAGTCTCGAACCGCATCGAGCACCGGGACGCCGGCTTCGAAGCCGGCCGCCTCGATCACGCGGTTCAACGGCCGCTGCTTCCGCATCGGATATGTCAGGAAGACCACCGGTGCGTCGAGGCTGCGAGTGGTCTCGACGATACGGGCGAGATCACGGGTGAGGCCCGGGGCGAGTTCTCGAGTCTGCGCCTCGTCGGGTGGCCGGCGCGCCGACGGCGGCTGCTCGCCTTCGAACCAGCCCCCGTACTGCTCCGGGTCGTATTGGTATCCGGTGCGCGTGTACCACGCGATCGACGCGAGACGGTAGAGGCGCGAGCGCAGCAGCAGGCCACGTAGCGCCCCGCTGGAGTCCTCCGACTCGGCGACGTTCCACTGGTTGTTGACACCCACCCACACGAGCACGAGTTGCGGCCGCAGCTGGAGCATCTGGCGCTCCAGGCGATTCGCGAGATAGCCCGAGTTCATCCCGGGAATGCCGAGATTCACCACCTGGAAGACGCGTCCGGGATGACGCTCCGAAAGACGCGCCTCGAGCTGGGCGGGGTAGCTCTGCTCCGACGGGAGCGGCAGCCCGTAGGTGTGAGAGTCGCCCACGCACAGGATCGTGATCGCGTCCGGGGCCGCAGAGTCGGGGGTTCCCCTCGCTCCCGCGCGAGAGGCGATGGCGCTCGCGACCTGGAGAAAGGCCTCGCCCGCCAGAAGTGCGACGAGCAACGCCAGCCCGATGCGAAGGAGCCGCCTACTCGTAGACGATCACACCCCGCGCGTTCACGCCGCTCTCGAGATCCTCGAAGGCCTTCAGAGCGTCGTCGATCGCGTAGGTCTTCGTGATCATGCGGTCGAGGTCGAGCTTCCCGCTCTTGTAGAGGTCGAGGAGCATCGGCATGTCGACGCGGAAGTTGGCATTGCCATAGAAGCTCCCGATGGTCTTCTTACCCTCGACCGAGAGGAGCATCGCGTTCAGCGGAACCGACTCGGTCAGCTTGCCCAGACCCACGATGCAGACCGTGCCACCGCGCCGCGCTGCCGCATAGGCCTGGCCCATGACAGACGGGATGCCGATGACTTCGAAGGAGTAATCGACTCCGATTCCGCCGGTGATCTCGCGAACCGGGCCGACCGGATCGTCGGACGCGTTCACCGTGTGGGTTGCGCCGAACTCCTTTGCGAGGGCCAGCTTGTCTTCGTTCAGATCGATGGCAATGATCGTTCCGGCGCCGGCGATGCGGGCGCCTTGAACCGTCGAGAGGCCGACGCCGCCGCATCCGAACACCGCCACCGTCGAGCCGGGCTGCACCTGGGCGGTCTTGAGCGCCGCACCCGCGCCGGTCATCACCCCGCAACCGACCAGGGCTGCCTGCTCGAAGGGGATATTCTTGTCGATCTTCACCACGCTGATCGCGGGCACCACCGAGTACTCGGACATACAGCCCAGGAACTGCATGGTGAGCAAATCCTTGTCGCCCAGATGCACGCGCGAGGTCCCATCGAGCATCATCCCATTGGGCGCGCCGACGGAGCAGAAGTGATGTTCGCCGCGCTCGCAGAAGTAACACTCACCGCAGGTCGGCACGAAGGAGAGGACGACGTGATCGCCTACCTCCACGTTCGTCACGCCCTCGCCCAGCTTCTCGACGACGCCCGCACCCTCGTGACCGAGCACCATCGGCATCCCCATCGGGATCGTGCCGTTCAGCACCGAGAGATCGGAGTGACAGACACCCGTCGCGCCGATCTTGACGAGCACCTCGCCCTCCTTGGGGTCGTCGATCTCGACCTCCTCGACCGCGAGCTTGTTGAGTTCATGTGCAACGACTGCCTTGGATTTCATCTTGGGGGGAGGTCTCCATCCGTTCGGGTGAGCCCGGAATGCTAGCTCGCAGCGGGTACCGCGACGCCGGCGTGGGACGCAATCGGCCCCGCTGCCTGCAACCCGATCGCGCGAAGGGAATCGACCCCGGGGGAGGCCAAGGCCGCTGCTCGTGCGCCTGGGCCGCTCCGCAGCCACGAGACGATCCCCTACCGCGGGCTCCTGCCAGTGCTCTGCGAATCCGGATCCTCGGCCTGCGGCTACACTGATCCAACGGGGGGGACATCATCGACTCGCTGCTCCTGTTCGAAGTCCTCCTCCTGCTCGGCCTCACCGCGGCCGGGCTCGCGCTGTTCGGACGACTGAGGCTCCCCGCCATTGCGGGCTGCCTGCTCGCAGGCGCGATCGCCGGGCCCGGGGTCCTCGGCCTGCTGCCCGACTCCGAGCGTGTCCGCGCGCTGGCGGAGATCGGCGTCATCTTCCTTCTCTTCGAGATCGGTCTCGAACTGCCCCTCGATCGACTGCAACGCCTGTGGCGCAGCGCGGTGATCGCCGGCACCACCCAGGTAGTCGTCACGATGACACTCGTGGCCGGGGGCGCGATGCTGCTGGGCTGGGACACGGCGCCCTCGGTGATCCTGGGCGGCCTGGTGGCGATGTCGAGTACGGCCCTCGTGATGCGCCAGCTCGCAGAGCGGGGCCAGGTCGACAGCCCGCACGGTCAGCTGGCAGTCTCGATCCTGATCCTGCAGGACCTGAGCATCGTTCCGCTGCTGCTGATCATCCCGCTGCTCGCAACGAGCAGCAGCGCTTCGGCGCTGACTCTCGGCCTCGCAATCCTGAAGCTCGTTCTCGCCCTCGGCATCGTGCTGGCCGTCGTGAGCTTCGTGGTGCCGCGCGTGCTCGCTCGCGCCGCCAAGGCGCGCTCATCCGACCTGTTCAGCCTGCTGGCCGTACTCGTCGTGCTCGGCTCGGCGTTCTTCGCCGAGCAGCTCGGGCTCACCCTGGCAGTCGGCGCGTTCCTCGCGGGCGTCGCAGCCAGCACCTCTCCGTATGCCCATCAGCTCTTCTCGGAGGTCGTCCCGCTTCGCGGCGTCCTTCTCGGCGTCTTCTTCACGGCTGTCGGGATGCTCTTCGACCCACAGGTGCTGGTCGACCACCCGGCATTCGTCGCCACCTACCTCGTAGTCGTACTGGGACTGAAGGGATCGATCGTCGCGCTAGCGGGCAGCCTGCTGTTGCGCCAGGGCCCGCGGATCGGCGTAATGGCGGGCCTGGCTCTCGCGCAGACGGGCGAGTTCACTTTTGTGCTCGCCGAGGCCGCTAGGCAGGCGGGGCTGATCGAGGAGTGGCTCCACCAGGGCGTGATCGCCGGCTCGATCCTGAGCCTGATGGCGACTCCCTTCCTGATCCGCATCGCACCGAGAGTGGGAGACTGGGTTTCGGGCGGGCGAGCCCTGGACGATCGCAACGACCTGCCGCCTCTCGCCGAAACGGCGATCGACGCTCCAACCGATCGCAGCACCGGCCGCGTGCTGCTGATCGGCTTCGGCATCGGCGGGCAAACGACGGCGCGGCTCTGCCGCTCCCTCGGCATCGAGTACATGATCGTCGAGGCCAACGCCCTCGGCGTCGAGCGCGCCCGAGGGCGCGGCGAACCCGTGGTCTTCGGAGACGCAACCCGTCCACAGGTTCTCCAGCGACTGGACGTCTCCCACGCCCGCCTCGTGATCATCGCGATTTCGGACCCCCTCGCGACGCGTCGGATCGTCTCCCGCATCCGCGCGATCTCGAAAGACGTGCCCGTTCTCGCCCGTACCCGCTATGTCCTCGAGATCGACCCCCTCGATGCCGCGGGCGCAACGGCGGTCGTCGCGGAGGAATTCGAGGGCAGCATCGAGCTGGTCTCTCGCACCCTGCATCTCTTCGGGATCCCGGACACGAGCATCCAGAAGTTCACCGAAGCGCTGCGAGAAGACGGCTACGGCGCGATCCGCAGCGATCTCGGAATCGGCCTCGACCCCTGGCTGACGGAGATCCTGCAGGCAGTCGACGCACAGTGGATCGAGGTCCCCGCGAGCTTCGAGGGCGGCACCAGCCTGGTGGAGCTCGATGTGCGCGCATCGACGGGCGCGACCATCCTCGCGGTGAATCGCGACGACGTGAGCACCGCGAATCCCGCCCCCACTTTCGAGTTGAGGCGAGGAGATCGGCTGCTGGTCCTGGGAGACCGAGGGATCCTCGCAAAGCTCGAAAATCTGCTGGCGGGTCGAGGCGCCAACTAGGCGGGAGCTTCGGACGTCCGGCTACTGCTCGGCGATCGGCTCCGTACCGGTGAACGCGATCTCACCCGGCCGGCACAGGAAGCGCAGGCGCGGCAGGACCACGTCGGCCAGGCAGATGCAAGCGGAGACGGGGTAGACGGGCTCGATCCGCGCCTCTCCCCAGGCCTCCGCGTCGAAGAGTTCGACCCGCGGATCGCCCCGCTCGGCCCGGTGCACGTTGTGGCGGGGATCGACCTGCAGCAGGCGGTAGCCCCGGGGCGTCTGCGCCGGGTGGAGACTGGATACGAACTGCACGACTTCCGGGGGCAGCCGGACCGGCTCCCGCAGGCCGAGTGCCAGGCACGGCTCGCCCGCGCGGGTTCGAACGCCGACATCGACCCCGTCGTAGCCGCGGCGAAAATCGATCTGGCCCGAGGCGAGCCCGTAGCCCCAGCGCGTCTCGAGGGCCTCGCGTGCGTTGTCGTTGTCGATCACTCCCGAGATCAGGAAGCCTCTCGGACGCGTCCCGCTGCGGCACTCGATGCGGGTCTGGGCCAGGCGGAAGGCTCCCCAGGGCGAATCGGGGACGTCGTAGACCGCCCAGTTCACGATCCCGGGCAGGGTCGGGTGAAGCGCCGGCGGCAACAGCTCGGCGTTGTCGTTCGCCACCTCGTACAACACCTGCAGGACGCTCGCCCCTTCGAGGATGACCTCCTCGGTTCCGAGATCCGGCAGGCTGGGAGCGCCAGCCTCTCGCGCAGCGGGGTCCGCAACACCCGAGAGCATCAGGCCGGCTCCGGCTTCGGGAAGCTCGGCATCACCTCGGCGGCAAACAGGCGCAGGCTCTCGAGCACCTGCTCTTGGGGCAGGATCTCGGCGGCGTTCAGCATGAAGTTCACCTGATCGATGCCGATCGACTCCCATGTCTTGATGGCATCCACGATGCGCCGGGGATCGCCGATGCACATGCCGTCCGGAATCCCGAGGGCGTCGCCCGGGCTGCCCTTCTCGGACTTCTTTCCCTTCCCGGGAGCCAGGTTGCCGAGAGTCGGGTAAGCGACGGTCGGATAGGCCTCGCGCGTGAAGAGAAGGTGCGAATTCAAGAGGCCGAAGTTCCCGAGCATCTGCATGCCGCGTTCGGCACCGGTCTCGAGATCCTCATGGCAGTAGAGGAAATTGAGAGTCGATACCTGGTCGTTGACGGCTCCCACCGGATCGCAGAGCTGGATACGCCGGTGGTACTCCTTGGTGCGTCGCTCCTGCTCGGCGAAGGTGGCCGAGGCCACACCGAGACAGCCGATTCCACGATCCGCCGCATCGAGCTCGGTGCCCGGGCTCGTGACCGTCACCCACAGCGGCGGATGCGGCTTCTGGATCGGCTTCGGAAGGATCGCCCGCTCGGGCATCGAGAAGGACGTTCCCTCCCACGAAAAGCGCTCATCGCTCCACATCTTCGGGAGGACACGCACGTACTCGTCCCAGTCCCGCTTGGTGGTGTCTGGGTCCGCCTGGAAGCCCCCGAGCTCCGTCCACGTCGAGGAACGCGCAGTACCGAACTCCAAGCGCCCCCCCGATAGGATGTCGAGAAACGCAGCCCGTTCCGCGACGCGAATCGGGTGGTTCATCTCGGGCACGCAGACCACTGCCGCGTGGCCGACGCGGATCCGCTCGGTCTGGACGGCAGCGGCCGTCAGGAAGAGCTCCGGAGCCGACGAGTGGGAGTACTCTTCGAGGAAGTGGTGCTCGACCACCCAGGCGGTATCGAAGCCCAGCTGGTCGGCCAGGCGAATCTGCTCGAGTGCGTTCTCGATCACGGTTCGCTCGATGCCGTTCGTGAAGGGGCGCGGCACCGACAGCTCGTAGATCACTCCAAACTTCACGCGCCTACTCTACCGCTCTACCCCGGCCCGTGGCGAGGAAGAGAAGGCCCCCCAGGCCGACGGTGGCCAGCCCCAACAGCGATTCCAGCGGCCGGCCCTGGAGCGCCCAGTACATCATCCACAGCGACACCCCGATGAACAGCAGCGGTGTGAACGGATAGGCGAACACCTTGAAGGGCCGCGGCATCTCGGGATGGCGAATGCGTCGCACGATGACGCACGAAACCGCCAGGCTGGCGAAGAGCGTGAGCGTGAACCCGGCATATTGCTGAATCTGGTCGACCCGCCCCAGTAGCAGGATGGCAGATGTAACGAGTCCCTGGACCAGCAGCGCGGTCATCGGTGCACCCGAAGTGGGAGTGGTGCGGGCGAGGAAGGCGAACAGCGGCGAGTCGTTTCCCAGCGCGTAGTAGACCCTCGGCCCGGCGATCGTCATCGCCGAGGCCGAGGCCACGAGGGAGACCAGCAGAACGATCGTCACGAGGCTGGTGCCGAAGGGTCCGAACAGGCTCCGGGAAGCGACCAGCCCCACCTCCACCTTGCCGGCAAGCTCGTTCACGTCCGCGCCGTAGAAATAGACGGCATTGATCGCGAGATAGATGACGACCACGACAGCCGTCCCGATGAGCAGGCCCCGGGGCAGATCTCGCTGGGGATTCTCGAACTCGCTCGCCACGTAGGCCGACGCGTTCCAGCCGGAGTAGCAGAACATCACGAAGACGAGCGACGTGGCGAGGGCTGTCGAGAGACCGGCCCCCGAGAGACCGCCGTAGACCGCCGAGACCGTCGTCAGATTCGAGAGGGTGCCGCGGCCGATCGTGAACGCCGCAAGGATGATCGCGACGAGCCCCGCCACCTTGAAGACCGTGAGCCAATCACCGAGCCGCATTCCAGCTCGCGCACCGCGGAGCTGCACGAGAACGAGCGCCCACACCAAGCCGAGGGCGATCAGGTCGTTCACGGTGACACCCAGTGCGAGCGTCGTCTCCTGCTCGAGGGACGGAAAGAAGTGAATCAGGTAGCGGACGAACGCCTTCGAAGCGGCTGCGATGGGTGCAGAGAAGCCCGCGATCAGCGAGACCACGGCGCTCATGAAGCCGACGGCGGCCCCGTAGGTATCCCGCAGGTAGCCGTACTCGGCACCGGAGCCGGGCGTCGACGCGCCGAGCTCCGAGTAGCAGAGGGCGCCGCAGAGAGCCAACACCCCTCCCAGGATCCAGAGCCCGAAGATCCAGCCGGGGTGTCCCAGGTCAGCCGCCTGAAACCCCGTCGTCGTAAAGATGCCCGCGCCGATCACATTGGCGATCACCAGGGCGATCGCTGAGCGCAGACCGATATAGCGGTGGAGCTTTCCCGACGCTTCGTGTGCCATTCAGCGCGGGAGTGCGTCGAGGGCCGTGGCTCGCCCGGTCATGGGAGTCCTCCGCGCGGCGCATCGTCGCACAGCTTTCCGAACTATGCTCCGCCGACGGAAATGTCGAGCATGCGAACGCTGAAACGAGAAGACTGCACGATCTCCTTCGAGCTGGCAGAGTCCGGCGCCGGCGAGATCGTCGTGCTGCTGCACGGCTTCGGAATGAGTCGCGAATCGCTGCGCCCGCTGGCGTCGAGCCTGATCGAGTGCGGCGCAGCAGCACGAACGCTGCTGCCCGATTCGCGCGGACACGGCGGCACCTGCGCGCCGGAAGACGACGATGCCTACCGCTACCCCCGCATGTGCGACGATCTCTGCGCACTGCTCGAGGGCGAGGCCCCGTTGGGCGGTCACCTCGTCGGGCACTCGATGGGGGGCCAGATCGCGTTGATGGCGGCACTCGCCCGGCCGGAACTCGTGCGCTCCCTCGCGGTGATCGGCGGGGGGCCGTGCCGGGAAGTCACCGACGACAGAGAAAAGCGGGTCTGGCAACACGCCGCCGGCTCGTTCGAGCAGGCCACACAGGCCGAGTTGTATGCCTCTCTCGAGACTGCTGCGCCAACGGACGTGGCCGGGTTGACCGCCGAGCGCCTGTATGCCGGCGCACGCGGGCAAGACCTCGCCCGCGTCGTTCGCGGGGGATTCCTCCACGTCGAAGACAATCAGGAAGCCTGTCGCCGGCTCGACCGGCCAACGCTCGTGATCGCCGGCGCGAACGACCGCAACTGGCTGGAAGAATCGCGTCGGCTCGCAGAGTTGATCCCAGGAAGCGAACTGAAGATCGTCGAGGGAACCGGACACCTGGTGCACCTCGAGCGCCCCGAGGCCTGCGCGGGCTGGATCGCCGACCTGATCGGTCGCGCGCACTTCGCCCGCTAGACGGCCATCCAGGAGCGACCGTCTGCGATCGGCGGCTCGCTTCCCGGATCCCAGTCCCAGGCCGCCACCTGCTGGATCGGCAGATCCACGAGTCTGGCGGGCAGCTCTGTGTCCTCGACGAAGATCGCGTTCGGCGTGTAGCTGTCGGTGTGGATCAGCGAGTACCCCTTCTTCCGGCCGAGCTTGCGCAGCGCACCGAGACTCGCCCCGTGGAACATCGTCTTGTCCCATTCGTGGGCGGCGTTGTAGGGCATCGTCTTGCAGACGTCGGTCGAGAAGAAGATGTTGTATTCGATGATGACGACCCGAGGGCGATAGTCACAGATCGCTTCCCACACCCAGTACTCGTTTCCATCGATGTCGATCGAGAGTAGATCGAAGGCCTGGGGAAGATCGTACTTGCTGAAAAGATCGTTCACGTTTTCGGCGGTGACGAGCTCGCGCTGCACGAGATCGTTCACGCGCTTCGGGTCCGCGTCCATGAGCAGCCCTGTCCAGCCGCCGTCCAACCGCAGGAGCGCCGTGTTCGACAAGTGGCGACCATCCCAGGCCCCGAACTCGACGAAGGTGCGATTCGTGGTGCCGAGACACTCGAAGAGGTGCGCGAGGGCTCCATCCTCGCCGCCCTGGGAATAGACGCTTCGTTCGTGAGCGCGAAGATCGGAGAGCATGATCAGCTGGAGAACAGCCTGCGGGATTGGGCACTGGCGAGACGGCCCTCGGGATCCCAGCGCTGTCGCACCGCCTCCCACTCGGCGAGGCGCGGATACATGGCGCGGAAGTGCTCGGCAGTCGTAAAGGCATCCTTCGCGAGATAGATCCGCCCGGCGTGCTGGATCACGAACTCGTTCAGCCGCGCCACGAGGCGCCTGGTCTTCTCGCCCTGGATCGGGATGTCGAGGGCAAGCGAGGCGCCCGGCTGCGGGAACGAGAGCGGACCCTGGCCGGCTGCACCACAGTCCTTGAGCACGCTGACGAAGGACGAGCCGCCTTCGCGCTGGAACAGGGTCAGGAAGTCACGGCAGACCTGGGCGTCGCTCGGGATCACGCACTGGTACTGGGTGAAACCGCGGGCGCCGAACACCCGGTGCCAGTGGGCAACCTTGTCGAGGGGGTGGAACCACCAGTCCGGCGTCCCGATGCCCACTCGCCGCTGCGCTGCGTGCTTCCAGTAAAAGAAGCTGTTCATGACGCGCAGGGTGTGACGGTTGACGAGGCCATTCGGCAACCGGCAGGGGACCAACAGCGTGGGCGGGCGTGGCGGCTTCGTCTGGGGCGCTTCCGCGGCCGTTGCCCAGCGGCCCTTCATGAGAATGCCGCGTCCGAGCGCAGCACCGCGTGCCGTGCAGTCCACCCAGGCAACCGTCGAGGGCCAGTCGCGCCCCGCTTCGACGAGCCGGGACAACAGCTCGTCGAGGCTGCCCACGCGCTCGCTCTCGAACCGGATCCAGGGCGACGGTACGCGGGTCATGCGGAACTCCACCTCGAGCACGTGACCGGTCAGGCCCATCCCACCAAAGGTGGCGTGGAAGAGCTCGGGCTCGTTCTCTTCGGTGACCTCGAGAATGCGGCCGTCGGCGACGCGCATCCGCAGCGCACGCACGTGTGCACCGAAGCAGCCCGCCACGTGGTGGTTCTTGGCGTGGACGTCGGAGGCCACCATGCCGCCGAGGGTGACGAACGCCGTGCCGGGAGACACTGGGGAGACCCAGCCTTGCGGCAGCAATATCTCGTTCAGCGACTTCAGCGAGAGCCCCGCCTCGGCGCGCAGCCAGCCGGTCTCCGGGTCGAAGGACAGGAGCCGGTCGGCCAGCGGCGTGCCGGCGACATGCGCCGAGGCCCCTTCGGGCGGAAGCGAAGCGTCTCCGTATGCACGGCCGAGGCCGCGACTGAGGATCGCGTCCCGCGTGATCTCCGGAAGATCCTCCGAAACACGTTCGACGCCGCGAACGACCGGGTACTGACCCCAACCCGACAGCTCACGCAAGCGGCCGTTCGGCGGCGCGGCTGCGCCGGTGGGCAGACTTTCCAGTCGGGCTCTGGACGGTCGGGGGTTCGACAAGCGGCGGGCTCCTGGGATCCCAATCGGTTGATCGAGGCCCCGACGATAGGCGAGGTTCCGCCGGAGTCGATGTGTCTTCAGCCCCGCTACAGGAGCCTCGCTACCTCGTCGCAGAAAGCCGAGGTCGAGGCCGTGCCCCCCTGGTCGGGTGTCAGCACGCGACCCTCCGCGTAGATCCGCTCGAGGGCATCGGTCAAACACCGTGCAGCGTCCCCGAAGCCGAGGTAATCGAGCATCATCGCCGCCGACAGCAAGCATGCGGTCGGGTTGATGATGTTGAGGCCAGTGATATCGGGGGCCGTGCCGTGGGCCGACTCGAAGTACGCGTAGTCATCGCCATAGCAGCCGCTGGCAGCCAGCCCCAAACCGCCGACCAGAGCGGCTGCGGCGTCCGAGAGGATGTCGCCGTAGAGGTTGGGGGTGACGACCACGTCGAGGTCGTGGGGGGCGGCGATCATCCGGTGGGCGAAGTCGTCCACGATGAAGCTCTGCAGCTCGATGTCCGGGTAGTCGAGGGCCACCCGCTGCGTCACCTCCCGAAACAGGCCGTCGCTCTGGGGCAGCATGTTGTGCTTGGTCGCGCAGGTGACACGACCCGGACGGCCGCTCGCCTTGCGGCTGCGGGCGAGTTCGAAGGAGAAACGCGCAACCCGCTCGGTCCCCGCTTCGCTGATGACTTTCAGCGCGTACCGCGCGGGGGCCATCTCGGCCACCGGCTTTCGGGCCGTGCGACTCACCAACTCGAGGGGAGCGAGGTCCTCGACCGGTCCTTCGATCCCGAGGTACAGATCCTCCAGGTTCTCGCGAACGATCACGAAATCGAGGCCCTCGGGATGCGCGAGGGGGCTTCCGTATCCGGTGACGAAGCGTGCGGGGCGAACATTCGCATAGGTCTGCTTGCCCCAGCGCAGATAGAAGAGCGCCGGCGCGCTCTTACCACTCGTCGAGCCGAAGAAAGTGACATCCGAGCTGTCGATCGCTTCGCGAGCAATCGCGGGGAACGCCTCTCCGTGCTCTTCGAGGCCTCGCTCGCCGACCGGCGGATGGATCCACTCGAT
>JAYGDB010000038.1:0-11286 GCA_046583095.1 Myxococcota bacterium | reverse complement strand
CTCGAGTTTTCTTCGCGTGGCTTCATCCACCAGCACGCCTCGATCCGCGGTGGCGTCCAGCAGGGCCTTGGGGAAGGGCAACTCGTTTTCCCAGCGGGGCTGGAGCAGGGCGGCGGGAACGACGGCTTCCGCCCAGTCCAGTGGGGCCACCCATCCCGGATGTGCGACAAGGGTGCCCCGGGTGCCCGCCATGGGGTGCTGACTTCTCCAGTTATGGATCTGTCCCGCGAGTTTCTCGACGATCTCCGGGTGCGCGGCGGCCAGATCTTCCTTTTCGTTGGGATCTTCGAGAATGCGAAACAGGAAATTGCGTATCCGGATCTCGGTCTGAACCTCGTGGACGATCTGGACGAGCTTCCAGGGCAGATCAATGACTGCCAGATGGATCAGCCCCGGAATAGGGATCTCGGAAGCGAAAAACAGTGCCGGCGGTTTGCCGGGTGCCTCTCCGGCGTGGAAGACCGGCCACATGTCGTGCCCGTCCATGATGGCGTTCTCGTCCAGCGGAATCGAAGCGGCGGCCGCCAGGGTGGGAAAGACATCCATCACGCTGGTCTGGGCATCCACGCTCTTGCCGGCGGGCAACTGACCGGGCCATCGGAGCACGGCGGGAACGCGAATTCCTCCCTCGAAGGTCTGCCCTTTTTCACCGCGAAGCGGTGTATTTCGGCCGCCGAATCCCCTGAATCCGCCGTTGTCACTAAAGAAGAGCACCAGGGTGTTCTCAGCGAGCCCTTCGCGATCGAGGGTCTCGAGGATGGCTGAGATCGCGCGATCCATCTCATCCACCATGGCCGCGTAGGTTCGCCGATAGCCCCGGGCGGGCAGGTGCGCGTATCGGTTGATGGCCTCCTCGGGCGCCTGCATGGGGCTGTGGGGCGCGGTAAAAGCAACATAGAGAAGGAAGGGCCGCTTGGGATCGCGCGCGCGAATGAAGCGGACGGCTTCGCGTTGCTGGATATGCGTCAGGTATTCGCCCGGCAGCGAAATCGATTCCCCGTTTTGCTGCAGATCGTGAGCGCCTTCGCGTTCGTGTTTCCAGTAGTCGGTGTTCGTGTGCAGATGCCCGTGAAAGTGTTCGAAGCCGTGAGCATTGGGGAGTTGATGAGCCTGGGTGTGGCCCAGATGCCACTTGCCCACCAAGCCGGTCTGGTAGCCCGCCGCCTGAAAGGCATCGGCCAGCGTGTAGGCATCCGGCGAAAGCCCAGCGTTGTACCAGGGATGGAGTTGGTCGTAGGCAAGGCCCAGCTTGAGCGGATCGCGTCCGGTGAGCAGGGCAGCCCGGGTGGGAGAGCAGATGGGCGCCGCATAGAAGCGCTCGAGTCGAAGGCCTTCCCGGGCAAGGCGATCGATGCCTGGGGTCTTGATCTCGCCGTCGTGGTAACCGACATCGGCCCAGCCCAGGTCATCGGCGAGAAGGATGACGACGTTCGGAGGCGCGGGGTCGGCAGCCGCGTTGGCAACACCGACCGCCACTGCGATCAGCAGAGTGGCCAGGAAGCCAATCCGTGCCAGACGAGGGCAAGGAAGACGGATGCCGGTTCTACGGAGCATCGAGTATCTCTGGAGGGTCGAAAGAGCAAGCATGGGATTCGCTGCGTCCGATTGTAGGGAATCTGTCGCATGGGCCCGATTCCGTCCTACGACGCTCCGATGTATGCTGAGAGAATGAGAGCCAGGCCCCTCCGAAGCGTCACGCCGGACGAGAGTGCGGCCTTCCATCGCGATGGCGCCGTACTGATTCAAGGCGTGCTGGCGCCCGAGTGGGTCGAAGCGGTCGAGAAGGGGCTCGAGACGGTCGTCGCGAAGCCCGATGTTATGTCCGAGAGCCTCGGAACCCTGCGCGTGGACCAGTTTCCGGCCGCGCGCTCTCCCGAACTGCTGCGGATCATCGAGGAGTCCCCGATTGCGGAGCTGGTGGGCACAGCCTTGCGGAGCCCGGTGCGCTTCTACATGGACCAGTCATTCGTCAAGCCACCCGGTCTGTTCCCTCCTACGCCTTGGCATCAGGACACCTGCTACTACAACGTGGGTGGGCACGACCTGATTCGTGCCTGGGTGTGTTGCGACGCCGTTCCGCGTAACGTCAGCCTGGAGGTCGTGCGCGGGTCTCATCTCTGGAACGTGACCTACAGCCCACTCGCCGGCCGTGACCCCGAGGGTGATCCATCGGCGCAAGCCCAACTCGAAAGTGCGCACGCGGGTGAACCCATGCTCGGGGCCGACACCTACGCGGACTGGACCTACTGGAGCGGGGTCAAGGACAAGGCACTGCCCTTGGTCCCCAACATCGAGGCGCAGCGCGACTCCTACGACATTCTCGGCTGGGACTACGAGCCGGGCGACGTGATCCTGTTTCACGGACACATCCTGCACTCGGCGCTCGGCAACGTCGAGTCTGCGACCCCGCGCCGTGCGCATGCGTCTCTCTGGGCCGGGCGTGACGCACACTACCGTCACCGCATCGGCCAGATCATCCCCGATCCGATCGCCCTCTACCCCCACAAGCCAGAGACGGGCCAGCTGTTGAGCGACTTCCCTGAAGTCTTCCCGCTGGCTTGGTCACCGGACGAGGCCTAGCTCGGCAATGGGCTTCTACGAAGCGCGGCTTCGCCCCGCAAGCTCCTAGAGAGTTCCCTGCGCCCAGTGAAGGGCGCGGCGCAAGAGCTCGATGTAGACCGGATTCTCCCACGAGCCGCGGACCACGTCCGTGGTGTCCTGCATCGGGCGCATGTCGTACTTGCCGCAGCAGTGGCCGAGCGTGATGTAGAGCACTTCGCCATCCCCCACGGAGTGGGTGTAGGCCACCAGACGGGGATCGTCGTTGGGCCATTCGTTCTCGACGTAGCCGGCCTGGAAGGTGCCCGTGTAGCGGGTCTCGAGCAGCGGCTTCACTTCACCGTAGTACTCACACAGGTAGATCTCATCGGATGCCTCGAACGAATCCATCCCCTTGACGAGCGGATGATCGGGATCCGACACCGTTACCTTGTAGGGCTGCATGGGCGGGTGAGCGAGGAAGCGACTTCCGAGGGTTTCCATGAACGTGTTGTGGCTGCGGGGGCAGTAGAGTCCCTCGTTCGTGAAGTCCAAGATCGCGTTCGTGCCGTGGAGCGCGATCCAGCGCCCGCCCGAGGCCACGAACTCGCGCAACGCCACCTCCTCTTCCTCAGTCGGGCGCAGGTCGCAGGTGTAGGTGATGAGGAAGTCCGATTTCGCGATGGCTTCCGTGTCCGCGAAGCTCTCGGCCACCCGGGTTCGCACATCTTCGTGTTCGGACAGGAGCTTCAGCAGTTCGAGACGTGCGTAGTCGGTGTCGTGGAAGCGCGCGTTCGCGACCAGGTAGGCCTGGGTAGGTCGACTCATCCCAGCTGACTCTTCTGGGCTACGAGAATCTTGTGCATAAGCTCGGCGTCGGTAATGCCAGCGATCTCTCCGTCCGGCCCTTGCATGGCCAGGGGGCCGTAGGAGGTGAAGAGATAGATCGTCTCCTCGGGAAAGTTCGTCTTCTCGTGAAGCGCACCCATGGGCTCGCGCGCAAAGTGCCCGGCCCTTGCGATGCCGCCGCGGTAGTCGATGCAGCCCTGCAGTACGTAGAGGTCGGCCGGCGCGAGGTGCCTGTGCGGAGGCACGTGCGTACCCGCCTCTTGCTTGAAGAGCACCGTCCAGATGCCCGTCTCCGGACACGCGCGGAGCACCTTGCCCCAACCCCCATCGCTTGTGGGCATCCAGGGCAGCGCGTTGACGTCGATGTTCAGCTCGTCGGGTTGGAAGGACATTTCGAGTAACTCCCAGGTAGATCGAATCGGCTCAGGATACCGCGCCCTGCGAGGAGGCCGGTTGGGGCGAAGCCTTTTCCGTAGTAGTTGGCGGCGCCCCCCATTGGGGCGGCAGCTCCGTCAGCCGATGATGCGTTGTTTCCGCCAGGCCTCGATCGAGGCCATCACCACTTTCGTTGCGTCGTCGTTGCACTCGGTCATGCTCGGCTAGTCATCACCATCCAAGAATTCTTTCGACTCGCGCCTCCGGGCTGCCGGCTCGAAATCGAGGTGCAGCTCGAGGGTACCCAGCATGATCCCCGGCTGGTGAAGGAAGTCGTTGCCGGGCGCGTAGGCGAGGCTCTCGATGCGGTCGAAGAGCCGGTCCCAGGCGATGGTCTGCTCGAGGCGCGAGATGCCCGCTCCCGGGCAGATGCGGGGGCCCTGGGAGAAGGTGAGATGCCCCCCAACCCGTTTGCGGTCGAGCTGGATCTGGTGGGGGCAGGCGTATTCCTCCTCGTCGACGTTGCCTGCGGCAAAGCGCAGGTGCAGCACTGATCCCTTCGGCACCTGCACACCCTGAAATACTTCGTCCTGGGTGGTCATGCGCGTCGAGAGCCCCTGGGTGGGGGCCCGCACGCGCATCGCCTCCTCGGTGAAAGAGCGCAACTTCGAACGATCCGCCCGCAGCTCCCGAAAGAGCGCGGGATCGTCACACAGAAGCTGAGCCTGCTCTTCCAGCGCATACTGGGTCGTCTCGAGTCCGCCTAGCACCATCGCGTACACGATTCCGATGATCTCGACGTCGCTCAGTTTTCTATCGAGCGCCTGGTAGGTCACCTGGGTCAGGAAGCTGACCATGTCGTCTTGTGGCCGCCGGCGTTTCTCGGCCACCTGATCCTTCACGTACTGTCCGAAGCCCTCGAGCGCCTCCGATTGGCTGGCCAGCTGCTGTCTCGAGAGTTTGTTGCGGTGGCCTCTTCCGTACACGAAGGGCATGACCTGAAAGGTCCCCCAGTCGGCCAGCTGCGGTATGTCTTCGCGCGGGAAGCCGAGGATCGTGGCCAGCACGAGCTGCGGCAGCGGCCGGGCGAACTCGGAGACGAATTCGACGCGTCCGCGCTCGATCCAGCCGTCGATCAGCTCGTCCGCAAAGCGTGTGATCATCTCGCTGTGTCGCGTCGCACCGGGGCCCACCCATGGATCCGTGAGTTCCTGCCGATGGGCCCGGTAGAGTTCCTGGGTCGGGCGCAGCGTCGCCATCGAGACGATCATCGCGTTGACGGCGGCCGGCAGCTCGGGCTCGGTGCCGGCCGCGTGGGCCTGCTCGATTGCCGGGCGGATACCGTCGATGGCAACGTTGAGCATCGTGCGGAACCGCGCCGGGTCCTTGACCACGCGAGCGATGTCCGAGTACTTGCTGAGGATGTACCCGTCGCTGTCCGGGCCGAGCCCTTCGCCTGGGATCGAGTGCACCGGCGCCTCAGCGTGAAGGATCTCGTACGCCTCGTACCAGTGTTCCTGGGCGCCCGGCCCGAAGAGATCGACGTCCGCGAGCGTGACGGGGCACATCATCTCGCTGAGTCGGTGGTTGGGGGGCTTGTCGCTGTCGTCCTTGGCCATGTTGCTGGTGGAAGCATGCCACACCTCGCGAGCCACGTTGCGTTCCGCACGACACTGCAAAGTTCAGGCAGAGCGAGAGGGCATGGGCGATGATTTCCCACACCCGCGCCAGAAAGAGGAGATCCATGGCCACTCTGCTCGCACACATCCAGGTGAAACCGGGCCGCGAGGCCGACTTCGAAGCGATCGCCGCAGATCTCTACCGCGACACGCACCTCGAGGAGACCGGCTGCCTGCGCTACGAGTACTGGCGAGGTGCTGCTCCCGGCTTCTACTACTCGCTGCTCTCGTTCGAGGACTTCCACGCGTTCCTGCGTCACCAGGTGAGCGACCACCACGAGACGGCCTCGCCGCGCATCGGAGACGTCTGCCAGAAGGTCAAGCTCGAGTGGGTGGATCCGCTGGGCGACTCATCACCGCTGCCTCCGACTCGGATGCAGGCTCTCCCGGACGGAGCGGACGAGAAGACGACGCACTACCACGAGGCTTTCGCTGCGGTCGCGCAGGAGTGGTGGACGGCTGCGATGAAGACGAGGAACCTCGAATGAACGCAGATGACGAATTCGCGGACCAGCTCGTTCTCACCACCCACAGCTTTCAAGCGCCCCGCTTCTACGAGAAGCTCGGGTTCACCGTCGTTTCTGAGGCCCCTGGCTTCCCGCGCGGCTACTCCGAACTCGTCCTCAGGAAGCCACTGCCAAGGAGCGCTGCCTCACACGGGTAAGGGTGCGTCATGAAGCTCTACGTCGACAGCGAAGGCACGGCGCCCAGCCTCTCGCGCCCTACGACCTGCTGGTTTCGCGTATGCTCGCCCTCTCCCGGCGGAGAATCTTGACAGGGGTGAGGCCATGAAGCGCGTACACGTCCTCGAGTTCGAAGATCTGCGCTGGTTTCCAGCTTGGCTCCGGACCGCAATGACCAACGTCATCGTCGTCTTTAGCAGAGCCCTGGGCGTCACCCCGGTACTGGCCAACCTCGTGTCACGAACCCTGAAGCAACAGGGGATCGAGCAGATCGTCGACCTCGGATCGGGCGGAGGCGGCGTCATGCCCGGCGTACTCGCACGAGTGAGGGCGACCCCAGCCACGAGCGGGGCTCAGCTGACGATGACGGATCTCTATCCCAACCTCGACGCGATCGACACGTTCAATCAGCCGGGCGCCCCCGAAGTCCGGTACCTGCGAGACCCCGTCGATGCAACCGACTTTTCGTCGAGCCCGCAGGGGCTCAAGACGATGGTGAACTGCTTCCATCACATGCGCCCCCCGATGGCGCGCGGCATCCTCAAATCGGCACACGACACCGGCGAGCCCATCCTGATCTACGAAATGGGAGGAAGCAAGATCCCCTTCGCGCTATGGCTTCTCGGCCTGCCACTCGCGCTGCCTCTCGTGGCGCTCACCGCGCTACTGCTGACGCCGTTCGTACGCCCTGTCACGTTCCGGCAGCTCTTCTTCACCTATATCATCCCGCTCGTCCCGATCTTCTACGCCTGGGATGGACAGGCCTCCATGCCACGCCTGTATTCCCTCGCGGACATGGACGAACTGCTGGAAGGCCTCGACTCGCCGACGTATCGCTGGGAGAAAGGTCCGGCGCCCAGCGAGAAGGGCAAGACCCTCGGCTTATACCTGCTGGGGGTGCCTGTATCGTAAGCGTAGAGCTGGCTCAAAAGCTCGGCGGCCGCGCCCAGCCGCTTCACTACGCGGCCGTATATTGCGCCGGCACTCTACGGAGTGTGGCCCGCTCACTCATCCTATAGGCTATTGAGCCATGACGGCACCGAAGGCTTCCCGCGAGATCAGCACCCACAAATCCTTCTGCCGATTCTGTCATGCCGCATGCGCGATCGAGGTCGACGTCGCGGATGGCCGCGTCGTGAAAGTCCGTGGCGATCGCGACAACTCGATGTTCCGTGGGTACACGTGTATCAAGGGCCGAGAGCTGCCGGCGCAACACAACCACCCGGATCGCCTGCGCTCCTCCCTGCGCCGTAAGGGCGACGGATTCGAAGAGATCTCGAGTGAGCAAGCGCTGGACGAAATCGCCGAGCGGGTGCGGGCGATCGTGGACGAGCACGGCCCGCGCGCCGTCGCCGTGTACTGCGGGACCGGCGCCTATCAATGCGCAACGGGGCTCAGTGTCGCCAAGGCGTGGATGAAAGGCCTGAACTCGCCGTCCTTCTACAGCTCGGTCACGATCGATCAGCCGGCGAAGGTCGTAGTTTCAACGCAGATCGGCATGTGGCAGGGGGGTGTCCAGAGCTTTGCGAGCGCGGATGTTGTGATGATGATCGGCAACAACCCGCTGGTATCGAGCTTCGCACCGCAAGGTACGATCCCGGCCTTCAGCGCCGCCGACAAGCTACGCGCCGCAAAACGCCGCGGACTGCGCCTCATCTGCATCGACCCCCGCAAGACCGAGCTCGCCAAGCAGGCCGACCTGCACCTGCAGCCGATTCCCGGTGAAGATCCGACCCTGCTGGCCGGCATGCTGCGCGTCGTGTTGACCGAAGACCTCTACGACCACGAGTTCTGCGAACGCTTCGTCGAGGGACTCGACGAACTCCGACAGGCCGTCCTTCCCTTCGATCTCGAAAGCGTCAGCGCCCAGGTCGGCGTCCCCACCGCAGAGATCGAAGCAGCAGCGAGGATGTTTGCCGAGGGGAGTCGCGGCATCGCGGGCACCGGCACCGGGCCCAGCATGGCACCGCACTCGACCCTGATGGAACACCTGGTCGCCTGTCTCAACGTCGTCTGTGGGCGCTTCAATCGCGAGGGAGACCGGATCATCAACCCGGGCGTGCTGTCACCGCGCCAGGAGTACAAGGCGCAGGTCGTTCCGGCGTCGGTGATGCAAAAAATCTTCCGCGCCGGCGATGCCCCGCGCGTCCGCGGCATCGCCCCGATCCTGGGCGAGCAGCCGACCTCTTCGATCCCCGAGGAGATCCTCACCGAGGGAGAGGGGCAAATCCGCGCCCTCATCAGCATCGGCGGAAACCCGGTAGTCGCTTTCCCGGACCAGCTGAAGACCTTGGAGTCCTTTTCGAAACTCGAACTGCACGTCACCCACGATGTCCACATGTCCGCGACCGCTCGCGTCTGCGACTACGTCGTGGCATCGACGTTGTCGCTCGAGCGCGCGGATGTACCGACAACCGTCGATCCGTGGTTCGAGGCGCCCTATACCCAGTACACGAGCGCCATCGTCGAACCGGACTTCGACGTGATCTCCGAATGGGAGTTCGTCTACGGCCTGGCGCAACGCCTGGGCACGCCGATCGAGTTGGCAGGCGGTGCACTCGATCTCGAGGTCAAGCCTTCGAGCGACGAGGTACTCGACCTGCTCTATGCGAAGTCGCGCGTTCCGCTCTCTGAAATTCGCAAGCGTGACGGCGGGAACGTCTACGAACTGGAGCCGATCCATGTCTTGCCCGCCGACCCCGAATCGACGGGGCGCTTTACCGTGGCGCCGGCACCGCTGATGACCGAGCTCGAGCAGGTGCTGGGCGAAACCACTTCCGCAGAACAGGTCGCCGACTTCGATCCCGAGATCTACACGCTGCGGCTGATCAGTCGACGACTGAAGCACGTTCTCAATTCGACCGGGCAGCACATTGCCGGCTTGCGCGCAAAGGGCGGTACCAACCATGCCTACATGCACCCGGACGATCTGAAGTCACTGGACCTGCGCGACGGGGACCTGGTCGACATCCGCTCACCGCGCGCTTCGATCCGCGGTGTCGTCGCGACCTCGGACGACTTGAGGCCCGGGGTCGTTTCGATGGCGCATTCGTGGGGTGGAACGCCCGAGGACGATGCATCGGTTCGCGAGATCGGCTCGCCGACAGGCCGACTGGCGGACCTGCGCAGCTACGACGCCATCACTGGCATCCCGTGTATGAGCGCCATACCCGTCTCGGTCCGACGCGCCGAAGGCGTATAGACCAACGACTCGACGAAAGCGGGCGCCATCGCCCGACGGAGGAATCATCCCGTGAAGTTTGGACTTGCCTTTGCGAGCAGCATCGGAACGAATTCTCAGTCGGCGCTCGAGATCTGCCGCACGGCCGAAGCCGCCGGCTTCGATTCAGTCTGGGGTGGCGAACACGTGATCCGTCCCGACGAGATCGAGTCCCCTTACCCCTACAGCGCGGATGGCGAGATGCCGGGCGAGGCCGAGACTCCGATCCCCGACCCGCTCATCTGGCTCGCTTACGTTGGCGCCGTCGCACCGACCCTGCGCCTGGGAACTTGCATCCTGATCGTCCCGCAGCGCAACCCGCTCGTGCTCGCCAAGGAGCTCGCGACGCTCGATCATCTAACCGATGGTCGCGTTGAACTCGGCCTCGGCGTTGGATGGATGCGCGAGGAGTTCGAAGCGCTCGGCATTCCCTGGGAACGGCGCGGAGCCCGCAACGACGAGTACGTGGCAGCGATGCGCGCGTTGTGGGCGGGGCCGCATGCCGAATACCACGGGGAGTTCGTCGACTTCCCGCCCGCGACCTGTAACCCGCGACCGGTGAAGGGCTCAATTCCGATCCTGGTCGGCGGCGACAGCCCGGCCGCGATTCGCCGCGCTGTACGGATCGCGGATGGCTACTACCCCGGAACGACCGACCCGGAGGCGCTGGCCGGGTTGATCCAGGATGTGCGTCGAGCAGCGGAAAAGGAAGATCGGGACCCGGATTCGATCTCGATCCATGCGATCTTCGGACCGCAAATCGCCGACCCGCTTGCGGGCGCCGAGCAGTTCGCCAAGCTCGGCGTAGAACGAGTGATGCTTCCCGCATTCTTCTTCGCAGGGCCCGACGGCATGGACAAACTCCAAGCCTTCGGCGAGCAAGTGGTGAAGCCCCACTCATCCTGAGGGAACGTGGAGGTAGCGAATTCGGCCGGGCGCATGAACGGAACATCGAGGCCGTGCCGCCTCCCCTCTTCGGCCATCTCCTGATCGTCGGTGGTCAATACGGTCCGGTCGATCCAGTCTAGGGCACGAGTCGTGCGCGCCACGTGGCCAATCAGCGACAGCCCGCCCACCTTGCACAGGTTCTTCCGGGGGATGCCCTTGCTCCCACCACGCGCGGGAACCACCGCCAACACGCTCCGACCCTTCCAAGCCACGCAGCCCCCCGTTCGTCCCTCGGCGCTCGCTGGGAGACCCGCATTGTAACGCCTCCGGACGGATTCCAGTGCAGCTGGAAACTCTCGAGAAAAACTCTTTCCTTCGTCACGTCAAGCACTTGGAGGGCACTCACCTCGGAAAGCCAGGCCCCGGGACTGGGCAGCAATAACGATCGACGAAGCGAATCGGGATCAGAACGACAACCAGAAAGTCACTCTGATGGCGAGTTCTCGACAGCCGTCCCCGCCCGCGTCAGTCCTAGGAGCGAAGAGCGTGCGTACGCTGAAACTGCTGCTCTACCCGCCGTTCAGCCAGCTCCGAGCTGACTTGACACATTCCCTACCATCGGACGCAGCGAATTCGCGGCTCATCGTTCCCCCTGGCCCGTAGAGCGAGGGGAATGCTCAGTGCGGATCGCGCCGATCTCGGGGTAGCGGTGAGCAATTCGAGCGGAGAGTCGAGAGACGCCGAGATGCACGACGGCCGAGGCGATGAGTGGCTGCCCGGCTGGCTGCCTGCAGCCGCGATCGCCATCTATGGTGTTTGTGCGGTGGCGTTCTGGGCCGAGCCAGATTGGCGGCCCGAGTGGGACAGTGCCCTCTATTTCCTGACGGCTCGCTCCCTCGCAGAGGGAGAGGGGTATCGATATCTCGGCGAGGCGTTCTTTCTCAGGCCGCCGGGCCTGTCCTGGTTTCTGTCTCTCTTCCCGCTCGGCGTCGGTGGCGATCCCGCCTTCGCTCTGTTGAATCGCGTGTTCATGCTTTCGGCTACGGCGGGGGTC
>JAYGDB010000230.1:0-18988 GCA_046583095.1 Myxococcota bacterium | reverse complement strand
GGTCGCCCGCGCCGTGAAGCGCTCTCGCGCGGGCCTCGGCGGAGTGGATCGCCCGATCGGGTCGTTCCTCTTCACGGGACCGACAGGTGTCGGCAAGACCGAGCTGTCGAAGCAGCTCGCAAACGTGCTCGGCGTGCCGTTCCTGCGTTACGACATGAGCGAGTACATGGAGAAGCACGCGGTGTCGCGTCTCATCGGTGCGCCTCCGGGCTACGTGGGATACGACCAGGGCGGCATGCTCATCGAGCAGGTCCGCAAGCAGCCCTACGCGGTGCTTCTGCTGGACGAGATCGAGAAGGCGCATCCCGACATCTACGACGTGCTGCTGCAGGTGATGGATCACGCGACGCTCACCGACAACCAAGGCCGGGAGGCGGACTTCCGTCACATTACGCTGATCATGACGTCGAACGCAGGCGCCCGGGATCTGACCAGCCAGGCCATTGGCTTTGCGGGTGGCAGGGTGGGCGATGGTCACGAAGCCATCGAGAAGGTGTTCTCTCCCGAGTTTCGCAACCGCCTCGACGAGGTGGTCTTCTTCCAGAACCTGCAGCCCGAGGTGATGCTTCGCGTCGTCGACAAGTTCGTGGTCGAGTTGGAGCAGCAGTTGGCCGAGCGGAAGATCACCATCGCGCTGAGTCCGGAGGCCCGGGATCTTCTCGCCCGGAAGGGCTATGAGCCGGACTTCGGTGCGCGGCCGTTGGCACGCGTGATCCAGCGAGAGGTGAAGGATCCCCTGACCGAGGAGGTGCTCTTCGGGCGCCTCGCCAAGGGCGGTCACGTGCGGGTCGTCGTGAAGCAAGCCTCAGGCGAGGGGGACGCAAGCTTCGGGTTCGACTACGACGACGAGGAAGAACCCGCGCTCGTCTGACGCAGGCGTACGGCTCGCGAGTTCGGGTAATCTCGCGTCGGCGATGGAAGACGTGAAGGCCCAGTTTCGGCGGCATCCGTCCGACGACACCTTCGCGTGGGTTGTTGCGGCGGTCGGGGCCCGGGCACGCCTCGATTCATGGATGGTCGCCCAGGGCGGGAGCGCCTGTGCGATCCATGCGGTGGACGTTCTCGATGCAGGAGGCATGCGTCATCCGCTGCTGCTGAAGCGCTTCTTCCGGGAGCAGTGGTTGGCCCGGGACCCGGACCTCGTGGAGCGAGAGGCCCGCCACCTGACGCTCCTCGCGCAGGTGGATCTGCCGATTCCGCGGCTGGTCGCCGCCGATCCTCGGGCCGAGGACTGCGACCTGCCTGCGGTGCTGATGACGCGACTGCCCGGTCGCCCGGAGTTGCTTCCATCGGACGTGGATGTCTGGCTGCGGTCCCTCGTCGAGCCGCTGGGGGTGCTTCACGCACTTCCGGAGTCGGTCTGGTCGGGCTTCCCGCCCTATCAGAGTTACAACGATCTCGGGTGTCTGGAGGTCCCGCGCTGGACGCGTCGGCCCGGGGTGTGGGAGCGCGTGATCGAACGCCTCCAGGGCACGCCCCCCGCGAGTGCGAACCACTTCGTTCACCGCGACTATCACCCGGGCAACCTGCTCTGGAGCCAGGGGCACGTGACGGGTGTTCTCGACTTTCCGAACTCGTCCCACGGGCCGGCTGCGGTCGACTTCGGTCACTGCCGATTGAACCTCGCGCAGCTGCACGGTCCCGACGTTGCCGACCGCTTTCTCGAGGTGTACGAGTCGGTCGCCCCGGGCTCGCTGGAACTCGATCCCTACTGGGATCTGCTGAGCCTCGCGGACTGTCTGCCTGGACCGGAAGGTGTCTACTGGGGTTGGCGGAATCTCGGGGTGACCCATCTCACCGCCGAGATCTGCTGGCGACGCCTCGACGAGTTCGCAGAGCGCTTGCTCGCTCGCCTGTGATCAGGCGTCATCCCGGACTTCGAGTGGGAGCTTGAAGGTGACGTGTTCCTCGACGTCGCCGACCGTCACCACCTGACTCCCCTCGCCGCCAGCTGCGAGCAGGTGGGCGACGACCTGCTCGACCAGGAACTCGGGTGTCGAGGCCCCCGCGGTCACGCCCACGCAGCCCACGCCCTCGATCCAGGCGGGGTCGATGTCCTTCGCGTTCTGGATCAGGTGGCTCGCTACGCCCCGCTTGGCAGCGACCTCCACCAGGCGGTTGCTGTTGGACGACGCGGGAGCCCCGACCACCAGCACCAGGTCCGCCTCTCTCGTGAGTTGCTTCACGGCGTCCTGGCGGTTCTGGGTCGCGTAACAGATGTCGTCGCGCTTCGGCAGTACGATGTTCGGGAAGCGCGCTGTCAGGGCCTCCAGGACGCCTCGGGTGTCGTCCACCGACAGGGTGGTCTGGGTGACGCATCCGAGGTGATCGGGGTCGCGCACCTCGAGCCGTGCGACGTCGTCGACCGTCTCGACCAGGAGCATGTGCTCCGGAGCCTGCCCCATCGTGCCCTCGACCTCGACGTGCCCGGAGTGCCCGACCATCACGATCTGGCAGCCCTCGCCGACCAGTCGCTTTACCTCGTTGTGCACCTTCGTGACCAGTGGGCAGGTTGCGTCGATGGGGAGCAGCTTCGCGGTGGCTGCGGCCGCGCGAACCGCTTTCGAGACCCCGTGAGCGCTGTAGATCAGCCGTGCGCCGACGGGTGCGTCCGCGGGTTCCTCGACGAAGATGGCGCCTTGCTCGCGCAGGGCATCGACGACGTGCCGGTTGTGCACGATTTCGTGCCGCACGTAGACGGGCTCTTCGAATCGGTCGAGTGCCCGCTCGACGATCTCGATGGCGCGATCGACGCCGGCACAGAAGCCTCGCGGGCTGGCAAGCAGGACTTTCACTGGAGCGAAAGGTAGCAGGGCCCCCTCTGCAGATGGGCCGCTACACTGACCGCACCCGAGCCGCCCGCCAGGAAAAGAGTCCTTGCAATGGAGATGACCATGTCGGATCTCGAGGCCTTTCGCGCCGAAACTGCTGCATGGCTCGACGAAAATGCCCCAGAGTCGATCCGCAGCCTACCCGCCTCTGAACTCTCGGGCACCTGGGGTGGCAAGCGGGAGATCTATCCGAACCCCGACACCAAGGTCTGGCTCGACGTCTGTGCCGCCAAGGGCTTCACCGCTCCGACCTGGCCCCGCGAGTACGGCGGCGGGGGTCTCTCGGACGCCGAGGCGAAGGTGCTTCGGCAGGAGATGGCGCGTCTCAAGTTGCCACAGCCGCTGATCGGTTTCGGTCTCACGATGATCGGACCGACCGTGCTGCGCTTCGGGACCGAGGAGCAGAAGAAGGAGCACCTGCCGCGCATCGCCGGCGGCGAGATCCGCTGGTGCCAGGGCTACTCGGAGCCAGGATCCGGATCGGACCTGGCCTCCCTGCAGACGAAGGCGGTGCGGGACGGTGACGACTTCGTGATCACCGGCCAGAAGGTCTGGACCTCCTACGCAGATCAGGCGGACTGGATCTTCGCCCTGGTGCGGACGGATCCTGACGCCAAGAAGCAGGAGGGGATCACCTTCATCCTGATCGACATGGAGACACCCGGCGTCAGCGTGAAGCCGATCCTCCTGATCAGTGGCAAGTCTCCGTTCTGCGAGACCTATTTCGACGAGGTTCGGGCCCCGGTCAAGAACGTGATCAGCAAGGTGAACGGCGGCTGGACGGTTGCCAAGGCGCTCCTCGGCCACGAGCGCAGCATGATCGCCGATGCTTTCGGCGGTGGAGAGCGATCGGGAAAGCGAAGCCGCTTCCTCGAGATGGCCGACCGTTACGTCGGTCTCGATGCAGAAGGGCGCATCGACGATCCGGTGATTCGCCACGCGGTGGCCCAGAACGAGATGGACGCAAAGGCCTTCGGACTCACGGTGCAGCGGACGCGCGACGCTGCTCGGGCCGGTCACCAACCCGGCTCCGAGTCGTCGATGTTCAAGATCTACGGCACGGAGCTGAACATGCGCCGGCACGAGATCTTCGTTCGCATGATGGGTCCCCAGGCAACGGGCTGGGACGGCCCCGGATACGAAGAAGGCGAACTCGAGTTGACGAAGGACTGGCTACGCACCCGGGGTAACTCCATCGAGGGCGGGACATCGGAGATCCAGCTCAACATCATCGCCAAGCGCGCTCTCGGTCTGCCCGACTAGAAGCCTGCGGGACTGGAAGGAACACGACGTGTCACTCGTACTCACCGAAGACCAGGAGCTGATCGCCAAGACCGCGCGCGACTTCATCGAGGCCGAGTCGCCGGTGAGCCGCATGCGTGCACTCCGCGACGCGGACGATCCCGTCGGCTTCTCGCGCGCTCTCTGGAAACAGATGGCGGAACTCGGCTGGCTCGGCATTCCGTTCCCCGAGACCCTCGGGGGTGCCGGGATGGGATTCGCCGAGCTTGCAGTCGTCCTCGAAGCCTTGGGTCGAAACCTCGGACCGGAGCCCTTCCTGTCGAGTGTGCTGCTCGGCGGACAGGCGCTGCTGCTTGCCGGGAGCGAGTCGCAGCAGGCCGAGTGGCTGGTGCCCATGGTCAAGGGCGAGAAGATCCTGACTCTTGCCTACCAGGAGGCACGCAGCCGCTACGACGTGAGCGCCATCGAGACCCGCGCCGAGAAGAGTGGCGGCGGCTACACGCTTCGCGGTGAGAAGGTGCACGTCTTCGACGGCCACACCGCGGATGCCATCATCGTGTCGGCGCTCACCCCCGGTGGTATCTCGCTCTTCCTGGTGCCGGGCGACGCTTCGGGTGTACGCCGGGAGCGCCAGGTGCGCCTGGATTCGCGTGGCGCGGCGGTTGTCAGCTTCGATTCCGTGGCGGTTGGCGCCGATGCCCTCGTTGGCGAGGAAGGCCAGGCCGGAGGGGTCCTCGAACGGGTCGTCGATCGGGCCACGGTGGGCCTGTGTGCCGACATGCTGGGTGGCATGGCCCAAGCCTTCGACCTCACGCTCGACTACCTGAAGGAACGGGAGCAGTTTGGGGCGCGAATCGGCACGTTCCAGGCCCTGAAGCACCGGGCCGCGACGCTCTTCATCGAGATCGAGCTCTCTCGCTCCGCCTCGATGGCCGCCGCCCGGGCTGTGGACGCGGACGATCCCGAGCTTGCCAAGCTCGTCTCGCTCGCAAAGGCCCGTTGCTCCGACGCGTTCGTGCTTGCGGGGAACGAGGGCGTCCAGATGTTCGGCGGAGTCGGCATGACCGACGAATACGACATCGGGCTGTACCTCAAGCGGGCCCGCGCAGCCGAGCTCACTTTCGGTGACTCGGCGTGGCACCGGGACCGTTGGGCCCGTCTGTCCGGCTACTAGAGCGATGACCCCGGTCGCAGAGCTGACCTCCGAGCAGCGCCTGCTGCGTGCCTGTCGCGGCGAGCCGGTCGATCGTCCTCCGGTGTGGCTGATGCGGCAGGCGGGGCGTTACCTGCCCGAGTACCGCGCCGTGCGAGAAGGCGTCAGCTTCCTCGAGATGTGTCGCGACGTGGAGCGGGCCGTGAAGGTCTCCCTCCAGCCCCTCGATCTCGTCGGTGCCGAGGCGGCGATCCTCTTCCAGGACATCTTCACGCCGATCCCCGCGCTCGGAGTCGACGTCGATTTCGCACCTGGGCCAGTCATCGCAGATCCGCTGCGGACGCGTGCCCAGATCGACGCGCTGCGTTCTCCGGATCCGCGAGAGAGCGTGCCCTTCGTGTTCGAAATCCTGCGAGCCCTGCGATCCGAGTTGGCGTCTCGCGAGATTCCGTTGATCGGGTTCGCCGGTGCGCCCTTCACGCTGGCCGCCTATCTCGTCGAAGGTCAGGGCTCCCGCAGCTTCTCGAACCTCAAGCGCCTGTTGCACCGCGAGCCCGATACCCTGCGCGCGCTGCTTCGGCGCCTGACGGATCTAAGCGTCGACTATCTCAATGCCCAGATCGAAGCCGGCGCGCAGGTCGTGCAGCTCTTCGACACCTGGGCGGGGCTGCTGTCTCCGGCAGAGTATCGCGAGTGGGTATTGCCGGGTCACCAGGAGATCGCCTCCCGGGTCCGGCGCGACCTCGCGCCGCTGATTCTCTACGTGAACGACGGGGCCCACGTGGTCGACGAGATGGTCGAGGCGGGAACCGACGTGATCTCGCTCGACTGGCGAGTCGACCTGGCTGCAGTGGCCGAGCGCCATGGCGATCGAGTGAGCCTGCAGGGCAATCTCGATCCCTGCGCGCTCCACGGATCCCCGGAACGAATTTCGGAGAGCGTGCGAGCGCTCGCGGCTGCCGGGCGTTCGGCACGGGGCCACATCCTCAACCTGGGACACGGGTGCCTGCCCGACACACCGGTCGAGGGCGTGCGAGCCTTCACGGCCGCGGCGCGTGCCCTGACCGCCGCATGAGCACCGCGGACGTCGAGGTTCTGGTCGTGGGAGCCGGAATCGCCGGCCTCGCCGCTGCGCGGGACCTCGTGGCGGCGGGGGTGCGCCCCCTGGTCGTGGATGCGAATCCGCACGCGGGCGGGGTGATGCAGACGCTCGCTGTCGACGGCTATCGGATGGAGGCGGGGCCGAACACCTTCCAGGCCCGACCGCCGTTCTGCGCCTTCGCGAACCGGCACGATCTGTGGCCGGCCCTCGTCGAGGCGGCTCCCGAGAGTCGCCGTCGTTCGATCTTCCGGAGCGGTCGGCTCGTGGACGTGCCGCGCGGATTGCTCGGTGCCGTGAGTACGCCTCTGCTGTCGCCCGGGGCGAAGCTCCGGACACTCGCCGAGCCGTTCACCCGACGCGGAGATCCGACAGGCGAGTCCGTCTACGACTTCATCGCACGTCGGCTTGGCTCCGAGGTGGCGACGGAACTCGTTGGCGCGTTTCTCACCGGGGTGTATGCCGGTGACGAACGCGAACTGGGGATCGAAGCCGTGTTTCCGGCTCTGGCCGAGCTCGAGCGGTCGCACGGATCGCTGGTTCGGGGAGGGTTGGCCGGCGCGTTCAAGTCACGAGACTCGGCTGAGCGCGGGAGGGGCGGCAGCTGGTCCTCTCCCGATGGGCTCGGTGGGTTGGTCGAGCGGCTCGCAGCGGGACTCCCGGAGCCCGTCCGGACCGACGTCACCGTCAACGCGTTGTCGCGCGATGAGGGCGGCTGGCGAGCGGATCTCGGCGACGAAGCCGTGCATGCGAGGCACGTCGTGATCGCTACGCCCGCGTTTGCCGCCGCCGACCTGCTGGCGCCCCTCGAGGCCCGGGCGGCGGAGCTACTTTCGGGGATCGTCTATGCGCCCATCGTCGCGCTCGGCTTCGGCGTCCGACCCGCGGATGTGAAGGGCTCCGTGAAGGGCTTCGGCTTCATTGCGCCGCGCTCGTCCGGACTGAAATTGCTGGGCTGTCTCTTTATGAGCCGGCTGTTTCCAGGGCGTGCGCCCGAAGGCCACGAGCTGCTGCACGTGATGCTGGGCGGCGTGCGCTGGCCAGAGTGCGTCGAACTTCCCGACGACATCGTGGTCGAGCAGGTCCTGGCGGACCTCGACCGGACCTTGGGCCTGGCAGGCCAGCCACGCCAGGTCGCGGTTCGGCGCTGGAAGCGCGCCATTCCGCAGCCCGGCCGCGACCACGTCCGGCAGATCGCGGAGGTTGCCCGCCGGCTGGATGACCTGCCCGGGATCCACCTGGCGGGGGGTTACGTCGCCGGGGTGTCTGTGGCGGATACGCTTGCCAGCGGCGTGCGCGCTGCGTCCCGCGTCCTCGAAGCCGCGAGCTAGAGCTCGTCGAGCGACGCTCGAATTCGCTCGATCGTCGCCCCGCGTAGGTTCCGCTTGCTGCCGTGGTGGGCGCGCCGATCGAGGGGGTCATAGCGCCTCGCCTCGGCGAGGGCCTCGTCCAGCAGGGCGTCGGCCCCGACCACCCGATCGAGGTAGCCCGCATCCACGGCGTCCCTGGGCGAATAGAGCTCGGCGAGGTTCACGGCGCGCTGGAGGTGGCGCCGTGACAGTCGGTCCTGCGCGAGTTCGATGGCGAACATGGGCAGGGTCATCCGGATGGCGACTTCGTTGAGGCCGATCTTGAAATCGCCGTCGACACCGATGCGCGTGTCCGCGGAAAGGAGCAGCACTGCTCCCATTGCGATCGCGTGGCCCGTGCACGCCATCACGACCGGCATCGGGAACTCGTAGAGGCGCAGCGCCAGTTCGGCACCGCCCTTGATCATCTCGCGCATCGCGCTCGCGTCGCCCGTCTTTATGACCGACAGGTCGAAGCCGCCGGAGAAGCGGCCCGGGCGTCCCGCGAAGACCACGCTCTGGGCCTCCTTCTCAGCGTGGTCGAGGCCAGCGTGGATTGCGTCCTGGGTGGCTACGGAGAGCGCGTTGGCTTTGCCGTCGTCGAGCCGGAGGACGGCAGTGCCGTCCTGGATCTCGGTGGTCATGATCTCGCTGCTCATCGGGGATCCTCTGGGTGGGGGGAGAAGCCGGAGTGTATCAGCGGTGGTCATGTCGCCGGACCAGCTCCGCGAGGGCGTGGACCCAGGTGGGATGGGCGTTGGGGCACGGGACCAGCAACAGGTCCTCGCCCCCGAGCCTGTCCCATTGCTCGCGTAGTCGGATGCCGATCTCTTCCAGGGTCTCGAGGCAGTCGGCGACGAAGGTGGGGCACAGCACAGCGAGGCGTCGCACGCCTTGTTGGGCCAGGTCGGTCACCACGACGTCAGTGTGCGGCTGGATCCAGGGTGTCCGCCCCAGGCGCGACTGGAAGCTCACAGAAGAGGGCGTCGCGGCCAGGTCGAGCGGCTCGACCAGGCTGCGGGTCGTGGCGAAGCACTGGGCCCGGTAGCAGGCGTGGTTGACTGCTGACAGGGTCTCGCAGCAATCGGGCTTTGCGAGGCAGTGGCTGCCGCTGCGATCCAGCGGGCGGAGTTGGCGCTCGGGCAGGCCGTGGTAGCTGAAGAGGACGTGGTCCGGGGCGAACGCCTGGATGCGCTCGCGTCCGACCGCGGCCCAGGACCCGAGGAAGCCGGCATCATCGTGGAAGGCGGGCACCGTGTAGACCTGCGGGAGCCTCTCCGCCGGGCCTTCCGCGAGCACTTCGAACACGCGAGCGAGAGCCGAGCCGGTAGCCGCGCTCGTGTACTGGGGGAAGAGAGGCATGACGACGAGGCGATCCGGTGCGTTGTCGAGCAGGCGGTGCAGGGCGGATCGGATCGAAGGCTTGCCGTAACGCATCGCGAGCTCGACCCGGAAGGCGCCGCCGAGTTCCGCCGCCACCCCGTCCCGGAGCTTCTGGCTTTCCACGAGAAGGGGCGAGCCCATCTCGGTCCACACCGAAGCGTAGGCGGGCGCCACCTTCCGGGGCCGGGTACGGAGGATGTACCCGTGCAGCAGCAGGGCGCGGCCGATGGCGCTCATGTCGAGGACCCTCGGGTCGGAGAGGAACTCGCGCAGGTAGTTGCGGACGTCGCCGACGCTCGGAGAGTCCGGGGTGCCGAGGTTGACGAGCAGGACCGCAGTGGTCCCGGGCTGCGGCTCTTCCCGCGCGGCGCTCACCCCCACCCCCGCTTCCAATTTCCCAACCAGATCGACAAGGCCATGTAGTAGACGAGGTACGCGAAGGAGATCTCGACGAGGTGAAGCCGGGCGCCGAGGTCCGGGGCGAGGATCGTGAACCCCAGCAGTCCCGCCCATACGAATCCGCCGGCGGTCAGGGTGTGTTTGAAGATCGGGCGCTTCATCTTGCTGGGGTAGACGTACTTGAAGGGCAGGAAGATGCCGATGCTGCAGACGACGAGCCAGAATGCGCCGGTGGTGGTCGAAAGGTCGAGCAGCCAGCAGTACAGCGCCACGACGTTCCAGTAGGAGGGCCAGCCCAGGAAGAAGTCGTCTTCGGTCTTGGCCGAGGCCTGCGAGAACCCGTAGGCACTGGCGAGGATCGGGGCGGCGACCCATCCCCAGCCGGGAAGGCTGCCCGCACTCGTCATGAAGACGACGGGCACGATCACGAAGTTCAGGAAGTCGACGATGTCATCGAGGCGTCGGCCGTCGACGTCCGGCAGGACCTCGCTGACGCCGACGGCTCGAGCGAGGCTGCCGTCCACCGCGTCGATGAACAGGGCGAAGAGCATCAGCAGCGCGGCGTTGTCGAGTTCCCCTGCCGAGATCGCGAGGAGGGCCAGGGCGCCCACGACGGCGCCGCTCGCGGTGAAGAAGTGGACCCCCCAGGCGAGGACGAGGCTCCTGGCTCTCGAAGGTCGATCCGCCGGTTCGCTCATTGCGACGGGCAGGATATCAGAGTCGCTATGTTCTCTCCGCGATGGCCAAAGGGACGAACGAGCAGCAGGTAGTCGAACTGCTCCGTCAGGGGGCAGACTCGTTCCAGACCACCCGGCTCGACTCGGTGATCGGGTGGGCGCGCAAGTACTCGATGTTCCTGTATCCGTTCGTGACGGCCTGCTGCGGGATGGAGTTCATGTCCACCGCCGGGCCGCGTTACGACATCGACCGCTTCGGCTGCGCGCTACCCCGCTTTTCTCCCCGGCAATCGGATCTCCTGATCGTGGTGGGAACCATCACCCACCGGCAGGCGCCCATCCTGAAAACCGTCTACGACCAGATGGCCGAGCCGAAGTGGGTGATGGCCTTCGGGGCGTGCACCTGCAGCGGGGGCCCTTATGACAACTATGCCACCCTGCAGGGGATCGACACGATCCTGCCCGTGGACGTCTACGTACCCGGC
The DNA here is from genome assembly GCA_046583095.1 of Myxococcota bacterium. Classification (GTDB taxonomy): domain Bacteria; phylum Myxococcota_A; class UBA9160; order UBA9160; family UBA4427; genus JAJDAN01. The sequence goes on along the minus strand of JAYGDB010000230.1, from coordinate 8,370 downwards.
TGCCCGCCCCGGCCGGAGGCCGTTCTCGACGGCTTGATCAAGCTCCAGCAGCGGATTCAGCTCGAGCGGGTTCCGGCGAACGGTCGTCACCGGGAGCTCGAGGAGCTGGAAACGCCGGCTCCGATTCGAGCGAAGGCCTGAGCTGGCGATGCCGGGGCAGGTTATCCGAGTCAAGCGCCAGGAGAATCTCGGGTGGCTCGAGCGCCTCTATGTCCCGCTGCTCATCCGGGCTCTGGCGACGACAGCGCGCCACTTCTTTCGAAACCTGCGCGGCTTCGCGACCGGCCGGAAGCGCACGGATTTCGTTGTCCAGTATCCGGAAGAGCGAGTCGACTACCCCGACGCCTTTCGCGGCATGCCCGTTCTCGTCGCGCTCCCCGACGGCCGACCGCGCTGCGTTGCGTGCGGGCTGTGCGAGTTCGCCTGCCCGACCCATTGCATCGAGATCGTTCCCGGTGAGCTCCCTGACGCGGGCATAGAGCGCTACCCCGAGAGGTTCGACCTCGACATGTCCCGCTGCATGTTCTGCGGGCTGTGCGAGGAGGCCTGCCCGGAAGAGGCCATCGTGATGAGTCGCGAAGTGGAGATCTCGGGCTTCGACCGTGCCTCGATGCATTTCGAGAAGGAGCAGTTGCTCGTTTCCGCGGACCTGCTCGAGCGGCGCCTGAGCTTCCTCCGAGGCGAGTACGACCGCGAGGACGAGAGCCCGTGAGTGCCGCGCTCACCCGCCTGCGATCCCACCTGCCGGATGCCGTGCTATCGGAGCACGAGCAGCATGGCGACGCGACGGTGGTTGTCGCCAAGGGGCATCTGTTGGAGGTCCTTGGCTTTCTCCGCGAAGAGGCGGGCCTCGAATTTGACATGCTCTCGGACCTCGCCGCTGTCGACCACGCCCAACGGCGGGACGGTGAGCGCACGCCACGCTTCGAGGTCGTCTATCACCTCTACTCGATCGCCCACAACCACCGTTTGCGTGTGAAGGTCGGCGTCGATCTCGACGACTGCGAGGTGGAGTCGGCGGTAGGGATCTGGCCCGCTGCGAACTGGATGGAACGGGAAGTCTTCGACCTCTACGGGATCCGCTTCTCGAATCACCCGGACCTCCGGCGGATCCTCCTCTACGAGGAGTTCGAGGGACATCCGCTCCGGAAGGACTACCCGAAGACCCGACGGCAGCCGCTGATCGGGCCGCTGAACTGATGTCCGAGCAATCGCCCCGCCTCGAAGACGATCTCGAACGCGATCTGCACACGACGCACCAGCGTCTCAACATGGGGCCGTCTCATCCCGCCACTCACGGCACCGTGAAGTTCCTGATCGAGCTCGACGGCGAGACCATCGTCGACCTCGACGTGCAGGTCGGGTACCTCCACCGGGGATTCGAGAAGGAGTGCGAGAGCGGAACCTGGTACCAGGCCATCCCGTACACCGATCGCCTCAACTACAACTCGGCCATCCTCGCCAACGTCGGTTTCTGTCTCTCCGTCGAGAAGCTGCTGGAGCTCGAGACCCCGGAGCGTTGTCAGTGGCTGCGGGTGCTCGCGGGCGAACTGTCGCGGGTGGCGGACCACCTCACCCGCTGCGGCGCCACCTGCCTCGAACTGCAGGCGATGACGCCGTTCCTGTACGGGATCGAGGCCCGCGAACTCACCTGGGATCTGCTCGAGGCGCTCTGCGGTGCGCGGGTGACCTCGAACTACGTCCGCATCGGCGGTGTGAAGCACGACTTGCCGGACGGGTTCGACGCGCTGTGTCGCGAAAACCTGTCCCGCATCCGGTCGCTGCTGCGGGACTTCGATGACGTGGTGACGCGGAACCGCATCTTCGTGGACCGGCTGAAGGGGACAGGGGTGATCTCCCGGGACGAGTGCGTCCGCTACGCGGTCACGGGTCCGTTGCTGCGGGCGGCGGGAATCCCGTTGGATGTCCGGAAGTCCGAGCCCTACCTCAGCTACGAAGAACTCGACTTCGACATTCCGATCGGCACGGTCGGCGACAACTACGATCGCTACCTCGTCTGTGTCGAGGAGATTCACCAGAGCCTGCGAATCGTCGAGCAGTGCCTTCGGAAGCTCGCGCTCATGGGCAAGGGCCCGGTGAACGTGCTGGACCCTCGTGTCTGGTGGCCCGCGAAGGGGCGGGTCTTCAACCGGATGGAGGAGATGATCCAGCAGTTCAAGTCGGTCACCGAGGGACCCCGGGTGCCGGTAGGCGAGGCGTATCTGGCCATCGAGTCGGCGAACGGCGAACTCGGCTTCTACCTGGTCTCGGATGGAAGCGAGATTCCGGTGAAGGTGCGGTGTCGCCCACCCAGCTTCATCAACCTGCAACCCCTTCCGCAGATGGTGCGCGGTGGACTGCTGGCGGATCTGATTCCAACCTTCGACTTGCTGAACATGGTGGGCGGGGAGTGTGATCGGTGACCCGCGCCGAAGTCTGGCGACTTCTGGGCGCTCCAGACGACCAGATCGGCAGCGTCAATGAACCCCGAGCCATCGAGGAGCACGGATTCTCGTGGAACGAGAAGTGGCTGCACCGAAACGCGGTGGGTCGCATCGTGAAGGTCGTACTCTGGAATCGCTACGACCTGGTGGCCATCTTTCGCGTAGACGAGGACGGGTCGTGGCAGCCGGCGCCGCTGCCCGAACGATGAAGGGTCCTCCGTCGCTCGAGCCTTTCGGGCTGGTTCTCCACCACGATGGCTCGTGGACCCACGAAGGCCAGCTCATTACGAACCGGATGCTGCGGGAGCGTTTCGACCGCGCGGTCCGCTACCTGCCCGACGAGGCCAAGTACGTGGTGCAGATCAGGCACTTCCGCGGCGAGATCGAGGTCGAGGAGACGGGCTTCTTCGTGCGCCTGTTCGACCCGGACACAGGCGAACTCCAACTTTCGGATCTTACTGCCGAGCCTCTGGACGTATCGACGCTCTCGCTGTCTCCGCGAGACGGGGCTTTGGTCTGCTGCGTGAAGCGCGACCTCGTTCCGGGAGGGCTCGCGGCTCGCTTCCTGCACGCCTCCCACTCCGAGTTCATGAACGCGGTCGATGAAAGCGGCGGAGCCGTGGTGATCGCGGGGGCGTCCCACACGTTGCCGCTCTAGGCCAGGTTGCGGCCCAGCAATACCCCGGCAGCGACCGCGAGCGCGGTGGTGCCGAGGCTCGCGATGACGTTCCCGAGGGCGACACCGGACAGGCCTTCCTCGACGAGTCGCCAGGTCTCGAGGCCGAATGCGGAGAAGGTCGTGAATCCACCGAGAACGCCCGCGATCAAGAACAGCCGCAGCGCCGGCGTCAGCAGATGGTGCTCGTCCGCCAGCGTTGCCACGAGACCGATCAAGAAGCAGCCGACCCCGTTCACGGCCAGCGTTCCCCAGGGAAAATCCACCTGGGCGCGTTCGTTCACCCAGAGTGCGAGTGCGAACCGCAGTACGGCGCCGACTCCGCCCCCTGTGAATAGGATCAGCCACTTCACGGCGCGGGACCGTAGCCGTTCTTGAAATTGACTCCATGGCCGCCCCGCGGTACCCCCTCGGTCCCCGGCGGCGTAGCCAAGTGGTAAGGCGCGGGCCTGCAAAGCCCTGACCCCCGGTTCGAATCCGGGCGCCGCCTCCATTCTTTTTTCGGCAACTCAGCGTTGCCTCGTTTCAGGGACCGCTCCGAGCGCAGCCGCTCAGTTCTCTTGGCTGCCGGAGACAGAGGCTCGTGGGGACGGGTCCAGGCGGCTTCCCTCGGGGTCGAAGATCGGGAAGGACATCAGGTTCTTTCTCTGCAGGAAGAGCTGCACCGAGACGGCTAGAACGCCGAGGCCGTACTTCACGGATCGGCCGAAATTGATCGAGGAGGCGTCCTCGAAGTAGGCGGCGGGGCAGCTGACTTCGCCGATCTTGAATCCGGCGTGGAGGACCTGGGCGAGCATCTGATTATCGAAGACGAAGTCGTCCGAGTTCTCGTGCAGCGCAAGCCGTTCGATCACCTCCCGGGAAAAGGCGCGGTAGCCCGTGTGGTACTCGGAGAGTTTCGCGCCGGCCAGGAAGTTCTGGGTCGCGGTCAGGAGGCGATTGAACACGTACTTATAGAACGGCATGCCGCCCGCGCGCGCGCTGCCCCCGAGGATCCGTGAGCCGAGGACGACGTCGAAGGGGCCGTCGGTAATCATCCCGATCATCGGAGCCAACAGCTTCGGGGTGTACTGGTAGTCGGGGTGGAGCATCACCACGAGGTCGGCGCCGGCTCGTAGTGCCTCCGTGTAGCAGGTCTTCTGGTTCGCCCCGTAGCCCATGTTGCGATCGTGGACGAGCGTGCGAAGGCCGAGTCGGCGCGCCACCTCCACGGTTTCGTCGGAACTGGCGTCGTCGGTCACGATGACTTCGTCGACGAGGTCGAGCGGGACTTCGGCGTAGGTCTGTTCGAGGGTCTTCGCCGCGTTGTACGCGGGCATGACCACCACGATCTTCTTGCCGTGGAACACTAGGAGGCGCTCCCCTTCAGACGAGTGGCAGTATAGACTTGCTAGCCTGGGTCTGCGCCCGGGTGGCGGAATGGCAGACGCGGGCGACTTAAAATCGCCTGGCCCACAGGCCGTGTAGGTTCGAATCCTACCCCGGGCACCCTCTGGTTAGTTCCGCGGGACTCAGGGTCGTTGCCGAGGACCGCCGGGCTTGCTCTTGCAGCCTGTCGGTCCACGAAGCGCTGCTTCTACGCGGTTGCGTACTGCGTCGATCTCGAGAAGTTCTTCGAGCGTGTCCTCGTCCAGCAGGGTCGTGCGTTGATAGTTCATTTCCGGCTTGTCCAGCTCGATCCGATAGACCGCCCGGGGCCGCTCGAATACCTGTCGAATCCGGAGGTTCTGACTTTCCAGGATCTCGATGCACAGCGAGTCGACGAGCCTTCGGCCGCGCGTGTCGGCGAAGTCGAAGGGATTCGAGTCGCCGCTCGGTCTGTGGATCCGAAATGCGCCCGGCGGTTGCATGAGACCTCAGGATACCCGCCACGGTGAGATCCGTGTCAGCTTTGTTGCGAGGATGCGAGTGGCGGCCTCACATCCGGCGCGATCTGCCGGCGACGGATCGTGCGGCTCACGAATCGCTCGAGTGCCTGCAGGTCCTGGCGCGCGCCCCCGACGAACTGGATGCCGATGCCGGATCTCGGAGTTTTCCCCGCGGGCAATCCTGCCGCCATCTTCGTTTGCACCCAGACGACTCGACCGATTGCTTGAACCGTGTCGCCGCCCGGAATCTCCAATTCGACGAGGAGCCGTCGCCCCGCTGGAATCGTCTCCCGCATCGAGACGAAGGCGCCGCCGCGGGAGACGTTCGCGCAGGTTTCGGACGAAGCACGGAAGAATCGCTCGCCGGTGAGGGGGTCGGTCTCCGGGTCGATGGTGGAGATGCGAGCGGGCATCCGTACGGAAATACGCGGATCGGGCTTGCGGGTCTGCTCGTCGTTCATCGGGTTCCCCTCCCCGGTGACCCATCGGCCGGCAGACGTGCAGCTTGAGCGCAGCTCTCCGGCAGGCCCGATGCGGTCGTGCAGCGACTGAGACGCCGAGGGTGTCGTCTCGGCAGCGATGCCCTTCCGCTGTTAGTCTCGGTCTCTTGGCTGGACGCGGCGGATCCCCCGAGAGGCTCGACGGCATCCACGTCGTACTGGAAGCCCTCCGCGCGCGAAGGCGGTCGCTGCAGCGACTGCGGCTCGCGACTGGAGGGGGGCCGCGGGGCCCCGACCTGGCCGCCGTGGTCGCCGAGGCCGAGCGAGCCGGAGTGCCCATCGAGGAGGTTGCAGTCTCGGATCTGCGGCCCTCCGGATCTAAAAACCCACAACGTGTGGTTCTCGAGGCGGGGCCACTGCCTGAAGTGCCTCTCGAGAGTCTGTGGGCCGAGGAGGGCGTCAATCGGCGGATCATTCTATTGGATGGGGTGGAGGACCCTCAGAACTTGGGCGCAATAGCGCGGGTTGCGGAAGCCGCAGGGGCTCGCGGCATTGTGACCGCGCGACGCCGGGCAGCTCCACTGAGCCCTGCTGCCACCCGCGCCAGTGCGGGAGCCCTCGAGTGGCTCCCAGTCGCTCGGGTGGCCAATCTGGGCCGAGCCGTCAGGTCACTGAAAGAGAACGGATTCTGGCTGGTCGGGGCCGATGTCGACGCACCGGAATCGATCTACGACCTGGCTCCCGCACTCCTGCAGGGCGATCTTGTGATCGCACTGGGGGCAGAAGGGCGGGGCCTGCGTAGGAGCCTCCTCGAGCAGGTCGACCATCGTGTTCGGATTCCGATGGCAGGCCATTTGGCGTCCCTGAACGTCTCGACAGCGGGCGCGGTGCTACTCTTCGAAGTGGTCCGCAGGGCCGGCCCCTCCAAGCTGGCGTAGCTCAATTGGTAGAGCATCGGATTTGTAATCCGAAGGTTATGGGTTCGAGTCCCCTCGCCAGCTCCATTCTCCTCAGACCCATCAAATGGGGTGAATTCAACTCGATTTGTTGATTTGACGGAGAGTCTGTCCAGGGGGGTTGCCCAGGGGGAAGGAAGGGCGTTAGGATTCGGGCCCCGTGAGGACAACGGGAGACCTCGCGGGAACGTCGGGGCAAGTTAGGCGGGCAGGAACAACCTAAGCCAATTCAAAGGCTTCTGCGTTCGGGCGAATCCACTATGCGGTGCGGCCGGCGGTGGTCCAGTTGGACTGCGTCGGCGCGTTCGAGGTGCGGTTGCGCGAACAGGCGGGTGGTGCATCCGAAGTCGTAACACCGCGCAGCGTACCCGGGGCGCGCGCTACGGAGAGGTACCGAAGCGGCCAAACGGGGCAGACTGTAAATCTGCTGTCTATTGACTTCGGAGGTTCGAATCCTCCCCTCTCCACCACAGAGCATCGCCGAGCAGAAAAGTCGACGTCGGGAAGGCGACACGAAAAGAAGGAACGAGCGATACGGGAATCGGGCGGGAATAGCTCAGTTGGCTAGAGCACGAGCCTTCCAAGCTCGGGGTCGCGGGTTCGAGTCCCGTTTCCCGCTCCAAAGGACTTGGCTCACGTAGCTCAGGTGGTAGAGCACGTCCTTGGTAAGGACGAGGTCAGCGGTTCAAGCCCGCTCGTGAGCTCCAATTCGGCGAGGCGGCAGGGAGCCCCGGCGGCACAGGACGGAAGGCGCAGTGGCCGATTGGCCCAGACGCAACGGAGTACCGGCGCGATGGCGAAAGAGAAGTTCGAGCGAACGAAGCCGCATGTGAACGTGGGGACGATCGGTCACGTGGACCACGGCAAGACGACGTTGACGGCAGCGATCACTCAGCGTCAGGCTGCGCGGTCGTTGGCGGACTTCACTCCGTTCGATGAGATCGACAAGGCGCCGGAGGAGCGGGAGCGGGGGATCACGATCGCGACGGCGCACGTGGAGTACCAGACGGAGGCGCGCCACTACGCACACGTGGATTGTCCGGGGCATGCCGACTACGTGAAGAACATGATCACGGGTGCTGCGCAGATGGACGGTGCGATCCTGGTGGTGTCTGCCGCGGACGGTCCGATGCCGCAGACGCGGGAGCACGTGTTGCTGGCGAAGCAGGTGAACGTTCCTCACATCGTGGTGTTCCTGAACAAGGTGGACCAGGTGGACGACGAGGAGCTTCTGGAGCTGGTGGACATGGAGATCCGCGAGCTTCTTTCATCGTACGATTTCCCTGGCGAGGACACGCCGATCATCAAGGGCTCTGCTCTGCAGGCGCTGGAGAACGGGGAGAGCGACGAGGCGAACCAGTGCATCGACGAGCTGCTGGCGGCGTTGGACTCATTCATTCCGCAGCCGGAGCGTGCGTTGGATCGTCCGTTCCTGATGCCGATGGAGGACGTGTTCTCGATCACGGGTCGCGGGACGGTGGTCACGGGTCGAGTCGAGGCGGGGATCGTCCACACGGGCGATGAGGTGGAGATCGTAGGCATCCGGGACACGCAGAAGACCGTGGTGACGGGTGTGGAGATGTTCCGCAAGATTCTCGACGAGGGTCAGGCGGGGGACAACGTGGGTTGTCTTCTGCGCGGGACGGGCAAGGAGGATGTGGAGCGTGGTCAGGTGCTTGCGAAGCCGGGTTCGATCACTCCTCACACGAAGTTCAAGGCGACGGCGTACATCCTGACGAAGGACGAGGGGGGTCGTCACACGCCGTTCTTCAATGGTTACCGTCCGCAATTCTACTTCCGGACGACCGATGTGACGGGCGTTGCAGAGTTGCCGGAAGGGACGGAGATGGTGATGCCGGGAGACAACGTGGAGATGACGGTGCAGTTGATCACTCCGATCGCGATGGACCCGGAGCTCCGCTTCGCGATTCGCGAAGGTGGACGCACGGTCGGCGCCGGCGTGGTCTCCGAGGTCATCGAGTAGAA
>JAYGDB010000201.1:0-3659 GCA_046583095.1 Myxococcota bacterium | reverse complement strand
GTCGATACCGGTCTGGAGGAAGCGCTCGAACGAGAACCGCTGGATCTCCAGCAGATTCGGAATGTCGATGACGCGAGGGATGCTCGCGAAGCTCTTGCGGACACGCGGCGAAAATTCGGAAAAGCTTATCTCTTGCACGGTAGATCGATGACCTCCCGACAGCAGCGAATCCACCTCCGATCCCCGACTTCTTCGAGTCGCGGGAATTCGCGGTGAACACGCGGTGCCTCTATAGACTCACGGGCCTCCTCGTCCTTCGCAGTCGAAGGACGCCCCTCTCGCTATTGACCAAGACCGTACTGGCCCTGTTCTCTACTTGACGTCAGCCTGGCCACCGGCTGCTTCGATCTTGGCCTTGATCTCGTCCGCCTCTTCCTTGCCCACGCCTTCCTTGAGGGCCTTCGGCGCGCTCTCCACGAGATCCTTGGCCTCCTTGAGACCGAGCCCCGTGATCGTGCGGACCTCCTTGATGACCTGGATCTTCTTGTCGCCGAAGCTCACGAGAACAGCGTCGAACTCCGTCTGCTCCTCCTCGGCGGCAGCATCTGCTCCGGGTGCGGCCGCAGCCACGGCCACGGGTGCCGCTGCTGACACGCCCCACTTCTCTTCGAGAAGGGTCGCGAGCTCTGCCGCTTCCATCACGGTGAGGTTCGAAAGTTGATCTGCTATCGCGTTCAGGTCGCTGGACATTTTCCGTTGCGCCTTTCTTTTTTGAAGAGGTGAAAGGATTCGAGGAGGCGGCCTAGCCCGCACCCTCGATGGAGTTGCGTCGCGCCTCGACGAGCCGGGCCAGCTGGCTGCCGGGCTCGTTCAGGAGGCGCACGAGCTTGGTTGCGGGAGCCTGCAACAGGCCGACAAGCGTCCCGCGCAGTTCGTTGAGACTCGGGAGCCTGGCGAGAGTGCTGATCTCGCCGCCGTCGAGGGAGCGCCCGTCGAGAAACGCGCCCTTCAGCTCGAAGACGTCGTTCTTCTTGGAGTAGTCGACGAGCACCTTCGCGAGCGCCGCTGGATCGCCGTAGGAGATGGCCACCGCAGTCGGTCCGTTGAAGGAGTCCTTCAACACGTCGAGGTCCGAGTCGGAGGTCGCGCGGCGAAGCACCGAGTTCTTCACGACCTGGTACTCGACCTCGGCCGTCTCGCTGCGCAGCTTGGTTCGCAGGTCAGTCGCTTGGCCAACAGTCAGGCCACGATAGTCCGCCACAAAGACGCTGGTCGCGCGACCGAACTTGTCCCGCAGCGTATCGACCTGCTCTTGCTTCTGGGTTCGAGTGAGCATGGGCGTTCCTATTCAGCCACCAGGGCGACGGCGCTCTGGGGTTCGATCCGCAGTCCCGGACCCATCGTGGTCGAGATAGCAATCCGCGCGAAGTAGATGCCCTTGGAAGCGGCGGGCTTTTGCTTCTGGATCACGTCGACCAGTGCGCCGATGTTCTCGAGCAGTTGAGGCGCTTCGAACGAGGCCCTGCCGACCCGGCAGTGCACGATGCCGTTCTTGTCAACGCGATACTCCACCTTACCCGCCTTCTGCTCGGTCACGGCGCGTCCTACGTCCTGGGTAACGGTGCCGAGCTTCGGGTTCGGCATCAGACCGCGCGGGCCGAGGACCTTTCCGAGGCGACCCACGATGCCCATCATGTCCGGCGTCGCGATCACCCGATCGAACTCCATCCATCCCTCGGTCTGGATCTTCTGGGCCAGCTCTTCTGCGCCCACGTGATCTGCACCGGCGTCGCGCGCTTCTTGTTCCTTATCGCCTTTCGCGAAAACGATAACCCGCATCGACTTTCCCGTTCCGTGAGGCAGCACGACTGCGCCGCGAATCATCTGGTCCGCGTGCTTCGGATCGACTCCGAGATTGATCGCAATATCGACGCTCTCGTCGAAGTTCCCCACGGGCATGCTCTTGAGCAGACCCACGGCCTCGTCGATCGGGTAGAGCTTCGAGCGGTCGAGATCGCTGGCCGCCTTCTTGTACCTGTTGCTGCGCCCCATGTCGTTTACCCTTCTACCTCGAGGCCCATGGACCTCGCGGTCCCCGCAATGATCTTCTTCGCAGCCTCGACGTCATAGGCGTTGAGGTCTTCCTTCTTGATCTCCGCGATCTCGGCAAGTTGGGCCTGTGTGACGGTGCCGACCATCTCCCGATTCGCCTCACCCGAGCCCTTTTCGATCTTCGCTGCCTTCTTGAGCAAGACTGCGGCCGGCGGCGACTTCAACTCGAAGGTGAAGCTCCGGTCGGCGTAAATCGTGATGACCGATGGAATCACCAAGCCCAGCTTGTCCTGGGTCCGGGCATTGAAGGCCTTGCAGAACTCCATGATGTTCGCGCCGTGCTGGCCGAGGGCCGGCCCTACGGGCGGCGACGGATTCGCCTGCCCGGCGAGGCACTGCAGCTTGACGACGGCAAGGACCTTTTTGGCCACGGTTCTCTTCCCTCTCCTTACCCAGGACTCCGGCTTCTCAGCCTTGCCTAGGCCTTCTCGACATTCGTGTAATCCAGCACTACCGGAGTGGCGCGACCGAAAACCTGCACCATCACCCGAAGCTTCTCCTTGTCCACCATGACCTCGTCTATGAAGCCCGAGAAGTTGGCGAAGGGACCCGTCGTTACACGGACGTTCTCCCCTTCCTCGAAGCTGATGAGCGGCTTCGGTTTCGCGGCGCCTTCCTTGATTCGCTGGGTCATCCGAGCGACTTCGTCATCGGAGATCGGCGGCGGCTGGGTCGCATTGCCGACGAAGCCGGTGATCTTCGGCGTCCCCTTCACCACGTGCCACGTCTCGTCGTTGAGTTCCATTCGAACGAGGATGTATCCCGGAAAGAACTTGCGCTTCGACGTCCGCTTCTTCCCGGCCACCATCTCGACGACGTTCTCTTCGGGGATCAGAACCTCGTCGATCTCCTCCTCGTGACCAAGGGCCGCCGCGCGCTCCACCAAGCTCTGCTTCGCACGGGCTTCCTGGCCCGAGTATGTGTGCACGATGTACCACTTCTTCGCCTTCGCACCGGGCGCGGGCGGCACCGCCAGCGGCGCCCCTTCGCCCGGGGGCGGAGTCACTTCGGGAGTCTGCACGCTCTCCACCGTTTCCCCTCCGGGCTTCTCGTCCGTCGGCCCTTCCGGGGGGCCGCCGGGCGTATTCGCCGCACTCATCGCGTCACCAGCATCTTCGAACCGGCAACCATCATTGCAAGACCGCCTGCATCACCACGCTCAACCCGTAGTCGACCAGGCCGAGAACCGACGTCACGACCGCCACCACCACGACGACGCTCACGGTCCCGGCCACCGCCTCGTTCTGCGGCGGCCAGGTGATCTTCTTCCACTCCACCTGGACCTCTGCGAGATACTCGCGAGCATCGCGGATCCAGTTGAGCGGATTCACTCTTTTCTCCTTTTACGACCTTGGCAGGCGCGGAGGGACTTGAACCCCCAACCTTCGGATTTGGAGTCCGGTGCACTACCAATTGTGCTACGCGCCTAGTTTCCGGACCTCGCCTTTCCCATCTTGTGCCTGGGCTTCTACTCGATGACCTCGGAGACCACGCCGGCGCCGACCGTGCGTCCACCTTCGCGAATCGCGAAGCGGAGCTCCGGGTCCATCGCGATCGGAGTGATCAACTGCACCGTCATCTCCACGTTGTCTCCCGGCATCACCATC
>JAYGDB010000032.1:0-4618 GCA_046583095.1 Myxococcota bacterium | reverse complement strand
CTGCGCGGTCGGCAACACGAAGCGCTTCAGCAGCTCGTCGAGCTCGGCCGAGTCGATCGGCTTGGAGAGGAAGGCGTCGAAGCCGGCCTCGAGGTAGCGCCTCTGCTCCGGCTCGCTGGCACTGGCGGTCATCGCCACGATCGGGATGCCTGCCAGGCTCTCCTGCGCGCGGATCTGCGCCAACGCGTCGAAGCCGTTGCAGTCCGGCATGTGGATGTCCATGAGCACCAACTGCGGGCGCTCCCGGCTCACCAACGCCACCGCCTCCTGGCCACTGCGGGTGACGATCGGGTCGATCCCCCGCACCTCCAACAGGCCCTGGATGACCGCCACGTTCGCAGGGTTGTCATCGACCACCAGCACGCGGACCCCTGCGTCGAGCGTACGCCAGTCGGGCGTCTTGGAGCGCCGCTTCGGCGACACGCGAGCCGCCCCCGAGTCGGGCTGCTGACTGGCCAGCGGCATCACGAGGAAGAAGCTGCTGCCGCGTCCGAGCTCGCTCTCGACTCGCACCTGGCCCCCGTGCAGCTCCGCCAGCCGGCGCGTCAACGCCAACCCGATCCCGGTCCCCCCCAAGCCCTCGTCGCGCTTGTGATCGACCTGGTGGAACTCGTCGAAGATCGACTCGAGTTCCTCGGCGGCGATGCCGAGGCCCTGGTCCCAGACCTCGATGCACAGCCAACCTCCCGGCTCGATGCGCCAGCGAAGCCCCACAGCGCACCCGGCCGGCGTGAACTTCAGCGCGTTCGACAACAGGTTGTACAGGCTCTGACGGAAGCGCCTCCGATCGACCTTTAGGGTCGGCGCATCCGCACCCACTTCGTTGACGATCGAGATCTCCTTCTCAGGGCTCCCGCGCTCGACGTTGTCCACGACCTCCAACACCACCTCGGCCGGCGACACGTCTTCGAGGCTCAACTCGACAGAATCGGTGTCGAGGCGTGTCACGTCGAGCAGGTCGTTGACGAGCTCGAGCATGTGCTCGCCGGACTCGCGGATCTGCCGCACGAAATCCGCCTGCCGCTCGTTGAGCTCCCCGAAATGCCGCAGCTCGAGCAACTCGGTAAAGCCCAGGATGCCGCTGAGCGGTGTCCGCGTCTCATGGCTGACGTGCGACAGGAAACGAGACTTGGCGGTGTCCGAAGCCTGGGCGGCGTCCCGAGCCATCCTGAGCTGCTCGTTCGCCTCCTGTAGATGCTCGTCACGCTCGATCATCACCTCGTCCGCCTGGAACCGCTCCAGCAGCTGCTTCCGGCGCTGCCAGGAAAACAACACCCCAACGCCTCCCGTGATCAGCACGCCCGCCACATATAGGATCTGGGCGACCGGGTCCACATCGATCCGACCGCTCGACCAGAACAGCCACGGCAGAAAGGCGATGACGGCCCCGAGCAGCAGATAGAGCATCGGTTGCAATGGCACGATCAGCATGGCGCCGAGAAAGAACAGCACGGGCGTGAACCCGCCGGGGTGATTCGTAGCCTGAGTCGCCGACAGATGGATCAGGTTCAACATGGTAAGGGCCGTGACCGCTAGAAAGATGAAACCCGCCCCCTCGCCACTCCGACGGCGAGCGAGCGCCCATAAGCTGAGCCCGAGCACCACGAGCACCGCGACGCGCGGCGTCGCGTGGTATGCGATGTCCTCCGACGCGATCACGAAGACCAGGGGCGTGAGTCCGAGCACGACCCCGATCGAAATCCGCAAGGCCAGCTGTACGTTCTCTATGACAGTTTTCCGAAGGCGCTCCTCCGGGCTCTGGCGCGGGCCGCCGCTATCCGCGGTGCTCATCGATTCCTGCCGGTACGAGGCGTGCAGCGGGCACGCGAGTGAGAACGGCGATGATGGCGATCAACATTCAGCACCTTTTCTGGCTCGCTCTTGGCGAAGAGTCACCCCGCCGGGGGGGCCGCTCTCCAGCAAATCAGAGCATATCCGACAGATTCCCTACTGTCGGACGCGACGAATTCGGGGCATTTGCAAGCCTTCGAACCGTCTGGAGGGATGCATGGCGGGGGTGCCCCGAATCGAGTTCAGGTCGCTCACGGAGGGAGATCTCCCGACCCTCTTCGAGTGGATGAACCGGTCCCACGTGGCGCAGTGGTGGGATGGCCCGGTTTCCTACGACGAAGTGCTCGAGAAGTACGGATCACGGATCCGTTCCGATTCGATCCATCCCTACGTAGTGCTTCTGGATGGCTTGCCTGGGGGTTACATCCAGTCGTGGATCGCGGCGCAGCAGGGAGAGGGGTGGTGGGAGCCCGAGACCGACCCGGGTGTGATCGGGATCGACCAGTTCCTTGCCGATGCCGGTCGCCTTTCGCAGGGCATCGGGACCGCGATGGTGGGGCAGTTCGTCAGGCGACTGTTCCAGGATCCAGCGGTGACACGCGTTCAACTCGATGCCGAGATCGAAAACTTCCGAGCGATTCGCTGTTACGAGAAGGCCGGCTTCCAGCGGCACGGAATCGCAGAAACGCCCGAGGGTCCGGTCCTCCTGATGAGACTTCACCGAGGGGCGCTCCAGTAGACCCCTCTAGTGGCCCGTCCAACTCGAGCCAGTGGGTCAGCAGAGCTGAGGCTGTCGGGGGTAGCCGTATCGCGGTTCAAGGTTCCTACTCGCTTCAACAGAACACCCCTTCCCGAAACTCGGATCCAGGCCCAAGAACCCGCTTGTTTCTCCTATCCTTCCGCGCGCCCGTCTCGAAGGAGTCGCCATGTCCACCGCAATGACAGAGGAAGAACGCGATGCATTCCTGGCCGATCTGCATGTTGGTGTGATCTCGGTCGAGCAGGACGGAAGACCGCCGCTATCGGCGCCGATCTGGTACGACTACGCACCCGGTGTCGGCGTCTGGGTGATTACGGGAGACGCGTCGCTGAAGGCGATGCACCTGAAGGCCGCCGGGCGTTTCACCCTGGTCGCGCAGGACGAGGCGCCGCCTGCTTATCGCTACGTCAGCGTCGAGGGACCGATCATCGAGACGCGAAAGGCCGACCTCGAGCGTGACCTCCGACCGATGGCACGCCGCTACGTCGGAGACGAGATCGGAGACCAGTACACGGACGCAACCGGTGTGGAGGCACAGGCCGTCTACGTGATGCGCCCCGAGCGCTGGCGCACCGTCGACTACGGGAAGGCCCCTCTTCTCTGAGCTGGCTGCACGGGGGAAGAGGCTCGCCGAGAGCCAGCGTCAGCCGTGGAGAACGAGCCATCCCATCACGCTGGCAATGATCAGACTCGCGAGCAGTGTCGCGCCGATGGCGCTGGCCCCGACCTGCTTGAACGACTCCCAGCGAGTCTGGAGCCCGATCGCGGCTAGTGCCGCTCCCATGCAGGCCTGCGATCCGAGTGTCGCGACCTGTCGCAGGTCGACCCGCATCTGCGAGTCGGCAAGCCACGAGTGGGGATCGAAACGCAGGGTCAGGTCCGGCAGCAAATGCAGGGTGCTGGCGACGGACAGGAAGAGAAAGCCCCAGAGAAACGAAGGGATCAGCCGTGTGGTGCGCTTCGAGCCGTCACGACCCGCGCGCCAGAACGTGCCCAGCAGGAAGATCGCCGGGACGAGCAGCGCGATGCGCACCAGTTTGATCGTCGTGGCGACCTCACCCGCCTCGGGCCCGAGCGCCATGCCGGCAGCGACGACCTGAGGCGTCTGCTGCAAGGCGAGGCCCGCCCACAGTCCGTAGTCGCGCGGCGACAACTCCAGCCACTGGCCGATCAGGGGCAGCGCAAAGGTGCCGACCGTTCCGGCCAAGGCCACGGCCGACACGCTGATCGCGACTTCCTCGCGCTTGGCCCCCAGGACCGGCGCCGCCGCGGCGATCGCACTGCCGCCGCAGATCCCGTTGCCAAACGCCAGTAGAGCCGCGAGTCGGCCCGGAACCCGGCCAGAGTACGCCAGCGCCAGAAACAGGAGCCCCGACAGCGCGATCACGCCCACCCCCATCGCAGCTCCGCGCACGCCCAGGTCGATCAGTTCATCCACACGGACGCCTGCACCCAGCAACACGATGCCCAGCGGCAGCATGACGCGTACCACCCAGGTGGCACCCGCATCGGTCGCGGAGGCGGGGATCAACGCGGCACCGGCAATCCCCAGCGCCATAGCCAGAACCGCGCCGCCGAACAGGCCGCCCAGCGCGGTCGCTCCCAGTGCCGCGCCGATAGCGGCGATGACTCCGCACAGTAGAGCGCCGGGAAAGATGGCCGCCGGGTTGGCCTGCATGGAGAGTTAATCTAGTTCTGAAAGTGGAAAATATCTTTTCAAAAATACGCCGATGAGGCAATATCTAGAATAGAACATTCACAAAGTTGGCAAAATGAAGAATATCGACTCTATCGACCAGGCGATTCTTCGAGAACTCCAGCAAGACTGCTCCCGCTCGGTGCAGGAGATCGGAGCCGCGGTTGGACTTTCTCAGAGCCCGTGCTGGAAGCGTATCCGCAGGCTGGAGGAGGCGGGTGTGCTCAAGGGCCGCGTCGCCCTGGTCGATCCGGCCAAAGTCGGGCTCAGCGTTACGGTCTTCGTCACGATCCGGACGAATCAACACAACGAGGCGTGGCTCGATCGTTTTGCGACCGCAGTCGCGAGCATTCCCGAGGTGATCGAGATCT
>JAYGDB010000153.1:0-4048 GCA_046583095.1 Myxococcota bacterium | reverse complement strand
GGCCTCGAGCCAGTAGGCGTACCAGTCCATCACCGGCTCCAGCCCGAGGGCCTGGTAGTGGCTCTCGAACCAGCTGGCGTTGTGGGGGTTGGCGACCATCGGATCGCTGTCGAAGCCCTCGACGAGCAGGCCGAACTCGTGGTTGGTGTTGAAGTTGGAGGGCCCCAGAGCGCGGTTCATTCCCTGCTCGCGCAGCCACGCAGTGGCCGACTCGAAAAGCGCCCGCGAGACCGCCTGGTCGTCGATGAACTCGAAGAAACCGAAGAAGCCGGCACCGGGATCCTCGCGCTGGTAGTTGTGATCCACGGCGGCACCGATGGTGCCGACGGCTTCGCCGCCGCGCGTCGCCAGGAAGCACTGCACGTCTGCGACCCGGAAGTAGGGATTCACGCTGGGGTCGAGGAAGCGCTTGCGCTCGAACACGAGCGGTGGAACCCAGTGCGGTTCGTCGCGGTAGATGCGCCACCACGAGCGGACGAAGGCAACGACGTCGTCGGGGAGCGAAATCGGGCGAATCTCGACCGTATCGCTGTTGCGCGTTTCTCCTCGAGGCTGCGACCGACGCATCGTCACAGATGCTACCCCTTCGGAGGTCCCGGCGAGGGCCTCGGACGAGGAGAATTCTGTGAGCTACATCCGCATCGAGAAACCCCGGCCCCACACGAGCGTCATCGTGATGGATCGTCCCGAGCGCATGAACTCGATGGCCTTCGAGCAGGCGATTCCGCTCCGGGATGCCATGTGCGAGGTCGCCGAGGACAACGACACCTGGTGCGTGATCCTGACGGGGACGGGGCGCGGCTTCTGCTCCGGCGCGGATACGCAGCACACCGAGCCGCCGCCGAATATCGATGGGCTGACGCTGACGCGAATCGCCTCGCGCTCGATGCGGATCCTCGCAGACCTGGTGCCGACGATGCGCCGAATGCCCCAGCCGGTGATCGCCGCCATCAACGGTGCGGCGATCGGCGGGGGCATGTGCCTGACCCTCGGCGCCGACATTCGTCTCGCGGCGGAGTCGGCCTACTTTCGCGCCGCCGGAATCAACAACGGCCTCACGGCCACCGAGCTGGGACTCTCCTTCCTGTTGCCCCGCGCAATCGGAAGCTCTCGCGCCTTCGAGATCATGCTCTCCGGGCGGGACGTCTCCGCACGGGAGGCCGCCGAGATCGGCCTCGTCTCTCGCACGCTCCCCGACGACCAACTGATGGACGCGGCGCTGGATCTCGCGGATCAGATCAACGGCTGGAGCACCCAGGGCGTGCAGCTCACGAAGCGGATGATGTGGTCCGGCCTCGAAACCAGCAGCCTCGAGGCTGCCATCGACCTCGAGAGCACCACCCAGCTC
Source organism: Myxococcota bacterium (assembly GCA_046583095.1). Lineage (GTDB taxonomy): Bacteria > Myxococcota_A > UBA9160 > UBA9160 > UBA4427 > JAJDAN01. The sequence continues at coordinate 2,700 of JAYGDB010000153.1, read as the reverse complement.
TTTGTCCGCCTCACCACCCAGAACTTCGAAGAGGCCACCCGCGCGAGGCAGGAAGGGCGCAAGCCCGACTTCAAGGACTGAGCGGCCTATGCTCGCGGCCCGCGATCTCTGAAGAAAAAGAGGAACAGATCCATGGGTCACTCGGCACGACAGCTTCGCTCGACCGTCACTTCGGAAGGCCGGCTCGAGCTCTCCCTCGCCACGATCGAGGTTCCGGATCCCGGTTCGGACGAAGTCGTCGTGCGGATCGAAGCCTCGCCCATCAATCCCTCCGACCTCGGCCTGTTGTTCGGGCCTTCGGACATGCGGACCGCGAAGGCCTCGGGGACGCCCGAAGAGCCGGCCGTGACCGCGGACATTCCGAGCCACTTGCTCGCGGGTGTGGCGGCGCGCCTCGATCAATCTCTGCCGGTGGGCAACGAAGGGGCGGGCGTCGTCGTCGCCGCGGGCGATTCGGAGCCGGCCCAGGCGCTGCTGGGCAGGACGGTCGGCGTCATCGGGGGTGCGATGTACTCCCAATATCGCACCGCCAAGCCCGGTCAGTGCTTGGCCTTCGCCGAGGGAACCGAGCCGGCCGAGTGCGCGTCGTGGTTCGTGAACCCGCTGACGGCGCTGGGCATGGTCGGGACCATGCGGATGGAAGGCCACACCGCGCTGGTGCATACGGCCGCAGCGTCCAACCTGGGACAGATGCTGAACAAGCTCTGCATCCAGGACAGCGTCTCGCTGGTGAACGTCGTGCGAAGGCCCGAGCAGGAGGACTTGCTGCGCGGGATCGGCGCGAAGCACGTCGTCGACTCGAGCGCGGAGACGTTCAAAGCCGACCTGGTCGCGGCACTCTCGGAGACGGGTGCCACCCTCGCGTTCGACGCCACGGGTGGCGGAAAGCTCGCGAGCCAGATCCTGGCATGCATGGAGGTCGCACAGAACGACACCGCCAAGGAGTACAACCGCTACGGCTCGACGACCCACAAGCAGGTCTACATCTACGGCGGCCTCGACCGCTCGACCACCGAGCTCAACCGCAACTTCGGGATGGCCTGGGGGATCGGGGGCTGGCTGCTCACGCCCTTCCTGCAGAAGATCGGCTTCGAGGAAGTCGAGAAGCTGCGGCAGCGCGTCGCCTCGGAGATCAAGACCACCTTCGCGAGCGGCTACACGAAGCAGGTCTCGCTCGCCGAGGCGCTGCAACTCGACGCCATCGCCACCTATGGCCGACAGGCAACCGGAGAGAAATACCTGATCACTCCGCACAAGGGCGCCTGAACGACACACGGCGCTGGGCCCCCGACGACGCTTCGACGGGCGCCGAGCCCGCCTCCGGCATCGACCCCGAAGGCCGCGCACCATCCGCACGCGGTTTCTCGATGACGGGCCTCCGCTGAGCCCTCGGGCCGTTCTAGGGCTTTGTCAACGCCAAGGGGTTGCGCGGGAGTGTCGAAACGAGCGAAGATCACGGCGGTCGCGCTTAGAGTCCTTCCCCGGCTGTTCGCGGCGAGAAGGCTGTCAGGCGCAACTGGACACGGAGAGGCTGGGTCGTCCTGAAACGGACGGTTCAGGTTTTCTCGGGTTTACCAGGTGGCAAGGTGGGGCTCTCGTGGCTGCGCCGCTGCTTGGAGAAGGTCGGCTGGATTCGGACCATGGGAAGTCGGTCGCGAACTCGGCCAGCAGGCTCCTTGCCAAGTTTTGGGGGCCGCTAGCAAGGCGAGCTTGGCGGTCGCGTGAGCGTCGATGGCATGCCGTCGGCGTTTGAGTCCCCCCGAACTCGGGCGATTCGGCTCCATGAGCCGTAGGTAGCGCCTCGTGAGAGGCAGATGACAGTAGGATGAGGCTTTGACTGCACGGAAGAAGACGGCCAGCAAGAAGACGGCCAAGAAGAAGGCGGCTGCGAAGAAGCCGGCTGCCAAGAAGACAGCTGCGAAGAAGCCGGCTGCCAAGAAGACAGCTGCGAAGAAGCCGGCTGCCAAGAAGACAGCTGCGAAGAAGGCGGTTGCGAAGAAGCCGGCTGCCAAGAAGACAGCTGCGAAGAAGCCGGCTGCCAGGAAGACGGTTGCGAAGAAGACGACCGTCAAGAAGACAGTTGCGAAGAAGACGACTGCCAAGGAGACGCCCGCTCTCAGGACGGTTGCGGCCCGCGAGATGCCGAGCCGCTTGGCCAGTGCCAGGGTCCAGCGCGAATCTGCGCATACCCGGGTCACGGAGCCCGCGGTAGCTCGGGCCGCCCTCAACCCGGGTCCGATTTCGGTCGAGACGTCCGCGCCGACTCGCGACGAAAGCGCGCCCACCCGAGGCGAAGGATCACGCGCCCGGCGAACCCAGGGCCAGCCGGCGGGTTCTTCTCAGGCCGACGAACGGAAGGAAGGAAGGCCGAATCGCCGTCGCCGTCGGGGACGTCGTCGGCGGGGTCGTGGGCGCCGAGCTGGGGCAGCCGGCCGCGAGGAGGTTCAAGGCGAGCGCAGGGGCGGCAGTGAGGAACAGAGTGGCAAGCCGACGCGACGAAGGCGCCCCAGCCGCGGTCGCCAACGTCGGCGGCGAGCGAATGATGAGCAGGACCAGCCTTCCGAGCCCGAGATCCAGCGCCCCTTTGTCCCGCCGACCACCGTCGAAGAGGCTGGCCAGGCTCTCGGGATCGACCGCCTCTACCCGGAGCAGGAAACCGCAATCGCCCACGCCATGAGCGGCGGTGACTCGCTGGTCATT
>JAYGDB010000029.1:0-1839 GCA_046583095.1 Myxococcota bacterium | reverse complement strand
CGAACGGATGCCACAGAACTTGATGCGAACGCTGCCGCTCACGAAATCCTCCCCTCCTGTCTCGAAGTCGGCTCACTCAGAAGCACTGCTAGCGCGTGGGCGATATCCGGCTCGCGCATCAAGGACTCTCCCACGAGAAAGGCCCCGGCACCAGCCTCCGCCAGATACTGCAGATCGGCGGGCCCCTCGATGCCACTCTCGGCAACCAGCAGGACGCCCGCGTTGGATGGGACCTGTCCCGCCAGCCGCGCAGTCGTCTCGAGATCGACCTCGAAGGTTCGCAGATCGCGGTTGTTCACCCCGACGAGATCGGCCCCCGCCGCGAGCGCCGCCTGGAGTTCCGCCTCGTCGTGGACCTCCACGAGTACGTCGAGGTCGAGATCCCGGGCCCGCCCGGAGAATTCGGCGAGCTGCTCCGCAGACAGGGCCGAAACGATCAGCAAGATCGCGTCCGCACCCGCGACCCGCGCCTCGTCGATCTGGTAGACATCGACCGTGAAATCCTTGCGCAGGAGCGGGAGCGGCACGGCCTCCCGAACTTGCCTGAGGTGGTCCAGATGACCCCCGAAGTAGGTCTCGTCCGTCAGAATCGAGACCGCCGCCGCGCCCCCCGCGGCGTACTCGCGGGCGCAGGCCACGGGATCGAAATCCGGCCGGATCTCCCCCTTGCTCGGGGAGCGCCGTTTGAGCTCCGCGATCACGCACGGGGGTTCGTGCCGCAACAGGGCGCTCCGAAAGCCGCGCGTCGGCTCGTCGATGGAGTCCGCACGGGCCGCCAACTCGGCAGGCGCACTGCGCTCCTTGGCCGCCGCCACCTCGACGCGCTTCACCTCGACGATTTCGTCGAGAATACTCACTGGCCTGCCTCCTGGGTGGCGCGCACCAACGCGTCCAGCTTCTCGCTGGCGGCGCGGGAGTCGATACTCTCGCGAGCCAACTCGATTCCCTCGGAGAGGCTTCTCGCTGCCTCGGCGACCCACAGCGCGGCGCCTGCGTTGAGCGAGACGATGTCCCTGCGAGGCCCGACCTCGCCCTCGAGGATCGCGCGGAGAACACGCGCGTTCTCGGGCGGATCTCCGCCAACCAGGTCTTCGGGCCGGGCCCTGGCAATCCCGAAGTCCTCGGGCTCCACGAGAATCGATTCGACCTGTCCCGCGTCGAACAGGGCCGCGCGGCTCGGACCGGTCGTCGTCAGGTCGTCGAGGCCGTCGGAACCGTGCACCACCAGGGCCCGCTTCCGGCCGAGCTCGCCGAGCACCCCAGCCAGGGGCTCGACCAGCGCATCGTCGTAGCAGCCCATCATCTGCAGCCGGACACCTGCCGGATTCAGGAGCGGCCCCATGCAGTTCAGGATCGTCCTCACGCCGAGTTCCCGGCGAACGGGTGCGGCATGGCGCATGGCCGGATGGGCCGTCTGGGCAAAGAACGGCGCGATACCGACCCGCGAGAGGATCTCACCACAAGCCGGAATCGGCAGATCGATCCGCACGCCCAGCGCTTCCAACACGTCGAAGCTCCCCGTCGCGCGGCTCGCAGCCCGGTTTCCGTGCTTCGCAACGGGAACACCCGCACCGGCGACCACGAACGCCGAGGTGGTCGAGATGCTGAAGGTGTCGAGACCGCTGCCGCCCGTCCCGCAGTTGTCGATCGTACGCGGGTCGGAAGCTTCCGTGGTCGTCGCCCGGGCCTGCAGGGCGCGCGCTGCAGCCACGATCTCGGCCACGGTCTCCCCCTTCGTTCGCAGCGCGACCAACAACCCGGCGATCTGGGCGGGAGTCGCCTTGCCGTCCATGATCTCGCCGAAGCCGGCCTCGAGGATGTCGGGCGGGACGTCCTGGC
>JAYGDB010000021.1:0-2531 GCA_046583095.1 Myxococcota bacterium | reverse complement strand
TGGGCTCGGCCTTCCTCAAGCCGATGGCCACGTCGCTGGGATTCGGCGTCGTTTTCGCCACCCTGGTCTCGCTCTTCCTGCTTCCGAGTGGTTACCTGATTCTGCAAGACCTGAGACGCATGGCCGTGAACCTCCGCTCGGAGTTCGGTTCAAGTCGAGCGAAGGGTTCACTAGCATGAGGTGAGCGCCCGCCCGCGAGAAGAACGAAAGCACGAGAGGAGAGGGCGATGGCGAGGATCCCGGAGCATTGAGCCTCCGCTCGACGATTGCACGCTGTTGCGGGGGTGCAGCAGTCTCCGCTCGGTCGTAACCTCGACGCATGCAACGCGTCGTGATCTGCGGGGCGGGCCCCGGTGGTGCCTCGCTCGCCTACCTGCTCGCCCGGCGCGGAATCGATGTCAGCCTGGTCGAGCGCCAGAAGGATTTCGCGCGAGAATTTCGGGGCGAGGCCGTGATGCCCAGCGGCCGAGACGCGTTCCGGCAGATGGGCCTCGAAGACGACTTCAACCAGCTCGCCCAGGCCCAGCCGCGACGCGTTCGCGTGTACCGGAACGGTCGCTTCGTGCGCGAATTCTCGAGCGAAGGCCGGGGCGATCTGGACGACCTGCTTCCGCGCGTCGTCTCGCAGCCCGAGATGCTCGAGATGCTCGTCGAGCGCTGTTCGGCGTTCCCAAATTTTCGTTTTCTGCGCGGAGAGTCGATCTCCGATCTCGTCACGGAGGCGGGGCGAGTCGTCGGTGTGAAGCTCCGAAGCGAAAGCGATCCGCTGCTGCCCGCCGATCTCGTGGTAGGCGCAGATGGACGCGGCTCGATCGTGCGGCGCCGTGCGGGGCTCACGGACGATCACGATGCCGAGCGATTCGACGTGGTCTGGTTCAAGGTGCCGCGCCCCGCGTTTCTCGAAGCCCCCGACCACACGGTCATGGCGTTCCTCAAGCCGGGTCACTTGATGCTCTGCTTCCCGTCCCCGGACGGCAAGCTCCAGGTGGCCTGGATCATCGACAAGGGCACCTTCGGCGACCTCCGCGATCAGGGAGTCGAGCACTGGCTCGACGAGATGGCCGACCACGCGGGCGACGAGTTCGGCGATCACCTGCGGGCTTCGAAGAGTGAGTTGGCCCAGCCTTTCGTGCTGAACGTGGTCTGTTACCTGGTCCGCCAGTGGACCTCGCCGGGTGTCCTCCTGCTGGGCGACGCCGCACACCCGATGTCGCCGGTGGGTGGGCAGGGCATCAACATCGCTCTCCGTGACGCGTTGGTTGCAGCGAATCACCTGGTGCCGGTGCTCGAGGCTGGAGGCGGCGCTGAGGCCATCGACGCAGCCGGTCGGGCCTTCCAGGCGGAGCGCTTCCCCGAGGTGGAGACCATTCAGAAGATGCAGCGCATGCCGCCGCGCATCCTCTTCCAGCGGACCTGGTGGTCGAAATGGCTGCTCGCGGTGCTTCCCACCCTGGCTGGGCTCCAGACTCTGAGCCCGACGGGCGGACCCGTACTCGGACGCTTCGCGTTCGGCACTACGGACGTGAAGCTGCGCGTGTAGGCTGCGGCTGCGGGTGTAAGATACGGACATGGCTGATCCGGGGGCGGACATCCGGGGGATTCGTGCGGGAGCCGTCAGTGAGTGGCTCGCGCAGAACATCGACGGTGCGAAACCGCCCTTCGCGTTCTCGCTGATCGTCGGCGGCCATTCGAATCTCACCTATCGCGTCGTCGCTGCAGACGGCGAGTGCTTCGTCCTGCGCCGGCCGCCCCTGGGTGCCGTGCTCGCCACTGCGCACGACATGGGCCGCGAGCACAAGATCATCACCGGTGTCGGCAAGACCTCCGTTCCGGTGCCAAAGGCGCTCGGGCTCTGTGTCGACGAATCGGTCAATGATGCGCCCTTCTACGTGATGAACTTCGTCGAGGGGCACGTGCTCGACAGCGGCGAGATCACCGGCAGGGTGTTGCCGGAGCCCGGCCTGCGGGCCACCCTTGGCCAGGCGGTGATCGACACCCTCGCGGACCTGCACGGGATCGATCCCGACGCCGTCGGGCTCGGCGACCTCGGTCGCAAGGAGGCCTACCTCGATCGTCAGCTCAAGCGCTGGCGGACGCAGTGGGAGAAGTCGAAGACCCGCGAGCTGCCGGCGATGGAGGAGACGTACGAGTTGCTGCTGGCCGCGAAGCCCGAGCAGAAGTACACGGGCATCGTCCACGGCGACTACCGCATCGGCAATATGCTCTCGGGCGAAGACGCCGAGGTGAAGGCCGTGCTGGATTGGGAGCTCTGCACCCTCGGCGACACCCTGGCCGACGTCGGGTACATCATGAACAACTGGGGCCAGCCGGGTGACCCCGAGACCGCAGAGGGCGACGTGTCGCCAACGGCCATCGGGGGCTTCCCGAGCCGGGCAGAGTTCATCGAGGCCTACTCGAAGCGCACCGGTCACGAGGTGACGAACGTAGACTACTACCGCTCGTTCCAGTTCTGGCGACTTGCCGCCATCGTCGAGGGCGTGCTCTCCCGCTACCTCAAGGGCGTGATGGGC
>JAYGDB010000186.1:0-6435 GCA_046583095.1 Myxococcota bacterium | reverse complement strand
TGCGCGTAGGTCTGGTACTGGGAGCCCGGCACCGGTCGCTCGGAGAGGAAGTTGATCATCGCCATGTCGGGGATCCCGAAGAAGGGCTCTCCCTCGTCGGTGTGCGCGCGCACCACCTCGACGAGCTGATTGATCCCCACTGCCGTAATGCGCTGAACGAGCACCCCTCCGCGTGCCTGGGGAAGCGGATCGGTCATCCCGGCGACGAGGTAGTTGAGCCAGGCGGTCGCTGCGAGGGCGTAGAAGCCGAAGGCCGCAACACCGCCCGCCACCGGCACCCACGCCCAGCGCGGCGTCGGATCCGCCAGCCGCTGGCCGGCTCGGTGCCACACGAGTGCGCCGGTCACGAGCAGCGGCTGGTAGACGGTGACGAGATGCGTGAAGTCGGCGCGCGGAAACACGCCGAGGAAGAGGAAGCCCGAGACGAGGGTCGAGGCCAGCAAGGGGCCATCGATCCCGACGACTCCCTGTTGCCGGCGAAACGACAGGACGGTGCCGGCGATCAGGATCACCGGGGGCGTCCAGTAGAGCAGTGCGTGTAGCAGGCGAATCGTGGCCGCCCCGGGCAACAGCGCGATCCCGGTCGGCGTGTTGAGCGCTAGCTGCGACAGGTAGTGGGTGGACGTGACTCGATCTTCGAACAGGCTCGGATCGAAGATCGCCGAGAACGGCAGATACGGGATGTTCGCAGCGGTCGTGAACTCCAGGGGATAGAGGAAGAAGCGGTCGTAGATCGAGTAGAGGGCGCCGTGGATTCCGAAGTAGACGAGCAGTGGCAGGATCGCGAGTGCGAGTCCACCCCCCATCCGCAGCCCGTCGAACACGGCGGCGCGCCCCAGCGCACCCCAGGCCTCCCGCTTCTCGATGCGCAGGACGACGACCGACAGGCCACATCCCGCGAGGGCGAAGAGACCGTAGTTCTGCTTGAAGATCGCAGTCAGTCCGATGCAGACCCCGGCCAGGAAGAGACGGAAAGCTCGCCGATCCTCTCGCCAGGCGAGGACGCATTGGAGGGCCAGCAGCGCGAAGAGGATCGACCAGGGCGAGTACCAGGCCCAGGTCCAGTGCGGGAAGCACCACACCGCGAGCGCGGCGTAGAACGCGATGCAGATCGCACCGGCGTGCAGGCCGGCGCGTCCGCCCACCTGGCTGCGAACGAGTCGGAAGATCACCGCTGCCAGCGCGAAGTAGGAGATCGCCGCGATCGCGCGCGAAGCGAGCACGCTCGGCTCGACGAGCTGGAAGAGCCCGGCCACCAGGAACCAGATTCCGGGAGCGATGAACATCTCGATGTCGCGGTAGAGAATCTTGCCGGCGAGCATGTCGACGGACTGCTGGAGCAGGAAGCCCTCGTCGGAGAGGTTGATGCCCCGGCGAAGCAGGTGGTAGCCGACGAAGGCGAGCAAGGCCGCCGCGGCTGCAACCCCGACGAGATCGATGACGCGCCTGTTCACGGTCTTCCCTCGAAGCGTGCGGTCCGGACCAATCCGTGCCAGAGCTGTTCGCCGCCGACGAGCGCCCGGCGCTTCCGATAGTGGGTCGTGATGTAGTCGTCGAGCACGGGATACAGCTCGGGGAGCGGAGGGAACTCCGGGTTCATGTCTCGCTGCCTCACGATGCAGCGAACGGCCTGCGCTTCGAGGGCCTCCACGATGGCCTCCTGGTCGATCGCGCCCGGGATCAGGAGGTCCCACTTGACCGGATTCGGATGTCCGCTCGAGAGATACAGGACGGGCAGGATCGGCAAGGTGAAGATGGGCTCGCCGGGTCGGGCGCAGTCGTGGATGAAGCGCAGAGCCTGCTCGTGGATCTGGGCTTGATCGGCGGAGACCTGGATCCCGACGTGGGGAAGACCCGAGGGCGACGAGTAGGTCTCGCGAACGTGTCCGGGGATCGTCGCGCAGGCTGCGACGACGAGGATCACGAGCGCCCACGCGCTGAACGCCCACGCGCGCGCGAACGATCCCGCGAGCAGTCCCTCGATCCGGAACCCGAGCCAGGCGAAGAGCAGCAGGATCGGTGCGAGGACGTAGACGAGGTGAGAGAAGACCGCCGACGGGAAGATTCCGAAGAAGAAGGCCACCGCAAACACGACGACCGTCGTCGTTCCGGCCCGGCGCTCCCCGGGACGCCAGGCGAGCCACGCGGGGGCGGCGACCAGCGCGGCGATGGGAAGGCCGTAGAAGAGTCGGATCGCGGCTCCGATCAGGCCCGGCTCGATGGCCATTCCCAGGAAACGATCGCCGCGCAGCAGGTAGTCGAACAGGCTCGACGGGATGTAGAGATAGACGAAGCGGGGATCGGCTTCGGGGTGGGCGCCCAGGATCGGTGGGATGGGGTTGGAAAAGCCCTGAAGCTGAGATCCCACCAGCGAAAACAGCGTCGAATCGACCCAGGCCGAGAGGGTTCCAGTTGCGGCGAGCCAGCCGATGGCCAGCACCAGGAAGGCGGTTCCCGAGAGCACGATCGGGAGCAGCGCGGCCAGCAGCTTCGTGTCGCGAAGCGCGGAGTGACGGCGCCCGAGGCCGATCGCGGCGCCGAGCGCCACGGCGGCGAGCGCGCCGTAGTTCTGCTTGGTGAACAGGCAGGCAGCCACCAGGATGCCGATCGCCAGCGCGTCCACGCTCCGGCCGCGCTCGAGGTAGCGAATCGTCGCGAAGAGGGCCGCGAGGCCGAACGTTCCGGCAAGCGCCGAGTAGTTGAACATCGTCAGGACCGGAAACGCGATCCACACCAGGGCGATGAAGAGCAGCGGGGGCAGCGCGGCCCAACGCGGCGGAACGATGCGCAGGCCCACGAGCCACAGCAGCAGCACCGTCACGACGTTGCCGGCGATCTGCGCGATTCGCGTGACGAGCAGCTCCTCGCCGAAGAGCGCGAACAGGCCGCTGGTGACCGCGTAGATGCCCGGGAAGATCCCGGTGTGGATGTCCCGATACAGCACGTCCCCGGCGAGCAGACGGCTCGACGCCAGGGCGAGGTGACCCTCGTCCATCGAGACGAAGTTCCGGTCGAAGATCGAAATCTGGGCGGCGACGGCGAGCACGGCGAGGCCGGCGGCAACGCTCCAGACGACCGAGTCGCTAGGCGGTCGGGGCAGTCTGCGGACCTCGCACGAGCTTCCCGCTGCGCATCACGAGGTCGTGCATATGGGGGCCCCTCCTGGCAATTCCAGGGAGCTTATCATGCTCCCCGGGGACGAGATCGCCGGCCCCGAGGCCGACCGGTGCGGCGCCCGTGTGTGACCCGATCGGCGTCTGCTACCCACCCCGCGGAGGGAGAGCCATGACGCCGACCGAGGTGGCACGCGGACTGATCGAGCGCATCGAGGCGAGGGACGTCGACGGGGCGGCCGCGTTCTACGCCGAGGACGTCGTCACCTGGCGCAACATCGACGGCCGCGAGCTCGCGAAGCCCCAGGTGCGCCGAATCCTCGAATTCCTGGCGGGCCTCGACGAGCTCGCTTATCAGGACGTGCGCATCCAGGAGACACACGACGGCTTCGTGCAGCAGCACGTGCTCACCTGCAGGTCGCCGTCCGGTGAGTCGGTGCGGGCTGCGGCCTGCTTGGTCGGCAGCGTCCGGGATGGCCAACTCGCGCGCCTCGACGAATACCTGGACTCCGCCGCCATGGCTCCGCTGCTCGGCTGAGCTGGGTTCGTGCCTCGGGGTTCGTGAGCTAGCCCTGAACCGCGCCGACGTCCCGGAGTGACGCGATCCGTTCGAGGCTGAAGCCCAGCTCCGCGAGCACCTCGTCGGTGTGCTCGCCGACCTTCGCGGGGCCGATTCCGAGCTTGGCCGCGGTGCGCGAGAAGCGCGGCGCCGGATGCGGTTGCCGGGCTCCGTTCTTCAGCACGAAGGTTCCGCGGGCCTTGTTGTGCGGGTGCTCGTGGGCTTCGGACATGCTGAGCACCGGGGCGAAGCAGGCGTCGCTGTCCTCGAACACGCTGCACCACTCGTCCCGGGTCTTCAGCACGAAGATCTCCGCCAGCCGCTGCTTGAGTGCCGGCCACTGGCTCCTGTCCATCTGTTCGGGCAGGTCTTCGCCCGCGAGGCCCAGCCGCTCGACCAGGCTGGCGTAGAACTGGGGCTCGAGGGAGCCGACGGATACCCACTTGCCGTCGGCGGTCTCGTACACCTCGTAGAAGTGCGCGCCCGAGTCGAGCACGTTCGTGCCGCGCTCCTCGTTCCACCAGCCGGCCTGCTGTGCGCCGTAGAGGCTCGCGAGCAGAAGCGAAGCGCCGTCCACCATCGCGGCGTCGACCACCTGACCGTGGCCACTGCCCTTCGCCTCGAGGAGCCCACACACGACGCCGAAGGCCATCAGCAAACCACCCCCGCCGAAGTCGCCGACCAGGTTGAGCGGGATGGCGGGCTTCTCACCCTGTCGGCCCATTGCGTGGAGGGCTCCCGTCAACGAGATGTAGTTGATGTCGTGGCCGGCCTCCTGGGCGAGAGGGCCTTCCTGCCCCCAGCCCGTCATGCGGCCGTAGACGAGGCGCGGATTGCGTTCGAGGCAGGTGTCGGGGCCGATCCCGAGCTTCTCCGTCACGCCGGGGCGGAAACCTTCGACGAGTGCGTCCGCGCCTTCGACGAGCTGCAGCACGACATCGACGCCCTCCGGCTTCTTCAGATCGACACAGATGCAGCGCTTGCCGCGATTGAGCAGATCGGTCGGGCCCGTTGCGAAGCCACCGCCACCCGGGCGCTGAACACGGATCACGTCCGCGCCCATGTCGGCCAGGACCATCGCGGCAAACGGCCCCGGTCCGATTCCAGAGATCTCGATCACGCGGGTTCCGTGCAGCGGGCCCATCGCGCTTCTCCTCGGTCTGCTTCGCGGCCGGGCGAGTATAGGGTACGATACGACGCGTTCCGTAATTCGAGACGAGGGTCCCCCGTGTCCCCCCATCCCCTGCGCGGCCAGGCCGCCATCGTCGGCGTCGGCGAGACCGAGTACATGCGGCCCGCACTCGAGACGCCGGTGCAGCTGATGTTGCAGGCGTCCCAGGCGGCGATCGAAGACGCGGGACTCGACCGGCGCGACATCGACGCGATCATCCCGCCGCCCGGCTACACCTCCGCGGAAGAGATCGCTGCCAATCTCGGTGTCGAAGACCTCCGCTACGCGGCGACGATTCACCTCGGCGGCGCGAGCCCGACCGCATCGCTCCAGAGCGCCGCGATGGCGATTGCCACGGGCCTGGCCACCCACGTCCTCGTGGTGGTGGGCTGGAACGGCTACTCGGCGTTCCGTCCGCGTCCGGACGTGAAGCCGCCCCGCTTCGGTCTCGACCCGGCGTCGGTCGGCAACGTGGTCCTGGACTACTACGTGCCCTACGGCGCACGCAGCGCCGCGCAGTTCTACTCGTTCATCCTGACCCGCTACAAGCGGCTCTACGGCATTCGTGACGAAGACGCCGCCGAAGTCGCACTGACGTGCCGCGAACACGCGAACCTGAACGAGAAGGCGCTGATGCGGGGCAAGCCGCTCAGCCTCGAGGAGTACCTGGCCGCGCCCTGGATCGCGGAGCCGCTGCGGAAGTTCGATTGCTGCCTCGAGACCGATTGCGGAGCCGCGGTGGTGGTGACGTCGGCGGAGCGCGCCCGCGACCTGCGTCACGACCCCGTCTACTACCTGGGGGGCGCCGAGGGTCACCCGTATCCCGCAGACGACATCACGAACCGCAAGGATCCGCTGAAGGTGGGCCTCCACCACGCGGCGCCGCGGGCGTACGAGATGGCGGGAGTCACCGCCGAGGACGTCGACTTCCTCGAAATCTACGACTGCTTCACCTACGTGGTGCTGCTCCAGATCGAGGCACTCGGCTTGTGTCCGCCGGGTGGAGCCGGTGAGTTCGTGCGCGACGGCGCGATCCGCCTGGGTGGCAAGAAGCCCCTGAATACCCACGGAGGCCTTCTGTCCCAGGGTCACATGTGGGGGATGAATCACGTCATCGAGGCTACCCGGCAGTTGCGCCACCAGGCTGGCCCCGCCCAGGTGCAGGATGCCCGGCTGGGGCTCGTCACCGGTTGGGGGGACTTCGGGGACGGCAGCCTCGCGATCCTCGCTCGAGAGGGCTCGGCATGAAGATGGTTCCGAACCCCGATGGACGGAATGCAGACTTCTATCGACTGGCTGCGTCGGGTCGTCTGCACCTGCAGCAGTGCACGGGCTGCCGGCAGTATTACCATCCGCCGCGCTACCTGTGTCGCGAGTGCGGCTCGGGCGAGCTCGAGTTCGTACCCTCGGAAGGTCGCGGTCGCGTCTTCTCCTGGACCGTCACCCACCGTGGCGTCGATCCGGGCTGGGCCGAGGAGCTCCCCTACGCGACGGTCGTCGTCGAGATGGAGGAAGGCGTTCGCGTGGTGGGCGCGTTGAACGGCGACCCCGGTGCGCTGGAGCTCGACCTGCCCGTCACCGCCGAGATCGAT
>JAYGDB010000091.1:0-27910 GCA_046583095.1 Myxococcota bacterium | reverse complement strand
CTTTCTCGTGGGAGAGTCCTTGATGCGCGAGCCGGATATCGCCCACGCGCTAGCAGTGCTTCTGAGTGAGCCGACTTCGAGACAGGAGGGGAGGATTTCGTGAGCGGCAGCGTTCGCATCAAGTTCTGTGGCATCCGTTCGGCTGAAGACGCGGAAGCCGCAGTCGAGGCCGGCGCCGACCTGATCGGGCTGAACTTCGTGGCCGGGTCGCCAAGGGCGGTCGACGTCCGCGTGGCAGAGGAGATTTGCCAGCGGGTCGAGAGAACATCCGTGGAGCGTGTGGCGTTGTTTCGCGACTCCGGTTGGGAGGACATCGAGCACGTCCTGCGCCGCTGCGACTTCGATCGGGTGCAGCTTCACGGTGACGAGTCCGAGGAGGAGGTCGAAGAGATCGACCTGCCTGTGATCAAGGCCATTCGCGGTGCCGATCTCGAGATGGCCGAGGGTTATCCCGGGACGATCCTGCTGTTGGACCATCCGAGTGAAGGGGGTGGTAGCGGAAAGGCGTGGGATTGGAGCGAGGCCGCGGATCTGATCGCGCAGGGTCACGACGTGATCCTGGCAGGCGGCTTGACGCCCGAGAACATCGAGCAGGCGCTCGCCGACATCGGCGAGATGCTGCCCTGGGGGGTCGACTGCGCCACGGGCGTCGAAGGGGATGACTACCGCAAGGACCCGAAGAAGATGGTGGCCTTCGTGGAGGCGGTGCGCCGGGCCGAGGACGCCGGGAGCGGCGGCGGGAAGAAGCCTGGTGAGGACGAGGCCTGAACGAATGAGCAAGCCGGCCTCAAGACGCGGGGTTCGCAGCGAACCGGACGAGTCCGGTCGCTTTGGCGAGTTCGGCGGGCGCTACGTGTCGGAGACGCTGGTGGCGGCGCTCGACGAGTTGGTCGAGGCCACCGAGACGGTCCTGCCTTCGCCGGAGTTCCAGGCCCAACTCGATCATCTGCTGCGTACCTACGCGGGACGGCCGACGCCCCTCACTTTCGCCGCGCGCATGACGGAAGATCTCGGTGGCGCGAAGATCTATCTCAAACGCGAGGATCTGGCACACACGGGCGCCCACAAGATCAACAACGTGCTCGGCCAAGCGTTGCTCGCGAAGCACATGGGCAAGCCCCGCGTGATCGCCGAGACCGGTGCGGGGCAGCACGGAGCCGCGGCGGCGACGGCCTGTGCGCTGCTCGGCCTCGAGTGCGTCGTCTACATGGGCGAGGAGGACATCCGGAGGCAGGCCCTGAACGTCTTCCGCATGGAGTTGCTCGGCGCGGAGGTGCGCGCGGTGAGCTCGGGCTCGCGCACCTTGAAGGATGCGATCAACGAAGCGATGCGCGACTGGGTGACGAACATCGCGGACACCTACTACGCGATCGGCTCGGTGATGGGGCCGCATCCGTACCCGACGCTGGTGCGGAATCTCCAGCGCATCATTGGACTGGAGGTGCGGGACCAGATCCAGGAGGCCGAGGGCCGTCTTCCGGACGTGATCATGGCGTGCGTCGGCGGTGGCTCGAACGCGATGGGCATTTTTCACCCCTTCGTCGAGGACGACGACGTGAGACTGATCGGCGTCGAGCCGGGTGGGGAAGGGATCCGCTCGGGCCGTCACGGGGCGACGCTCACCGCGGGCGTGCCGGGCATCTTTCACGGCAAGCGGACGTTCGTACTCAGTGACGACAACGGGCAGATCTTTCCGGCCCACTCGATCTCCGCCGGGCTCGACTATCCGGGCGTGGGCCCCGAGCACGCCTACCTGAAGCAGATCGGCCGCGCCGAGTACGAGGTGGCGACAGACCTGGAGGCCCTCGACGCCTTCGTCTACCTCTCCCGGACAGAGGGCATCATCCCGGCCCTCGAGTCGGCTCACGCGATCGCCCATGCCCGCAAGCTGGCCCCCGAACTTCCGCGTGACGCCATCCTGATCGTGAACCTATCCGGTCGTGGGGACAAGGACGTAGACGAGGTGCGCCAGATTCTCGCAGCACGAGACGCGGCTGCCGACTGATGTCCCGCATCGAAGAACGCTTTCGGATGCTGCGCGAGCGCGGTGAGCGGGCTCTGGTGGTCTTTCTCAGCGCGGGAGATCCGGATCTCGAGACCAGCGAGGCATTGATCCTCGCGATGGCCGAGTCTGGCGCGGACGTGATCGAGGTCGGCGTTCCGTTCTCGGATCCCATCGCCGATGGGCCGACGATCCAACGCTCGAGCGAACGGGGACTCGCCTCCGGTGCCACGCTCCGGCGCATCCTCGAGCTGGCACAGGGCCTGCGGCCGAAGCTCGAGGTGCCGCTGCTCCTGTTTGGCTACGCGAACCCGTTCTACGCCATGGGAGAGGATGGCTTTGCCCGGGATGCGGCCTCGGTGGGCGTCGACGGCGTGATCGTCCCGGACCTGCCCCCGGAAGAAGGCGAATCCTTCTTCGCGCGACTGCAGGGCGAGGGGATCGACACCGTTCTGCTCGCCGCCCCCACCACCACGCGCGAGCGCATGCAGTTCATCGCCGAGCGCACCCGCGGCTTTCTCTACTACGTATCGCTGACCGGTGTCACGTCAGCGCGGGCGGGACTGACGGGGGGGATCCAGGAGGGCGTTGCCCTGGCGAAGGAGTTCACGCAGCTGCCGGTCTGCGTGGGCTTTGGCATCTCGAAGCCGGAGCACGGCAGAGCGGTCGGCGAGTTCGCGGACGGCGTCGTGGTGGGCAGTGCAATCGTCGATCTGATCGAAGCCGCGGGCTCTCGTGACGAGGCCGTCGATTCGGTCGCGGGCTATGTGTCCGAGATGAAGGACGCACTGCGCTAGCGGCGCGTTCCCGGTGGGCGGGGTCGGGTATGCGGCCGAGCACTAGCGGACGAGCTCTGCGTATAGCTCCTGCACCTGTCGCGCGGTTTCCTCCGGCGTGCCGCTGTTGTCGATCAGGTGATCGGCCAGTTCCCGCTTCTCGTCGATCGGAAGCTGGGCGCCGATACGCGCCAGGGCTTCTTCGCGGGTGCACGAATCGCGTGCCATGGTTCGTTCGATCTGCACCTCCACGGGAACCCAGGCCAGGATCACCCCCTCGACGCCCAGTGCACCGGCGGTATCGCGTCCTTCGCGGCGGCCTTCGAAGAGCAGCGGGATGTCCGCCACGGCCATCGGGGCTCGCGCCTCCCGGGCCGCCGTCACCTGCCGAAGCATCTCGAGGCCCACCCGTGGCTGGATGATCTGTCCGAGGCGACCTCGGGCCTGCTTGTCGTTGAAGACGATGTTCCCCAGGGCTTTGCGGTCGAGCGCACCCTCGGCGTCGATGATCTCGCTTCCGAATGCAGCGGAGATCTCCGCGAGGATCGGTTGGCCGGGAGCCTGGAGTTGGTGGACGATCAGGTCGGCATCGATCAGGGTCGCTCCCAGCTCGCGGAGGAGCGCAGCCACCGTGCTCTTTCCGGAGCCGATGCCGCCTGTGAGTCCGATTACGCAGGTCACGAGAACAGCATGCAACAGGTCGTCTGAGAGGGCTGTGCTGTGAGGTCCGAGTTCACAGCCCGGGATCCGAGCGCGGGCGCTCGACGGTCCGGACTCTCGTTAGGCTCCAGGATCGATCCTCGAGTGCCGGGATTTCGAGGGAATCGCGCCGAAAGATCGAGTGAACTCAGCGGGTTACAGTCCTGGGGCCGGAACTGGGCGGGTCCTGGGCTCGTCACGCTCCCAGGATCTCGATAACTCCCCGTTCCAACAGCTGAATCGGGCACGCCAGGATTGCACCGCTTCGGGCCGCTTGATATATTGCGCCAGCTTTTCCGGGGGGTTAGCGCCTTCCGGGCCGCGGCTGTGCCTGCCGCGTCCACGAGGAACCCATGGCCGACGATCGCGAGCCGAAGACGACGCCCGAGAAGCCCGCGGATTCGACCGCAGTCTCGGTCGAACTCGCTCGCTTGCGCGAGGCGATCGACCGTGTGGACGTCGAGATCCTCGAGCAACTGAACGAGCGGGCTCGCCTCGTCACGCAGGTCGGTGAGGAGAAACGTGCCCGCAGCACCCCTGTCTATCTCGCGAGTCGGGAGCGCGACCTGATCGCCGGGCTCAACGAGCGGAATCCCGGTCCGTTTCCGTCGGCCGCCATCCCGCACGTGTTCCGGGAGATCATCTCGGCGACGCGATCTCTCGAGGAGACGGTGCGGGTGGCTTTCCTCGGGCCCGAGGGCACCTTCAGCCACCAGGCGGTCGGGCGTCAGTTCGGCGCCCAGGTCGACCTGATGCCGGCTGCCTCCGTCCGCGAGGTGTTCGCTCTGACCCAGCAGGGGAAGGCGCACTACGGCGTCGTGGCGGTGGAGAACACTACCGAGGGCGCTGTCGCCGAGACCTTCGACGCTCTCGTTGAATCCGATCTCTCGATCTGCGGTGAGCTGATGCTGGAGGTGACCCAGTGCCTGGTGTCCGTCTCGGGACGCATGGAGGACGTCCAGAAGGTGGCGTCCCACCCCCAGCCTTTGGGCCAGTGCCGGCTTTGGCTCCAGCGATATCTGCAGCACGCCGATCTGGTAGAGACGGCGAGCACAGCTGCGGCCGCACAGATGGCAGCTGGCGACCCCGCCATGGCGGCGATTGGCAGCGAGGTCGCGGCCGAGGTGTACGGCCTGCAGCTGATCGAGCGCGAGATCGAAGACAGCCCGGGAAATACCACGCGCTTCCTCGTGATCGGGCGCGAGACGCCGAGCCCGAGCGGCGACGATGTCACGTCCGCGGTCTTCACCGTCCGCAAGGACCGGAGCGGCGCGCTGTATCACCTGCTCGAGCCGTTCGCGCGCTACGCAGTGAACCTCAACTCGATCCAGTCTCGCCCGATGAAGGGCAAGCCGTGGGAGTACCTCTTCTTCGTCGATATGCAGGGGCACGCAGAGGACGAGAGCGTCTCGAAGGCGCTGCGGGAGTCTTCCGCGGTCGCGCACTCGCACAAGGTCCTGGGCTCGTATCCGCGCTCGACGCTGACACGATCCGGAGGGCGGGGATGATGGCCCTCGAGAAGATCGTCCAGCCCCATATCGCGAAGCTCAATCCGTACCAGCCGGGGAAGCCTGTCGAGGAGCTCGAGCGAGAGCTTGGGATCTCGAATGCGATCAAGATCGCTTCGAACGAGAATCCGCACGGCCCGTCGCCGAAGGCGCTGGCAGCCATTCGCGACAGGCTCGGCGAGATGAATCGCTACCCCGATGGTGCAGCCTGGGAGCTGCGCGACAAGCTGGCCTCGCGCTTCGACGTGGACCCCGGTCAGCTCGTTTTCGGTTGCGGGGCCGACGAGGTGCTGGAATTGCTCGCGAAGAGCTTCCTGGGCCCGGGCGACGAGGTCGTCTACGCGTGGCCGTCGTTTGCCATGTATCCCCTGGTGGTGGCGGGTATGGGCGCGGCCTCCGTCCAGGTCCCGTTGAACGACGATCTCGTCCACGACCTCCCCGCGATGTCGCAGGCCGTCACACCCCGGACCAAGATGGTCGTGCTGTGCAATCCGAACAACCCGACCGGCACGAGCTTCGGGAAGGCCGCTTTCGACGACTTCGTCGCGTCACTCCCGGATGAACTGGTTCTGGTCGTCGACGAGGTCTACATCGAGTTCGCGCGTCGCGACGATTTCCCGGACACCCTGCCACTGCTCGCGAGCCGGCCCGGGACGATCTCGATTCGGAGTTTCTCGAAGCTCTACGGCCTGGCAGGTCTTCGTATTGGTTACGGGCTCTGTGACCCCGAGTTGGCCGAAATCCTGAATCGGGCACGGCATCCGTTCAACGTGAGCCGACTCGCCGAAATTGCCGCCGTTGCTGCCCTGGACGACTCTGCTCATGTCGAGACGACCCTTGGCCAGAATTGGGAAGGCGCCGACTTGCTCGCTCGGGAGCTCGAAGGGCTCGGGGCGAGGGTTTGGCCGACCGATACGAACTTCATGCTGATCCGTACTGAAGCGACAGGCGCCGAGATCTATGAAGCCCTGCTGCGAGAGGGAGTGATCGTTCGGCCGCTACCCGGCACCGGGCTCGACCACCACGTTCGGGTCACGATCGGAACGCCCGAGGAGAACGAGCGACTGCTGAAGTGCATGCGCAAGCTGTTGGAGAGCGCACGTTGAGTGAGAGGCTGTTCGAGCGGATCGCGGTTCTCGGCTTGGGTCTCGTCGGAGGTTCGGTGGCCGGGGCTGCTCGTGCCCGCGGAGTCGCACGCGAGGTTGTGGGTTACGCGCGCCGGAGCGCGCCGCTGGCTCGCGCTCTCGAGCGGGGCCTGGTCGACCGCGTCGTCAATCAAGGCGAGGGTGTCGGTGCTGCTGTCGACGGTGCCGACCTCGTGATCCTCGCGACACCGGTCGCGACGATGGCGGCGGTTCTGGAAGCTGCCGCACCTTCTCTCGCTCCCGGCAGCCTGGTGACGGACGTCGGAAGCGTGAAGGGCGTGGTGGCGGAGACGCTGCCCGGCCTGCTTCCTGCCGGCGCCACGTTCATCGGCTCGCACCCGATGGCCGGCAGCCACGAGGTAGGTGTCGATCACGCCCGGGCGGACCTGCTGCAGGATTCGTGTTGCGTCGTGACGCCGTCGAGGGGTACGGACGCGGCGTTGATCGACCGTCTGGTGCGCTTCTGGGAAGCGCTCGGTGCGCGTGTTGCGCGACGCGATCCGGGCGCCCACGATGTCGAGGTCAGCTGGGTGAGCCATTTACCGCACATGCTCGCCTTCGCGTATGCGCGGGCCCTGGCGGACGCACCCCAGGAGTCCGGAGAACTGGTCGGATCGGGTTTCAGGGACTTCATTCGCATCGCCAGGAGCGACTCAGAGCTCTGGGGGGACATTCTGGGTCTGAACCACAAGGCCCTGGCGACGCCCCTGGCGGCTTTCTCACGGGCGCTGGCCGAGTTGGCCCGGGCGATCGAGGCCGGCGGTCCGGCTGGGCTGGCCGCTCGGGAGCAGATTCTCGAGGCCGCTCTCAGAAGTCTCGACGCGCTGGCGCCAACAGACGGGGCGGAGCAAACTCCGCCCCGCCCCAAGCCAAATTATTCCGCCCGATCCGGGGGCGAAAACCCGGAAATCCAGGCTGCCCCACGAGCGGTGGCCACGAGGAGCAAGAATCGAAATTCATGAGTGAATCAACCGAAACATTCGCGGAGCTGTTCAGCAAGGGACCGTCGTCCATCAAGGAGGGCGAGCTCAGTCGAGGGGTCGTTCTCTCGGTCGATGAGGACTACGTGCAGGTCGACATTGGGTTCAAGTCCGAAGGCCTGGTTGCGGCGTGGGAATTCATGACGGAAGAAGGGGAGATGACCGTCAAGGTCGGCGACACGGTAGAAGTGCTCGTCGAGGTGACCGAGGACGGGGAGGGTCGCGTCGTCCTCTCGAAGGAGAAGGCCGAGCGTCTCAAGATCTGGGACGAGATCAGCAACGCCTACGAGAGTGACCAGGCCGTCGAGGGCACGATCGTCTCGAGGGTGAAGGGAGGTCTCTCGGTCGATATTGGTGTGAAGGCCTTCCTGCCGGGATCCCAGGTGGACCTGCGCCCCGTGCGCAACCTGGAGGCCCTGATCGGCGAGCTGACGCAATTCAAGATCATCAAGTTCAACAAGCGCCGCGGCAACATCGTTCTCTCCCGGCGGGCACTGCTCGAGACCGAACGCCGACGCATGCGCGAGGCCACGCTCGAGATTCTCCAGACGGGTCAGATCGTCGACGGCGTGATCAAGAACCTCACCGACTACGGAGCGTTCATCGATCTCGGCGGTATCGACGGTCTGCTCCACATCACCGACATGTCGTGGGGCCGTATCAACCACCCGGGCGAGCTCTTCCAGGTGGGCGACGAGATCAAGGTGAAGGTGCTCAAGTTCGATCCGGAGTCCGAGCGCGTCTCGCTGGGTCTCAAGCAGATCCAGCCCGATCCGTGGGTCGACGCGGCCATGCGCTACCCGATCGGCCAGCGGCTGGGCGGCAAGGTCGTTTCGCTGACGGACTACGGCGCCTTCATCGAGCTGGAAGCCGGTATCGAGGGTCTGGTGCACGTGTCCGAGATGTCCTGGACGAAACGCATCAAGCACCCCTCGAAGGTGGTCTCCGTGGGCGACACGGTGGAGGCCGTCGTGCTCGAGGTGGACGAGCGCGCCCGAAAGATCTCCCTCGGCATGAAGCAGACCGAGGAGAATCCCTGGACGGTCATCGAGGAGCAGTACCCGGTGAATTCCGTCGTCGAGGGGACGGTTCGCAACATCACGAACTTCGGCGTGTTTCTCGGTCTCGAAGAGGGCATCGACGGTCTCGTGCACGTCTCCGACATCTCCTGGACCGAGCAGATCAAGCACCCCAGTGAGAAGCTCCAGAAGGGCGACGTCGTCAAGGCGATCGTGCTGAAGATCGACAAGGACAACGAGAAGTTCTCGCTCGGCATCAAGCAGCTCGAGCCGAATCCCTGGGATGACATCCAGAAGAAATTCTCGATTGGGACCGAGATCACAGGTCCGGTGACCAGCGTGACTGACTTCGGCGTGTTCGTGAAGCTCGAGGATGGCATCGAAGGGCTCGTCTACAGCTCTGAGCTGGCCGCGGAGCGGATCGAGAAGCCGGGGGATCACTTCCAGGAGGGTCAGGAGGTGACCGCCCTCGTCACGAAGGTGGAGCCCGCGGATCAGAAGATCTCGCTCTCCATTCGGGCCGTGGACGACAAGGCCGAGCGGGCGGCGCTCAAGAGTCTTGCTGCCGAGCAGGCGACGACCCAGACAACCACTCTTGGTGATCTTCTCAAGGAGAAGCTCGCCGCCAAGGATGAAGAGCAAGTCGAGGAGGAGGCGGAATGACGAAGAGCGGACTGATCGAGGACGTCGCGCGACGGACGCCGCATATCTCCAAGAAGGACACAGAGGTCGTCGTCAACACGATCTTCGATTCGATGATCGAGGCCCTGAAGGACGGGGATCGCATCGAGATCCGCGGCTTCGGGAGCTTCCAGGTGAAGGTGCGGGAGGCTCGTGAAGGCCGGAACCCCAAGACCGGTGAGCCCGTGCACATCAGCGCGAAGCGCACCCCGTTCTTCAAGGTGGGCAAGGAGTTGAAGGAGATGGTCGACCGCTCCCCGGATTCGGCCGAGGAGCAGGGCCAGGCGGCAGACAGCCAGGAGACGGCCTCCGCCTAGGAGTCAGCGACCGGAAGGGGGGCGCGTGGCGAGTCGCGGCAGCCGGAGCATCGCCTGGATCCGCCGGCTGGTACCCATGGTCGTGGGTGCCGGGCTGGTCTACCTGGCCTATCTGCTCGCGAAGGCGAACGCCGACGAGGTCAGCGTCGACTTCCTGCTCGGTCAGGTCGTGCTGACTACCTGGCAGACGCTCGCGCTCTCGTTCTTCGCTGGCGCAGGCCTCGTAGGCCTGTACACGCTGTACCAGATGGCGCGTGGCGGGCTCCTGCGACGCCGCTACCGGAAGGAGTTGATCGGGCTGGAGACGGAGGTCCACCAACTCCGGAATCTGCCGCTGGCCCCGGAGGAGAACGCCCCGCAGGTCGACGACATCGATTTCGAGGGCGAGCTTTCCCCAGCGCGGGGAGGAAAGGGCGCGACGGGTCGCTAGCGATGGCACGCAACTGGTTCGGTCGGAGTGGTAAGCAGGGCTACACGGATCGCGAGGTCACCACGATCTTTCGGCGAGCCCTGCTCGCAGTTCTCGACGGCGACTACGATCGCGCCGAGTCGCTGATCGCTGAAACGCTCCAGGTCGACTCCGAGGACTCCGAGTCCTATCGCTCGCTCGCCCGCCTGTACCGGATGCGCGGCGAGGTCGGTAGAGCGATTCGCATTCACCAGAACCTGCTGCTGCGTCGCGATGTCGACGAGGCCGAGCGCAACCGGGTGCTGACCGAGTTGGCGAGCGACTTCCGTCAAGGCGGCTTTCTCGAGCGTGCCATCGCGTCCTACCAAGAGGTGCTGTCTCACGATCCACGGAACCGGGAGGCGCTCGAGGCGCTCACCGAGCTCCACGCCGAGGCGCGCGCGTTTCCCGAGGCGCTGGAGATGGCGGCACGGCTCGCGAAGGTCGACAAGCGCAAGGACCCCGGCCGGGAAGCGCGACTGTGGGTGAATCTCGCGGAGGACGAGTACGCGGAAGGCCGTCACGATGCGGCGCGGAAGGCGTTGAAGAAGGCTCTGCGGAAGGACGGGTCCAACGTGGATGCGTGCATTCTGTTGGGACAGATCTTGGCCGAGCGCGGCAAGAACAAGGCGGCTCTGGCCGCCTGGCGGGTGGTGCCGGAGCAGGGGGGTCCGCGCACCGCCGAGGTGTATCCCAAGGTCGAGGCTAGCTTCGCTGCCCTCGGACGCACCCGCGAGTACGAGACCTTCCTCCGCGGGTTGCTCGACGAACGACCCGACGATGCGATGGCACGGATGGCACTCTCATCGACGCTTGCCGCACGCGGCGACACGGACCCCGCGATCCTCGAGCTGCGCCGGGTGCTCGACACCCACCCGCAGAATCTGGATGCACGCATTGCACTCGGCCGCGTGCTGCTGCAGGCGGGACGCGAGGTCGAGGCGCTGAAGCAGTACGGCGAGCTGCTCGAGTGGCTCTCCAGTCGCAGCCTGGCCGGAGGGGTCGAAAACGATTGACTAATTCCGCCCGCGACACCCCGATGATGCGCCACTTCCGGCAGATCAAGGCGCAAAACCCGGACGCGATCGTCCTCTACCGGATGGGTGACTTCTACGAGTTGTTTCAGGACGACGCCGAGGTTGCGGCGCCCCTGCTCGACCTCACCCTCACGACCCGCGACAAGGCAAAGGCCGATGCCGTCCCCATGTGCGGCTTCCCGGTGCACAGCGCGGACGGCTACATCAAGCGGCTCGCGGAGCTGGGTCATCGCGTCGCGATCTGCGAGCAGGTCGAGGATCCCAAGCAGGCTGGCGGCAGACGCCTGGTACGGCGCGAGGTCGTCGAAGTCGTTACTCCCGGACTCGTCGGAGATCCGGAGGGGCTGGACGCGGCTCAGGAGGTGGCGTTGGTCGCCGTCGCGCCCGGTGACCGAGAGGAGATCGGAGTCGCCGCACTCAACGCCACGACGGGCGACTTCAGGGTTACCCGTGTGCGTGCCAGCGAAGACGGCGACCTGCCGGCTCTCCTGTGCCAGGAACTCGAGCGGATCTCCCCCCGGGAGATACTGGTCCCGGCGTCCGCCGCGGAGCGGCTCGGACCGCGGTTGTCGGGCCTGCTTCCCGGCGTCTCCCTGACGCCTGTCGAAGATGCCGCCTTCGATCCGGGCGCAGCGCCCGTGAGGCCCGACGGTTTCGAGGCCCTTGGCGGTCGCGCGGACGCAGCCGCAGCGTCGGCCCTGCTCGCGTACCTGCTGAAGAACCAGCCCTTCGCGAGGCGGCAGGTGCCCCGGATCCGAAGCTACGAACTGGGCGCGACGATGGTTCTGGACGCGGCGAGTCGCGCACATCTCGAGATCTTCGAGAACGGAATCGACCGGGGTCGTCAGGGCACCCTCGTCGAGCAGGTGGACCGGACCACCACGGCTCTCGGGCGTCGGCGTCTCGCCCGCTGGCTCGGCTATCCGCTGTTGGATCCGGACGCGATCTCCGGGCGTCAGGACGCGGTCGCTTACCTGGCCGAACGGGACCGCCTGCGCGCCCGGTTGCGCGACGCCCTGACGGGGGTCCGGGATCTGGAACGTCTCCTCGCGAAAGCGATGCGACCTTCGTCGGTCCCGCGAGACGTCGGTGTGCTCCGTTCGTCTTTGCAAGCGCTGCCAGAGGTCGAGCGCCTGCTCGAGACCGAAGGCGACGATGGCGAGATGCTCGCGCAATCGTCGTCAAGCCCAATCGGGCTCGCGCCCCCTCGACCGTTGCCCGAGCTTCAACGCCTGCTCGAGGAGAGTCTGATCGATGACCCGCCCGTCGTGGCCCGGGGATCCCGCGGTGCGAACGAGACCGGCTACATCCGCACGGGCTTCCGCCCCGAACTCGACGGCTTGCGCGAAAGCGCCCGCAAGGGCCGCGAGTGGATCGCCGGCCTCGAAGCCCGGGAGCGCGAGCGCACCGGTATCGCGACCCTCAAGGCGCGTTACCACCCGGTGCACGGCTATTCGCTCGAGGTCACGAAGTCTCAGCTCGATCGAGTCCCGGACCACTACGAGCGGAAGCAGACCCTCGCCAGCGTCGAGCGTTTCACGACCGAGGAGCTGTCGGAGATGCAGGGCCGCGTGATGGGGGCCAACGAGCGCGCCGCGCAGCTCGAGCGCGAGGTGTTCGAGTCGGTCCGCCAGCAGGTGATTGGCCAGGCGGCGGACATCCGCGCGGCCGCCGACCGGGTTGCCGAGATCGACGCGCTCGCCTCATTTGCGGAGGTCGCCCGTCAGCGTCGCTGGGTTCGTCCCGAGGTCGTGACGGGAGAGAAGCTCGAGATCCGAGCTGGCCGCCATCCGGTTGTCGAAGACGTCCTGGCCCGCTCCGGGGCCGATGGCTTCGTTCCGAACGACACGCAGCTCGATCCAGAGAGCACCCAGATCCTGCTGCTCACGGGTCCGAATATGTCGGGGAAGAGCACCTACCTCCGGCAGGTGGCGCTGATCGCGTTGCTCGCCCAGACGGGCAGCTTTGTGCCCGCGGACTCGGCGCGTCTCGGCGTCGTGGACCGTATCTTCACACGCGTAGGCGCCTCGGATCGACTCGCACAGGGCGAGTCGACCTTCATGGTAGAGATGCGGGAGACGGCGGAGATTCTCCACCAGGCTTCGCATCGCAGCCTGATCATTCTCGACGAGATCGGCCGGGGGACGAGTACCTTCGATGGGCTATCGATCGCCTGGGCGGTGGCCGAGTACCTGCACGACACGCCGGGGCTCCGCGCCCGGACGCTCTTCGCCACTCACTACCACGAACTGACCGACCTGGCCCGCACGAAGGAGCGCGTGCGCAACGCGCACTTCGAGGCCCGCGAGTGGAAAGACGAGGTGGTGTTTCTCCGTCGGCTGGTCGCCGGCGGTGCGAGCCGCTCCTATGGGATCCAGGTGGCGAGACTCGCGGGACTGCCCGACGCCGTGATCGAACGATCCCGCGAGATTCTGCGCAACCTCGAGGCGGACGAGTTGACGCCGGAGGGGCTTCCGCGTCTGGCGGGAACGGAGGTCGGCCCAGTCGACGAGTCTCAGCTGAACCTGGGCCTCGGCGAATCTCCGCCGAGCCCGACCCGCCTCGCCGAGCAGGAGGTGCTGGAGGCTCTGCGGCAGCTGGATCCGGACGAGACGACTCCCCTGGACGCCCTGCTCGCACTCTCAGATCTAGTCCGTAAACTTAGGGGGCCCCCCGGCAGACCGGAGTCGTCGTGACGGCGAGAAGACGCGGAAGCTGGGCGGCACTGGCTCTCGCCGTGCTGGCGCCGACACTGCTCGGGCTCGAGCGGCCGAAGGGACTGGGAGACGTCCAGGACGTCCGGTACTGGTCGTACCCGGACTACACCCGCGTCGTGGTCGAGCTCAGCCGCAGCGTCGGCCGGCCCAAGGTCGTAGAACTCGCCGCCAATGCCAGCGCACGTCTTCCGGACCGGCTCTACGTCGATCTCGAGGGCATCTGGGTCGGGCTCCGGTACGAGGACGGCATCCCGGTGAAGGACGGGCTGCTCCAGGGCCTCCGCCTGGGTCAGAACACCCGCAAGAAGTCGCGACTGGTGATCGACCTCGAGCACTACGACAGGCGTCGTGTGCGGATCCTGCAGTCGCCTCATCGAGTGGTCGTGGATGTCTACGGCCCCCGCGACGCTCCTGAGACCCTCTCCTGGCGCCGACCGAAGGGCGTGCGGGATCCGTCCGTCAAGCGGCTGCCAGCCAACATGCGCCCTGTCCGCACCGTCGTGATCGATCCGGGTCACGGAGGCCGCGATCCCGGCGCAATAGGCCTGCGCGGGCTGCGCGAGAAGGACGTGAACCTCAGGTTGTCGCTGATCCTCGCCAAGAAGCTCCGGGCCGAGGGCTTCGACGTAGTGCTGACGCGGAAGCGTGATCGTGACCTCGATCTCGAGCAGCGGACCGTCATTGCCGAGTCCAGAAACGCCGATCTATTCATCTCGATTCACGCGAACGCGTCGCGTCGTAAGGCCACGCAAGGCATCGAGACCTACTACCTCGACGAGAATCACGACCGTCACGCCCTGGATGTCGCCGCGCGAGAAAACAAGGTGCCCCGGAGTGAGGTGAACACGCTCCAGCGCACGCTTGCAGCGTTCCGGGTGCAGGAGTTGTCGAACGACTCCCGGCGTCTCGCGGGTGCGGTGCATGCCGAACTCGTCGGCGGGCTCGGCAAGAAGTATCCCGGCGTCGAGGATCTGGGTGTAAAGAAGGGCCCGTTCTACGTGCTCTTCCTGTCGAGCATTCCGTCGATCCTGGTGGAGTCGGGCTTTATCACGAATCCTCATGACGCGAAGCTCCTGCGGAACTGGGCGTATCTCGAGAGCGCTGCGAACCACATCGCGAACGGGGTGGTCCGCTATCGCGATGGCGGCACGAACTACGCCGGAGTGGGCGCAGGTCCCCCTGCAGAGTCGTCGCGGTGACGAACGCCCCGGATTTCGATGCCTTCCTTGTGGAGATCGAGGGTCGGGATGACGCCGATCACGAGATCTCCTCCCTGGTTCGACGCTATCTGGGAGTCTGCCGTGATTACCTGACTCGCCTGCATCGGGAGTCGGGGTCCGGACGCGTCGTCAACGAAGCCAACTCCGATTTGATGGACCGGCTGCTGCGACGTCTCTTCGTCCTGATCGAGGAGCGCTGGCTCGCCGAAGGCAATTCGGTCGAAAGCGGGCTCTGCGTCGTTGCGGTCGGGGGCTATGCCCGGCGCGAGATGTCGATCCACTCGGACGTCGACCTGCTTGTCCTCTACCGGGAGAAACTGACCCCCTACGTCGCCCAGATCGCCGAGCGCTTGCAGTATTGGCTATGGGACGCCGGGATGACCGTCGGCTGCGCGACTCGGACGATCGGCGAGACGGTGGAGCTGGGTCGCCAGGACGTGACGGTTCGCACGGGTGTCCTCACGGCTCGCTTCCTGTGTGGTGACGGCAATTTCTTTCACGACTTCGCGGACACCATCCGTGCCGAGTTGCTCTCGGACGTTGCCGGCTTCATCGCCGCTCAAACCCAGGCCATGGCGGATCGTCACACCGAGTACGGCGAAAGCCTTTTCCTGTTGCAGCCAAATCTGAAGGAGGGGGCCGGGGGCCTTCGGGACTACCACACCGCCTACTGGGTGGCCCGAGGTGGGCAGCCGTCGGTTCGGGATCTCGATGACTTCCTCCACTTCGGGCTTCTGACCGAGAAGGAGATGGCGGACTACCACGAGGCTCTCGAGTTCTTGTGGCGCGTCCGGAACGAGCTGCACCTGCTGGCGAAACGTTGCAACGATCAGATGAGCTTCGAACTCCAGGAGCACATCGCGGCAGCTCTGGGCTACGGCGAGATCTCGGCCGACTCGACGGAATTGCCTGTCGAGCAGTTCATGCGCGACTACTACCGCCACGCGCGCGCCATCCAGAACTTCTCGGAACTGGTGATCGAGCAGAGTGCGGCGCGGGCATTGGGCTCGAGCCGGGAACGCCAGGTCGCAGACGTGGAGGACGGTTTCCGGATCGCGGATGGAGAACTCGAGATCCCCCATGCGGCGTTGCTTCGCGAAGATCCGGTGCGCCTGTTGCGGGTCTTCCGGGTAGCCCAGAAAAACGACGTTCCCCTGTCACGTATGGCACGGCGGCGGGTGCGCGAGAATCTCGACCGGGTCGACGACGGTATGCGGTCGGATCCGCAGGCCGTAGCGATTTTCCTCGAGATCCTGGACGCCGAGCAACGGGTGATGCGAACGCTCACCGCGATGAACGAGGTGGGGCTGCTGGCGACCTTTCTCCCCGAGTGGGCGCACATCGTCAACCGCTGGCAGCATGTCCTGTATCACACCTACACGGTTGACGTGCACTCGATCTTCTTGGTCGAGGAGCTCCGACGCTTGTGGCGGGGCAAGTACGAGGCCGCGTTGCCGGAGTTGACCGAATTGATGCGCCAGGCTCCTGACCGCCCGGTGCTGTTTCTTGGCTGCCTGCTGCACGACATCGGCAAGGGCCTGGGGGGTGACCATTCCCGCAAGGGGGTCCAGCGCTCCAAGCCCTGCATCGCCCGACTCGGCCTCTCGGAGGAACGCAGGGCGCGGGTGCTTTTCATCGTGGAGCACCACCTGCTGATGTCCCACCTCGCCCAGCGCCGGGATCTCTCGGATCCGAACCTGATCCTCGAGTTCGCCCAGGTGTGCGGGGATCGGACGAACCTCCACAACCTGTACCTGGCGACCTTCGCGGACATCCGTGCGTCGTCTCGGGATGCCTGGACGCCTTGGAAGGGGCAGCTGCTTCGCGAGCTATTCGAACGCACCTCGGAGTTCCTCGAAACCGGCGCCTCGGATGCGGCGGACGCGATGGCCCTGATCGAGGCACGAGTCGAGGCGCGGCGCGACTCGGCCGCAAGCGAACTCGAAGAGCTTGGCATCAGCCGGACGAAGGTCGACGTCTTCTTCGACAGTATGCCCCGGCGCTACTTCGTCTCGCACACGCCCCCGCAGATCGCGCGCCACGCCCAGGTCATGGTGCGCTACGACGAGGACCTTCCCTTCACGACGGCCTTCCGGGAGATGCGAGGCGAGTTCACCGAGTTCATCCTCTGCACTCCGGACGTTCACGGACTCTACGGCATGGTGGCAGGGACTTTGACCGCCTGTGGCCTCAACATCCTGGGGTCCCACGTCTACACGACCCGCGCGGGTCTGGCCCTCGAGGTGTACCGGGTGTCCACGCCGACGGGTGGACGCGAGGAGATAAACCTCGCCTGGCACGAGCTGGAGGAACGACTGCAAGCCGTTCTCGCCGGAGAAGCGGACGTGCGCGAGTGGTTGAGGAGCCGGCGGCGCCGCATCGGTGCCACCGCCCGGCCGACTGCGGAGCCTCCCGAAGTCGTCGTGAGCAACGACGAGTCGGACTTTTACACGATTGCGGATGTTTCGGCCGACGATCGCATTGGCCTCCTCTACGACCTCACGACGGCGATCGGAGACATGGGCTTCGAGATCTACATCTCGAAGGCCGCCACCATCCGAGACCAGGTGGCAGACACGTTCTATCTGAAGGACCGGAACGGCTTGCAGATTCGCGATCCGAAGAAGCGGGTCGAGCTTCGGACACGCCTGCTGGAGGCGGTGCTCGGTACACGGGAACCGGGTCGTGCGAGTGCGAAGCCGATCGACAATCGCGGAGTGGGGCAGGGTGCCTGATCCCGAGGCCGAGCTGTCCGCCGTCGTCGACGGGTTCTTGGGGCATACGAGCGTCGAGCGCGGCTTGGCGCGGAACACCGTCGAGGCCTACGCGCGCGACCTCGCCGCATTCGCAAGCTTCCTGGAGGCGGCCAGCGTGACGAATCTCGCTGATCTCCGTCGGGAGCACATTTCGGGCTTTGTGCATGAGCTCGACGCGAGGGGGCAGAGCGCTGCGAGCCGTACGCGGGCACTGGTCGCCGTTCGGCGGCTACTCCTCTACGCCCAGACCGAGAAGTTGCTGGGCCACGATCCGATGGACGGGATCGAGAGCCCGAGGCAAGGCTCCAAGCTTCCACGCATCCTCAAACCCGAGGAGACCGAGGCACTGCTGGAAGCCGTCGACACCGGCACTCCAATGGGTCTTAGGGACCGGGCCATGCTCGAGGTGCTGTACGGCGCCGGCCTCCGGGTTTCCGAATTGGTCGGTTTGTCCCTGTCGGCCCTCGACTCCCGGGGCGGACTCCTGCGGGTGACCGGCAAGGGCGGCAAGGAACGCGTGGTCCCCCTCGGCGGGGTCGCACTGGCTGCCATCGCCGTCTATCTCGCCGAGGGTCGTGACGCGCTTCTGGGCTCGCGTCGGGAAGAGACCCAAGCACTCTTCCCCACTCGGCGCGGCAGTTCGATGACGCGCCAGAACTTCTTCGTGCTGATCCGCAAGCTCGCAGTGCGTGCCGGTATCTCCAGCGATCGGGTGTCGCCGCACGTGCTGCGCCACGCCTTCGCTACGGACCTGCTCGAAGGCGGCGCCGATCTTCGGTCGATCCAGGCCATGCTCGGGCACGCGGATCTTTCGACCACCCAGGTCTACACCCACGTGAGTCGCGGGCGTTTGCGAAAGACCGTGGAGGAACGCCATCCGCGCGGGGGTGGGAAGTCGCGTTGAAGTTTTCGGTCGCTCAGGTCCTGGGAGCACTGCCGCCGCCTACGGTTCCGCTCGTCGAGGCGCTGATCGCAGTGGCAGAATCTCATCGCGCATCCATCCATCTCGTGGGCGGGCCGGTTCGGGATCTCCTCCTCGACCGTCGCATCCGCGACGTCGACGTGGTGATCGAGCCGCGCGGCCGCTTCGGGGCGGCCGAACTCGCGAAGGCCGCCGCGCCCCGGGGTGCCGACGTGCAGGTGTACGATCGCTTCGGCACGGTGCGGCTCGCGACGCCCGAGGCGAGCATCGACGTGGCGACCCTACGGAGAGAGCACTACCGCCATCCGGCCGCTCTCCCGAAGGTCGAGCCCGGGAACTTGGAAGAGGATCTCCTGCGGCGAGATTTTTCGGTCAACGCGCTTGCGCTGCCGCTCCGTTCCCGCGGTCGCTCCGAGCTGGTGGACCCGGTGGACGGGCAGGCCGACCTCGAGCGCCGGGTGCTGCGGGTTCTCCACGCTCGCTCGTTCCATGACGACCCCACGCGGGCCCTGCGGGCCGGGCGTCTCGCTCCCCGGCTCGGTTTTCGCCTGGCACGCGGATCGCGCTCGTTGTTGGGTGAGGCACTGCGGGATGGGGCCTTCGAAACGGTCAGCGGAGACCGGCTCCGCAGAGAATTCGACAAGCTCTTCGACGACGCTTCGCGGGATCTCGATCCCGCCCAGGCGCTGCGTCAGCTATCGCAGTGGGGGGTTCTGTCTGCCCTCGAGCCGGGCCTCGGGCTTCCGAGGGAGTCGCTGGCGCCGGTGCGCCGGTTCGGTCGGGCGACCCGGTCTCCGCCGTGGCGCACGGGCCGCTTCCGCCCCTGGGCTGCAGGGCTCGCGGTGTGGCTGGCCCCGCTCCCCGCGAATCTTCGCAAGCGGGTACTCGAGCGACTGTCTGTTCGCGGGGAAGCGCACCAACGCATCGCGGGTTTTCCGACGCAGACCCTCGTCCTGCTCGAGCCTCTCGCCAAGGCTCGGGGACGGGGCGCCGTCGATGCGCTGCTGTTGGGAGTCGACGAGGAGCAGTTGCATGCGCTCCACGCCTGGGCGGCGACCCCGGTGCGCCGCCGCATCGTGCGCTGGGCCGCGGAAGACCGCACCCGGCGCTCGCCTGTGACCGGAAACGACCTGACGGGGATCGGGATTTCGGGCCCCGCGGTGGGACGCGCGCTGGCACGGATCCGGGTGGGGTTCCTGGATGGGGCCGTCGCCAACCGCGAGGAGGGCCTCGCCCTCGCCCGGGAGATCTCGCACCAGCGCAACCCAGGGCGCGGCAAGGCCCGAAAGCGGCCTACAGGGAAGGCTGGCAAGCGCCGGTGAGAGAAGATCTGTGGCGCCCCGGGGGCGGATTTCCCATACTGCCGGGGTCGCCTGCGCCGGCGATTCCCCCCGCACAAGCTTGTCACCCAGTGTCTCGACTGCCGTCCGGTTGGGCACGATGGGACCCGGGAGGATGGGATCGTCGATGAGTTCGCTGGATGTCCAGGTTGCCGATGGCGATCGAGGTCCGATCTCGGGGATCGATGACTACGCGGTCAAGCTGCCCGCCTTCGAGGGGCCCCTCGACCTGCTGCTTCACCTGATCCGGCAGAACGAGGTCGAGATCGCCGATATCCCGATCGCCGAGATCAGCAATCAGTACCTGCAGTATCTGGACCTGATGCGCGAACTCGATCTCGATATTGCAAGCGAGTTCCTCGTCATGGCGGCCACCCTCGCGCTCATCAAGTCGCGGATGCTGCTGCCCTCGGATGAGCAAGAGGTCGATTCCGAGGGCACGGATCCGCGCGCCGATCTGATCGCCCGGCTGCTCGAGTACGAGCGCTACAAGGAGGTGGCGGAGGAACTCGGGAAGCGACGCCTGCTCGGCCGCGACATCTATGCGGCCCAGGGGCTTGGCGCCGAGCCGGTGCCGGAGGGCGAACGCCAGATCGAGGTCGGGCTGTTCGAATTGATCGACGCATTTCGGCTCGTCCTCGAGAACGCGTCCTCGGGTCAGCTCCACGAACTGGAGAGCGAGACCATCTCCGTTCGCGATCGCATGATCTACGTGATGGAGCAGCTCGACGTGAACGACAGCCTCGAGTTCAATCTGATTTTCGAGACGGAGGGTGGCGCCGGGCCAACGCGCCCGCTCATCATCGCCACGTTCCTCGCAATGCTCGAGCTGGCGCGACTGTCCGCGCTGCATGTCTACCAAGGCGTGGGAGAGCTTGGCGCTCCCGAAGGGCCGATCCGGATGCGTGGCAACAAGCACGCCAGCAGCAACTCGCTGAGCTGGCGCGAGCGCATCCACGATCTGATGTAGAGGCATCCATGGACCGTGCCGAACAACTCAGAGTCATCGAAGCCCTGATCCTGGCCTCTCCGGAGCCGGTGCAGGCCGCCCGGCTCGCGGAGATCGTCCCGGACTGCACGGCCGGTGATACGAAGGACCTCGTCAACGAACTCAACACTGAGTACCAGAAGCAGGATCGCTCGTTCGAGATCTGGGAGGTGGCTGGGGGCTACCAGATTCGGACGCGCGCCGAGTTCTCGGGCTATGTCCAGCAGCTGCAGAAACAGCGGCCGCTGCGGCTGTCGCGCGCTGCGCTCGATTCGCTATCGATCGTTGCCTACAAGCAGCCGGTGACGCGGGCGGAGATCGAGGACATCCGCGGTGTCGACGCGGGCGCGGTGCTGAAGGGGCTGCTGGATCGAAGGCTGCTCCGAATCGTCGGCCATCGCGAGGTTCCGGGGCGTCCGATGCTCTACGGGACGACCCGGCGCTTCCTCGAGGTGTTCGGACTGGAGTCGCTGAAGGGGATGCCGAGCCTGCGCGAGCTCAGGGAGCTGGCCGAGCAGAGGGGTGTAGAGCTTCCCGGGGCTGACGACGACGAGGACCGCGATGCCCCCGTGGAGGTGGAGGTCGAGCCCGAGGAGGCTACGGGCTACGAGGTGGCGAATTCGTCGACCGAGCTCGAGTTCGTCGAAGAGGACCTCGTCGAAGAGGACCCCTGGGAGCCTCCGGAGATCATCGAGCCAGAACCCTAGAGCCGATGCGCCGCTAGCATTGCGGGATGCCTCACGGCCGCTCTCCGCGCCACCACCGCACGTCGAAGCGAAGGCGTCGTCCCGCACCGGCCGCCAAGGCCGGGGCGCCGACCCAGACCCAGGACGCCACGCCGAACCGCGGTCCCGTGCGGCTGCAGAAGCTGCTTGCCTCCGCCGGGTTGGGCTCGCGCCGCGCCTGCGAGGAGTATCTGCGGGCCGGTCGCGTGACGGTGAACGGAGAGGTGGCGAAACTCGGGGACACGGCGAAACCGGGGCGCGATCTTGTGGCGGTGGACGGCGAACGCCTGGTCCGGGAGCGGTTGGCGTACTGGGTCGTGCACAAACCGGCGGGTGTGGTGACGACGGTCAACGACCCGCAGGGGCGTCGAACGGTGATGGAGTTGCTGCCCGGCAGCACGCCCCGGCTGTATCCAGTCGGGCGTCTCGACTACGAGAGCACGGGCCTCGTCCTGCTCACGAATGACGGCGATCTGACCCAGGCGTTGCTGCATCCTTCCCTGGGGAGCGAGCGCGAGTACCGGGTGACGATTCGCGGCGAGCTGGACAGCCGGGTGCGCAAGGCCCTCGAGCACGGCGTGATGCTCGATGAGGGGCGGACCGCGCCCGCCAAGATCGCACGCGTCGTGTTCGACGCGGATGCGAACACGACGAAGTTCTCGTTCACGTTGGCCGAGGGACGCAATCGTCAGATCCGCCGAAGCCTGCTCACCCTCGGTCGCCCCGTGAAGAAGCTCGTTCGCCTCCGGATGGGTCCCCTGCGGCTCGGAACCCTCGCGCGCGGCAAGGCACGAGCGCTGCGGCACGAAGAGGTGAGCGAGCTGCAGGCACACGCCCACGCGCTGTCCGCCAGGCGCAGGAAGACTCGTCGGCTGCAGCGTTAGCTGGCGATTCGCCGACCGCGGGGCGCGAGCCCGGGCTCGGTCTAGTTCTCTTTGTTCGGGTTGCCTCCCACACGCGCCACCAGGGCGGTCGTGGCAATACCGAGGCCGATGAGGCCGAGGGCGCCCGCAGCCTGACCGGCGGTGGGGTCGAAGCTGACGAGCCGCCAGTCCTCGATGTCGATCGTCGCCACGGTCTCGCCCGTAACTGCCACGCCGTTGATCACGTCTCCGGGCTGAGGCGGAACGGGTTGGGAGAAGGGCCAGAGACCGACGACGGCGCCCAGGAGCAGGCCCAGGAGCGCGCCGAGGGTGGCCTTCTCGTAGCGGAGCAGCAGCCAGCGGAGTCCGTTCGAGACCCCCACGACCCCGACCAGCACGCCCACGCCAACCGGCAGGACGACAGTCATCGAATCGAGAATCAGCGAGACGTTCGGGCCACCCAGGAGGCCCTGCTTGAAGCTGTCGATGGAGCCGAGGATGACCTCGTACTGGCCGAGGAGAAGCAGCAGGTAGCCCCCGCTCACGCCGGGCAGGATCATCGCCGATGCACCCGCCAGCCCCGAGAAGAACAGGAAGACGGTGCTGGCTTCGCCTGCGACATCGCCGCCCCCGAGTCCCAGCTTCATCACGACCATTGCCGCGAAGGCGACGGCGGTACCCGCCCACATCGCGGAGGTTGCGGGGCGTGCGAGTCGCCACACCAGCGGCATGCCGCCCACCGTAAGCCCGATGAAGAGGCTGTACATCACCCAGTGCTGCTCGATCACGAGGCTGCGCATCAGGCCGGCGAGCAGCAGAATCGCGATGAGCGCTGCACCGGCGATGCTCGTGAGCAGGACCACGGGCCGGGTGCGGAGCTTCAGGGTCGTTACTTCTGCGATCGAAGAAATGAACGCGGGATATACGCCTGCGGCCAGCAACATCGTGCCCCCGCTGATTCCCGGGACCAGGTTGGCGAGCCCCATCAACACACCGCCGATTACACCGCGAAGCCCCAGAAGCGGGAGCGGCATCGTTTCGGTTGCATCCTGGACGGGTGTGCGCGCGGACGCGTCGCTCATCTTGGGCCCCCTCGAGGCGCGCGTACTCTAAGCCGGTCTGCTCGATCGGGCCATGCTAAACCCCGGGAATGCGCGCGCGTGCCCGCACCGGGCTCTTCCTCCTGATCGGCGCTCTGTTCATCGTATCCGTGCCTTGGTACCGGGAGACCGGGGCGCCTGTCGGGATCGTTTGGGGCTTGCCGGATTGGGTGGCCTGGGCGCTCGGCTGCTACGTCGGCGTTGCGATCCTGAACGCGATTGCCTGGCTCATCACGGAGACCCCCGACGAACCCACGAGCGCCGAACGCGAGGGCGAGGCGCCGTGAGCTTCGGTGAACTCGGCATCGTTGCTCTTGTCGCCTACATGGGCGTCCTCGCGGTCATCGCGGAGATCGCCCGTCGCGCGCGCTCGGATGGCAGTCCCAGTGATCACTTCCTGGCGGGGCGCGATCTGGGCATCCTGGTGCTCTTCCTCACCCTCTACGCCACCGCCTACAGCGGGAACTCGTTGCTCGGATACCCGGGGCGGGCCTACGGCAGCGGGTTTTCGTTCATCAT
This sequence comes from Myxococcota bacterium, assembly GCA_046583095.1. GTDB lineage: Bacteria > Myxococcota_A > UBA9160 > UBA9160 > UBA4427 > JAJDAN01. Next base: position 4,148 of record JAYGDB010000091.1, on the reverse strand, counting down.
GGCGACGGGCTTCATGATGTCGATCATCGTCGTCTTCCACGCGCTCGCACCGAAACTTCGTGCAGCTGCGTTTCGAGAAGGCTTCGTGACACCCGGAGATTGGGTGCGACACCGCTTCGCGTCCGAGTCCGGCAACCCCGCCGTGGCCCGCGCACTGGTGATCGCGGTCGGGGTGCTGATGACCCTGGCCCTCGTCAACTTCCTGCTCGCCCAGCTGAAAGCGATGGGGCTCGTCACCTCCCAGGTGACCGGCGGCGCCATCCCCTACGAGGCGGGGGTGATCGGCCTGGCCGCGGTGATCCTCGCCTACGAGACCCTGGGCGGCATGCGAGCGGTGGCCTGGACAGACGTCGCGCAAGGCATTCTGATGCTGGTGGGGCTGTCCATGCTCCTGGCCTGGATCCTCGGAGAAGCCGGCGGGCTCTCGGCCATGACGGCCGCCGTCGCGAAGGTCCGCCCGCAAGCGGTCGCGGTACCGGACGCAGCCACCTGCGCGAACTGGTTCAGCTCGATCGCGCTGCTCGGCCTCGCGAGCGTCATCTATCCCCAGGCCATCCAGCGGATCTACGCGGCCAGGAGCGCCCGGACCCTGCAGCGGGCGTTTGCTGGAATGGCGTTCATGCCTCTCGCGACAACGCTGGTCGTGACGTTGATCGGGATCGCCGCCATTGCCCGGATCGACCCGAGCGCCAACATTCCGTCGGACGCGGTGATGCCGGCGCTGCTCAGCGAGTGGGCCCAGGCGGGAGGCTGGAGCGCCGCAGCCGCCATCGTCGTCTTCATCGGCGCCCTCGCCGCGATCATGTCGACTGCCGACTCCTGCCTGCTGTCCCTGGGCGGTCTCGTGGCCCAGGATCTCCTCGGGCTCCCGCGGGATTCGGAGCGGACGACCCGGGTCGGCAAGCTGCTCGCGGCTCTGCTGCTCCTCTCGATGATCCCGGTCGCCCTCCAACGCGAGATCACCCTCTGGCGCCTGATCGAGCTCAAGATGGAGCTCCTGGTCCAATGTGTGCCTGCCTTTCTGCTGGCGATTCACTGGAGGCGTCTGGACGGGGCGGCCACGCTCGCAGGCATCGTTGCCGGGACCGCCTTTTCGGTCGGGCTCACACTCGCCGACATCACCCGACTCTGGGGTGTCCACGTGGGCGTCGTGGGCCTCGGCATCAACCTGGGGATCGCGGCGGTCGGCTCTCTGCTTCGCCGCGCCCGCTGACGTTCTCTCTGGCGTCGACCTGGAGCGCTTGCGGGGGTGAGAGTTTGTGAGACAGTTGCCGCCCGCGTGTCCTGCACCCGACTTCCGATCCTGGCCGGCGCCGGCGCGAATGCCGGTCGCCGCATGAGAGGGTCTCGCTCTGCGCAGCGAGTGCTGTCTCTTGCCGTCCTCCTCCCGGCGGCTGCGGCCCTCGCCGTCGAGCCGGTCAGACCGGTTGCCGATGCGTTCTTCGTCGAACGGCCGCCGGCCATTGACGGAGTGCTCGACGAACCGGAGTGGGCGAGGGCCGAGTCGATCGGGCCCCTTACCCAGGTCGAGCCGATCGAGGGAGCGGTGCCCAGCAAGCGCACCGAGATCCGTATCCTTACGGACGCAGACAACCTGTATGTCGGAGTGCGCTGTTGGGACGACGATCCGGACGGGATCATCGCCCGCAAGATGCAGCGAGATGGGTCCGTGCGAGGCGAGGATCGGGTTGGATTCATCCTCGACACATTTCTCGACCACCGCAACGGTTACTTCTTTGCAACCAATCCGCTCGGCGCGCGAGTCGATGCCCTGATCGAGGACGCGGATATTCTCCTCAACTGGGACGGCATCTGGAACGTCAAGACGCGCATCGACGCTCAAGGGTGGACGGCGGAATTCGTGATCCCGTTCAAGACCCTGAACTTCCGGGAGGGCGGCAATGCCTGGGGGATGAACCTGATGCGGGGTATCCGCGGCAGCCAGGAGCGAAACACCTGGGCCGACTCACATCAGAACAAGAAGTTCAGCGACCCAGCTCAGATCGGCTTGTTGCGGGGAATGGCTCGGGCTCGGCAGGGGATCGGGTTGGATGTCGTTCCGTCTCTCTCTCTCTCGTCTGTCTACGATGCGTCGAGACTGTCCGGCGAGAGCGAACGCCGTCGGTACACGAGGGTCACACCCAGCGGCGACATCCGATACAAGATCACTCCGTCCCTGACCGCGTCCGCTACCTCGAATACGGACTTCGGGCAGACGGCGATCGACGACGTGAAGGTCAACCTGTCTCGCTTTGCGCTCTTCTTTCCCGAGAAGCGCGAGTTCTTCCTGCAGGACGAGGGGATCTTTGAATTTTCGAGCGTCGGGCAGGACGCCCAACCCTTCTTCTCGCGCAAGATCGGCCTGAGTGCCGAGGGCGAGACCGTGCCGATTCGGGGTGGCGGCAAGCTCACGGGCCGAGTCGGGCCTCTGAGCATCGGTGCCCTCGTGGTGCAGCAGGCAAAGCAGGAGTACGGCGGCGCGGACATCGGATCCAAGACGCTGGCAGTGACGCGGCTCAAGCTCAATGTGGGGGGCGAGTCCACAGTGGGCGTGATCGGCACCTTCGGAGATCCACAAGCCGATCGGGGCAACTGGCTCGCGGGAACGGACTTCAACTATCGGACGAGCGAGGTCTTCGGCGACAAGGTGCTCGAGGCCGGCGCCTGGTATCAGCACAGCGGCTCCTACGATGACGGCATCGACCGAGATGCCGGTTCCGAGAACGCCTACGGGATTCGGCTCTCCTACCCCAATGACCGGATCCAATGGCACCTGGTTGCTCAGCGCATCGAGTCGGACTTCCGTCCCGCCCTCGGTTTTCTCCGGCGAGAGAACATCGTCCGCTACCGCGGCAGCTGGCGGTATCGCTGGCGGCCTGAGACATCGATTCAGACCGTCGACCACGGCATCTTCGGTTTCATCGGGACCGAGAGCGACCGGCCCGAACACGTGACCGAGTCTTTCATGCGCTTGAACGTCCTCGATATCCGCACGCGCGTCGGAGACCGTTTCTACCTCTACGCGCAGGCTGATTTTCAGGACGAGCCGATCGACCGCCGTGTCTTCGACAACGTCGCGGTGCCGGAGGGCAAGCACTTCTCGCCCACGGGGGGCGTCGCAGTCGAGGCGAGCGCGTCGCGTCGGGTCTCGGGTGGATTCGAGTTGTTCGGGGGCGAGTACTACGATGGCTGGCGGCTCGGGTTCATCTCGCGTGTTCAGTGGGAGCCGGTCCGCCACCTCCTCTTCGCCCTGAGCTACAGCCACTCCCGTTACTGGGATCTGTTGCCGCTGGCGCCCAGCTCGCTCTGTAACGAGAATTCCGACAGCGTGGTGAGCGTCTGCGGCGACGCGTTCAGGGTTCGAATCGCGACGGCGCGCGTGGCGCTGCAACTGTCCCCGGATCTCAGCTGGAACAACCGGGTCCAATACGACAACGACAGCAACGAGATGAACCTGCAGAGCATTCTCCGCTGGACCCTGACGCCGGGGAGCGATCTCTTCCTGGTCTTGAACCAGGGCTTCCTCGCGGAAGATGGCAGCCTGCGGGCCGGGCGTACCGAGCCGATCGTCAAGCTCACTTGGACGTTTCGCTTCTGACCTGTGGGGTAAGCTCGGCGGTCGGAGGACGCGCGTGAGCGACACAGACGACAATCCGCTGCTCGAGATGACTGGGCTGCCCGCCTGGGATCGGATCCGACCCGAGCACGTAGAGCCCGGGATCCGCCAGCTGCTGAGAGAACTTGGCGAGCAGGTCGACCAGTTGGAGGAGGCCCTGGGCGCGGGAGCCGAAGCGACCTGGGAGGCCGTGGTGGAGCCCCTGGAGCGCTTCGGGGATCGGCTCGAGCGGCCCTGGTCCTCGGTTGGCCACTTGATGAGCGTTCGCAACAGCGATGCCTTGCGTGAGGCACAGCAGGCCGTGCAGGGTGAGGTGGTCGCCTTCGGTCTCCGCGTGGGCCAGAGCCCCGCGATCTTTCGGGCCTTGACCGCCCTGACGGAGTCCCGGCTGTGGCCAACGCTCGAGTCGGCCCAGCATCGCATCGTCGAGAATCTCCTGCGCGAGGCGAAGCACGCGGGCGTGGGGCTCGAGGGGGAGGCCCGCGAGCGCTTCAACGCGCTCAAGGCCGAACTCGCGCAGCTCTCGACCGAG